>CANQXU010000083.1 GCA_947627865.1 uncultured Paenochrobactrum sp. | reverse complement strand
CTAAGACTCTCCTGAAAAATGGAGGAGCATTGGGGCTCACGTCAAAAGGCACTTTTATAGAAGTGTACATATCTCCCACATGCTGTCTAAATCATAGGTTAGTGTAGTTATGTTGACAATACTTGATTCAATATAAAGATAGGCTCTCCCAGTGTTTATTAGAGCTCTCAAGTATAATTGATGTAGCTTATATATTGCTTACATATGGGCTAGAAAGCCTATCCAGATGCCTGCCAAGATCATAGTGAGAATTGTTACCATGATGCCGGCTTTGAAAAACTCCATGAATGAGATTTTAATGCCGCAAAGTGCTGCCTGTTCCACGGTGATGATGCCGGCGAGGCTGCCGAAAATAATCATATTGCTGGAAAATCCGGTGCCCAGCACCAACGCGGCTGTCAGAGCGTCCGGATCAAGGCTTGGATTGACATATGGCACCAGCAGCATCACCGCCGGATTATTGCCGACCAGATTGCTCAGGAAGCCGCCAACAACATAAAGCGACAGCGGATCATCCAGATTTAAACCATAGCTTCGCAAATGGCTGAGAACTTCTTGTGGCAAGCCAGTCGCAGCCATGGCCGCATTAACGACAAACAAACCGGAAATAAGCAGCAGAAGGTCAATGTCAACGTCTTTAAGGACATTGTGGGATGATACACGACGACTAATAAGCAAGGCGCTGCCAGCGGCCAGAGCAATAATTTCATGCGGCCAGCTGCTGAAGACAAAAGCAGCAACAACCGCAGTCGCTATAATAATGGCTTTGGCGGTTTCAATCTTATCAAGCGGCGGCACGCTTGGCGCCTTCATATTGCTATTGTCAGCTGATTTGACCAGTTCCCAGCGACCGCGATAGATATAAGAGACCAGCGCCCAGACGATTGGCAATGAAAGGAGGGCCGGAATACCGGTTGCGCCTAAAAAGCCATTGAAGGAAATATTCAGCGTTTGCGCTGTAATCATATTTTGCGGACTGCCAATCAGTGTTGCAGTCGAGCCGGTATTCACGGCAAAGCAGAATGCCAGCAGAAACGGCACCGGATTAAGCGAACGGGCCAAAGTTACCGACACCAGCAGCGGCACCATGGCAACCGCAACCACATCTTTGGTGAGAACTGCTGAAAGTCCTGCGCCGACAACAATAAGAACAGCTGCCAATAATGGTGGTGAAAGCGGCAGGTCTGCAACTCTTGTTGCTGCCCATCCATAAAAGCCGGAGACTGAAAAGGCGGATGAGACAATCATCAGGCCAAAAAGCAGGCCGATAGTGCTATAATCTATCGCATCCCATGCGGCTTTGCCGCTGATGCTGCCAATCACAATCATCGCCAGCATGCCAATGACCGCTGCGCCTGTACGATCAACTTTAAAGCCCGGCAGTTTGCCCAGTCCCATTACGAGATAAACGAGAAGAAAAACGAGAAGGGTCTGATCCATTGTCAATGTAGCTTTATGTTGGTGATAATATGCGGTGCAACGCGTTAGTATAGTATTCTTTAGTTTTTAGAAATTAAATTATATTTATAGTAAAACACAAACCAATCCAAATTTGCCCTAACTGTCTGTTTTTATGACTCGCATAAGGATATGACAGGTTCATAACGAAGTTGGATATTTGATCAAGTTTTAGTATGGTTTATTGCATAGGCAGGTTTTATAGCTCTAAATCTATTCTCGCTTGATCGTTAAAATTTATAAGGCTCAGAGTAAATGCAGCGAATTACCATTACCATTGATGATGACCTTATGGAGCAACTTGATCATATGATCGAGCATAGAGGTTACAAAAACCGCTCGGAGGCTATACGCGATCTCGCCCGCGCTGGTATGAAGGAAGATCTCATCGAAGCAAATAAGTTGACCGATTGTGTTGGCGTTTTAAGTTATGTTTATGAGCATGAGGCGCGAGATTTGGCCAAGCGGTTAACATCAACGCATCATGATCATCACGATATGACAATTGCTTCAATGCATGTGCATCTCGATCAGGGATATTGTCTTGAGGTGAGCTTGTTGCGCGGAGAAGTCAAAGCAATAAAAGAGTTTTCGGATGCAATCATCTCGCAACGCGCTGTAGCTCACGGGGATTTAAGTATTATCCCTACGTCATAATCATTCTATTGCTCAGACCTAGCATGCAATAACCTCCGCCAGTCATCAGTAAACCGACGGAGGTTATGAAGCTATGAGATTTTATGGATTATAAACAAGTGACATTGTCGTTACGCCGGCTGAAAGGGAAGTTCCTTTTTCAGTGTCAACCGAGAGCGGTTGCAAAGTAAAGGATTTGTCCAATCCGCCCACCAGTAAATTGACACCAGCGCCAACATTCAGACTGGCATCAGCATTGACACCTGCATAATCGCCCTGCAATGCACCCGGTTCAACAGTTGTTGTAGCAGCTAGCACAGTCCAGGTCATTTCTGCTGCTTCTACTTCACCAAGCTCAATGCCGTATTCAGTAATACTACCGGAGTAATTTTGTACCGCGCCTTGTCCTGATGTGAATGTACAATTCAGAGTTTGGCTTTGCTTGATGATCAGGCCGATACCAGCTGATACATCACATGATAACAAGCCTATCTCTGCATTCACCGATGAAGCTTGTGCAGCACCTGATAGCAAGGTTATGAAACTGAGGGCGAGAAGAGTTTTTCTCATATGTAACGGTCCTGTGCAAATTGCGGATATAATTGTTTAAGCGAGATAGGCTGTAAAGATTTCTAAGTTCTATACATCAATAGTACAATAAACATTGATCTCAATCAAATATAACGAATTTATTTAATTAAGATTCATAGTCTATTCTGAGGCCAAATTTGTTTTAATCAGAGTAGGTTTAAATAGCCTGATGCAGCTCTTCATAAATTAGCTTGCCAATGGGAATGGCAGATGTTGCTGCAGGAGAAGGCGCATTACAAATATGCAAAGAACGGGCAGTTCTTAAAAATTTAAAATCATGAATAAGTTTGCCTTCTTTAGTAACAGCTTGTGCTCTTATTCCTGCGCGATAAGGTGTTAAATCATCCATAGTGAGTGAAGGACAATATTTACGGCATTTTTCCAGATAGCTGCTTTTAAAAAGTGAATCCTTCATTTCTGACAAGCCTGAGCCGAAATGCGATGCGATAACTTTCCAAAAGCCGGGAAAGCGAAGATATGTTGTAATATCACTTATATTAGCGGAGAATTTGGGGTACCCTTCACGCGAAAGCCCTAATACTGCATTGGGGCCGACGGTAAGCTGTCCATTAATCATTGGTGTAAGGTGTATGCCTAAAAATGGCATGGAGGGATCAGGCACCGGATAAATCATATGGTTTGTCAAATTGTTCAGCTCAGGTCGCAATGCGTAATATTCACCGCGAAAGGGAATGATTTGAAAGTCAGCATTTAAACCGGAACGTGCCGCAAGCCGATCTGCTTGCAAGCCAGCGCAAGCAATTGCATAGTTGCTTTCCCAGACATCTTTATCACTGTGGATGCGAATGCAATCATTTCGTTCTTCAAAATGCGTGATATTTTGATTAAGTATAATCTGCCCGCCAGCATTCGTGATTAGTCTTGCCATAGCTTTGGCGATTTCTGCATAGTCAACTATACCGCTCTGTTCGACTTGTAGGGCTGCAATGCCGGTGATAGCTGGCTCCAGTTCTTTGAGTGCGCTACTCGTTAAGCGCTTGCAATGAATGCTGTTGAGAGCGGCATTGGATTGTAAAACATCTAGTTTTTGAAGCTCTGCTTCATTGGTTGCAACAACCAATTTCCCAGGTGTTAAATATTTGATGCCATTTTCTTCACAAAATGCTTTCGTGGCCCGTTCTCCAGCACGGCACAATTCTGCTTTAAAGCTTTTTGGAGGGTAGTAAATTCCGGCATGTATGACACCGCTATTATGACTGGTCTGATGTGCGGCTAAGCGCTTTTCCTTTTCAAAAACCAGAATACGAGCATCAGGTTTCTTGTTAATAATCGTCAGCGCTGTTGCCAGGCCGACAATCCCTCCGCCAACCAGACAGTAATCATACATAGCGTGCCCCTGTTTTAATGCAGTTATAAATTGCCTATAGTTTATTCTGACCGCTTTTGTTCTGTCCTGAATGTGATTGACACATTCCTGCTTGAAATTTACGGTTCTTTTGTCGCTAATGTATTTATCGATAAATATATAGATTTCTGTTAACTTTTCCTCCATAGCGAGAAAAATAATGACAAAAACGAATATTCTGATGGGTGATGAGACTGGTGAGATAGGTCTTAAAACTCGCGCCGAAAAGACGAAGCTTATTGCAGCCGCTGGTGTCGGTAATTTTCTAGAGATATTTGATTTTACAGTTTATAGCTTCTTTGCTGCAATTATCGGGCGTGTCTTTTTCCCTACAGATAATCCGCTCGCATCATTGCTAATTGCTGTATCTGTATTTGGTGTCGGTTTTCTTATGCGCCCTCTGGGCAGCATCATAATAGGTGCCTATGCAGATAGAAGAGGCCGTAAATCTGCAATGCTACTCACAATTATTTTAATGGCTGTTGGTGGTGCATTAATAGGCTTTGCCCCGCCTTATGAGAGCATTGGCTGGGCGGCGCCTCTGATGATCGTACTTGGCAGGTTGCTGCAAGGTTTTTCAGCTGGTGGTGAGATTGGAGCCGCAACGACGCTGCTGATGGAATCTGCGGGAAAGAACGAGCGAGGATTCTTTGTTAGCTGGCAATTTATCGGTCAGGGCTTGAGCTCAATGTGTGGCGCCTTATTTGGTGCCGGACTGACCTATTATCTGTCAGAAGAGGCCTTGCATAGCTGGGGCTGGCGTGTACCATTCATTTTTGGCTTGCTGATTATTCCTGTTGGGCTTTACATTCGTGCACATATTAATGAGACGTTTATCGGCGCGGAACAGTCTGGAAAAGACAGTGGGCACAATCCGATAAAGGAACTTCTCAGCAATCATTTTCGTCCCTTTATCATTGCAATCTTTATGGTCATGCCGATGACTTTGCTCATGTATATCATGGTCTTTTATATGCCGACCTATCTTAAAACAGTGACAGATATGGACCCGACAATGTCCTATATGATTAGTGCGGCAACCAGTATTGTCATGATTATATTCGCGCTTCTGGCTGGTTTGGCTTGTGACAGATTGGACAAACGCAAGCCTTTTGCATTGGCGATAATCGTTGTTGGCTTGGTTTCTTCATGGCTTAGTTTTGAGTTCGTGACGCAGTTTTGGCCATTTTTCATTAGTCTTCTTGTTGCCATTGCATCACTTGGTGCGTTGTTGACTACAGGTTTGCTGATCATCATGGAGGCTTTTCCACGATCCGTACGTGCCTCGGCAACTGCAATGACCTATGGGATTGGTGTTACGATTTTTGGTGGTACAGCACAAATCGTTGTGACATGGCTGCTGGATATAACCAATAAAAACCCTATGGCACCGTTTTGGTATCTTGGCGTTATGATGGTTGTTGCTTTTATTGCTTATGCAATTTTTAAAGAAGAGCGATATGTTTAAAGCGTATTACGCTATTACTATAGATTTACATGATGCAATTTGCATCATGTAAATTGGATGTTAGCTCTGTGTATCTATGGCTATTATTCTGCGCTGGTTGTCAGTTTGATTTCGTGCATGGGCATGAGGGCGCCGCGTTGCATGACAACTTGAGAAGCAACATTGTGGCCATTTATCATTGCTGTTTCAACGTTATGACCTGTCAGCAGGGCTGCTAAAAAGCCTCCATTGAAAGAGTCGCCAGCCCCAGTTGTATCCAGTGGCTTTAATTGTTCAAAATCCGAGAAATATTGAGTGCTTTTTCCATCGGCGACGAGCATAGCATCGCCACCATTTTTTAGAACTACCATTGAGGCACCAGCACTAAGATAACGCTGTGCGCAGTCTTCTAGTGTAAGATCACCGAAAATTTTAGCCTCATCATCAAAGCTTGGCAGCACAATTTCCGCAGCATTGGCAGCTTGCATTGTTATGCGCTTTAGCTCATCTCGTGACTGCCAGAGACGTAATCGGATATTGGTATCAAAGACGGTAGTCTTGCCGCTTTCCCGAGCTTTTTTTACCAGCTTGATAAAGTGATCGCGATGTTCGGGTAGTAATATAGCTAAAGTAATTGCGGAGAAATATATAACATCTGCCTGTGAAAAGGCTTGTTCTAACAAAACCGTATCTTCGGCTAAACGTTTTGCAGCAGATTGATCGCGCCAATAGGTAAAGTGCCGCTCACCATCTTTAACCTCAATTAAATAGAGACCGGGCTGTCGAACAGGGTCTTCTTGAATAAACCGTGTGTCAATGTGATTTGCATTGAAAAAGGATTTCATTTTGAGTGAAAAGTCATCAGTTCCAATACGCGTGAAATAGGAAACGTCCCATTGATCCATAGGCAGACAAGCGCGCGTGTACCATGCTGTATTGAATGTATCGCCAGCGAAGTTCAACTGAAACTCATTGTCTACGAGTGAAGACATTTCAATCATACATTCGCCGACTGATAAGAATATTTTTTTGTTCATTCAATGCTCCTGCGGGCTCCTAAACGCAGGTACCCATTAGTATCTTTCAAAAAGCTTTAGCAACTGAAAACTGATCATGCCAGTTTATCTGTTCTGATAGTTGGAGAATAAAGCATGATATGCACCTAATATCCAAAAATATAATTTATTGTCATTGAGTTTTAAAGCTTAATTTAGAAGGAGGTTATGGGGCGTTTTGATAGACTTAAATTGATATTTTAAAACTATTATGCTCTTTTAATAAGGGTTTTTTGCCTATAATCTGATGAGTATTCCTATAAACAGGATAAGCCGATTTTAATATTACTCAGATCCTTGTGATGGTGATTATGAAACTTAATAATTTTGTTGGATTGCTTTTTATTTCAATGGGTTTGAGTACCTTTCCGGTAATGGCGCAAGAAAAGGCAGAATTACCTGGTGGTGCTTCATCATTGCGTGAAACCTATCAGGATTGGACAGTTCAATGTCAAGTTGTGAATAACGTTAAACAATGCGCAATTTCACAACAGCAACAACAGCAAAATGGCCAGCGGGTGCTAGCGGTTGAATTCCAGCCTAATTCTGAAGGCGGGGTCTCAGGCATTGCGGTTATGCCATTTGGATTGAAGTTAAGTGAAGGTGTTAAGTTGCAGATTGATGATCAGGCAGAGTTGCCGGCGATTGCTTTTTCAACTTGCTTGCCTGCTGGGTGTATTCTTCCAATTCAGCTCGATGCAAAAAATGTGGCTGCATCACAGGCAGGGCAAGCATTGAAGCTCAAGTCAGCTAGTGTTGACGGACGTGAAATGACACTACCCGTTTCTTTAAAAGGTTTTTCTGCGGCACTTGACCGAGTGTCAAAGCTATAATTCAAAATAAAATTTGCTGATTTTATACTATTGAGTCTATTCGTTTTGGATTGGCTCAATAGTATCAGTGCAATATTTATACTTTTTAGAAAATTTAATAAATTTCATGTAAGATGTATCAATCATCTGATTTGCTGATTGATATGAAAGCAAAATCATTTTTACTCTATTCCGGTCAAGGTAATGTCGTTTTCTCCTGCACAATGGTTACTTAATATCGCAAAGTCGGCGCCGGTTACTTCAAAACCATGGCGCCAATCAATCCGAATGGCGCTTGTGACCTGTGTTCCGCTCATTTTTGGGTTCTTGAGTGGTCAGATGTCTGTGGCAATCGTCATTTGCCTTGGTGGCTTCTTAACGACTTTGTCCTTGCTTGGCACAGATCCTTATCATGCCCGTTTCCATCGACTTCTCATCCTGACACCTTTTGGTATGTTGGGCTATTTATTGGGCGGAACACTTGCAGGGCATGGCTTGTTCACTTTGGTTGGTGTTACCTTCGTTGCTTTTGCATCTGGATTAATCAGTGGTTACGGCGCGGTTTTTTCTCTCAGCGCTATGCAACTGCTTATTATGACGGTGATTTCTTCCCATGCACCGTCTAGCGCCTCTATATGGCTGATGCCATTTTGCTTCATGCTTGGTGCTCTTTTTTCTGCTTTACTACTTGAGATTGAAGCGCTTTTTTATCCCAATCGACCGGAACGGGAACTGCTGTCACATCTATTTGGGATATTATCCAAATTAACAAACTTAACAGCAGATGAGAGTGTTGATAAAACTACACTTGAAAATGCCAGACGTGCTGTGGTGTCTGCGCAATCAGCCGCCTATCAGGCTTTAATTCATGATCAATCGCATCAGGATGGACGTACCAGAAATAGTGATCAGGTCGCTCAAATTTTAGCGATCACTGATCGTATTATGAGCTTGCTTGCATCCAACAGGCATAAAGCGGATGACTTGAAACTAGCTGCAGCTTGGTTGGATAAAATGAGCGCGGCTATTTTGTTCAAAGCGCCAATGGATACTGCGATGCCTGCAGAGCAGAATAGCGATATTATGATCTATAATATTCAAAGTCTCTCGCAGATTGTCTTCCAATACGGCACAACAAAATTTTCAACTCACACAACCATTCCCCTCTCAGCTATCATTCATAATATTACCAATATTGCTTTTTTAAAGCAACAACTAATTATTGGGCCCAAAGTTATTCGAAATACGATACGTTTAACACTCTGTATGTTTCTAGCATTACTGGCAGAAAAAGTTGTTCCTGGTCAGCGTTCATACTGGCTGCCACTTACGGTAGCGGTTATCATGAAGACTGATGCCGGTTCTGTCTATGTCAGAGCGTTGCATAGAAGCTTTGGAACGGCCGCAGGTGTTATTGTTGCTGCCTTGATGTTTACAGTCATGCCGAAAGATATGTGGCTGGTCGCTGTTGTTGCGTTTTTTGCAGTCTTAATACCATGGGCCAGCCTGAAAAGTTATGCTTGGCAATGTGCAGCAATGACGCCTCTTGTGCTTATTCTGATGGATTTGCTCGTTCCCGGGCCTACCGTTGATTATGGCATGCAACGAGTGGCTGATACGATTATGGGAGCAGCCGTTGTTTTAATCTTTGGCTATCTTATTTGGCCCAAAACAACAGTGCCTTCAATTCGTGAGGCATATCAAGATATAATTGCAGTACTTGCATCTTATTTGGATAATATTGCAAGTGCACCATCAAAAACAGCCGGTAATAGTTCGCCTGCTATTGATAATAGTGTTGATTTTAGACGCGATGCTTATAAGAAATTATCAGATCTCAGGGTTCATTTGCAGCAAGCATTAGCCGAGCCACCTCCTGTCAGTACTGATGCAAGAGCGTGGTTGCCGGCAATCGCAGCTGCAGAGAGAATTTGCGATGATATTACAAGTTTAGCCGCTGCTGCAGATCAGGAAGGTGTTGTACCTTGTAAAGATTCAATTTTACAGACAGCCACACTTCTAAAGAACTTGCCCAATATGCACACAACTTCCCAAAAACCAGCTGATTATGATGGCAGTATGCTGACAAAGGGGGGCGCTATGAAAGCATTGTTTGAAACCCACGAGGATGTATTGAACTTGTATTCTTTAACGGCTGAGCGCATAGCTAAAAAGTCGATCAAGAAAAGTCATATATTTTAAGATTTTGTATCTTTATAAACAAATAATATCGCCGCTATAAAGATTATAACGGCGATATTGATCGATATTTACGCTAGGTAATTACTGGTATTATTTTTTACCCTGCGCGAGTAATAAATCTGTTACATCAAGTGTTTCAGCCTTAGCGATTGCATCGAGAGGCATGACTTTCATCTCTGATTGAGCAAAAAGCTTGGCAAGATCAAAGCGTATGAAGTTTATGGAATCGTAAGTACGAATGTAGAATTGATTTTGGTTCAGATCACCCAATACTGTCCAGCATGTATATTCGGTTTTATAGTCAAAGCCATCATCTGTATTAATGCCGTCAAATTGTAAACCGGCTGATGATTTGGAATCTATGCTAATTGCGCGCGGGCGGTCGAAGTTATTCATTACATGAGCTAGTACTTTGATTGCTTTGTCCGGTGACACTCTTTCTGCAAAATTTGCATAATAAGCAGCACGAACAAAACGTCCCACAGAGGTGTTGGAAGAGGGGAGCCCAGCTGTTGCTATGCCTGAATCTGGCTGTGCAAGCTCAAGGTCACCAATCTTACCTGTTGATTGATCAAGATTTGTAAGAAAGGAATAATTATTCATATTTGTGAGATGCCATTGAAAATCAGGCCCATTGGTCATCACATGTACTGGGTTGTCATAGATATTTTGTTTTTCATTGGAAAATTCGATGACAATTGATTTTCCCGCTCGGTCATGGAGCACGAAGTGAAACGGGGTGATTATTCCGTGCAGCGGTGCCAGCCGCGTAAGCAGGACAGTCTTATGTGCTAAAGCTTCCTTGACTTCATCCGTTGTTTCGAATTGCGACAATACCCATGCGCCAAGGTCAATAGCCGATAGCATTTTACGGTTTTTAGCCGATTTATCTGCAGGGCCAGAGGCTGCCGCGTAGGCTAAAACACTATAGGTCAACCCTTTTTCATTCATGCCTTCAACAATTTTAAGGTCATCCAATGAGCCATTAGGCATAGTAATAGCAAAAATATTGTATTTGCTCTTGAATTCAAGGGCCGGATGATCATCAGCTATTGAGCTGAACTCGTGTCCACTGGGAAAAGATGTAACAAGATAGGGCAGATCAACAGTGAGTTCCATAGTGCGGCCGGCATAAGGATTATTCTGATTGTCACGCATTAATAATGCAGTGCATGCCAGCCATAAATCATTTGGTGCTTGATGCAGCCAGCTATCAGTAATGAGCGGCAATACATTGGAAATCAAGGACATAAACTACTCTCTTCAGGGTGCTCAGCTTAAGGTTTATCGATTGTTGTTTTTGATACTATCGAAAGCAGCACTTTGCCGCAAATGAATTCGTAGTACATCTTTTAACTCTATTTATTCGATACTGCGACAAAATAGAATGCGCATCTTTATGAAATATGGCTATTATAAAGCAATATAGGGGCAAGTGAGTCACAATTTACACTTTACTTTGATCACAACTGTACAGTTTAAATTGAGGGATTTAAATATTAGGGGGTGGTAATGGTTGATGATCTAGTAGTAGATCTGTCGC
>CANQXU010000082.1 GCA_947627865.1 uncultured Paenochrobactrum sp. | reverse complement strand
TTTATGGAGAAGGAAGAGGCACCAAAAAGAAAATAGTTTGTTATAAGTAACAGTTAATGCGTGTTCAGCAAACGGTGATTTTTTGGACACTAAGATAATAGTGCATAAGCACTGCTTTTAAGACTATTAAACTGTTAATATACTCATTAACTTATCATCGTCCGGAAATTGTTAATGAATCAAAGAATAGGCTATGCTCGAGTGTCGACTGATGATCAGAATATGGATCAGCAGCGCGATGCATTGAGGCTGTCAGGGGTCCAATCAATTTACGAAGAGATGGCTAGTGGTAAAGATGCAGGTCGTCCAGAGCTTCAGCTTTGCTTAAAAGCATTACGAGCGGGTGATACGTTGGTAGTGTGGCGACTAGACAGGCTTGGGCGTAACTTGACTGATTTGGTGCGTATTGTTGTAGACCTACAGAGTAAAGGCATTGGTTTCGAGAGTATCATCGAGAAAATTGAGACAGTGAGCACTGCAGGAAAGTCGGCTTTTCACATCTTCGCTGCGCTGGCGGAGTGCGAGCGTAATTTGATTAGGGAGCGAACTCAGGCAGGTCTGGTTGCAGCTCGTGCACGCGGGCGAGCAGGGGGCCGTAAGCCGAAGCTCAGCGCGCAGCAAATCAAAGAAGTGAGACGACTCATGGCGGACCCGAATATTTCTGTCAGTCAAATTGCGAAACGCTACAAGGTTTCCAGAACAACCCTTTATAAGGTTGCGCCTCGCGGCGTGGCTGTTATAGGTAACGAACAAACAGCAGCAGACGTAACAACGCCACGAGAAAATACATGAATCCAGTAGAAATCGAACAGGCTATCTCAGAGTTAGCGCTTCAGCCCTTTGATCCGGCTGAGTTTGCTTATGCTTTTTTGGAGGCGTTTGGTAACAAAGCCACCACCATAAAGAGACTGCGTTCAGGCACCTCCAACAAATCAGACCTTGGCGGCGTTTTACAAACCAACAATATTCACATTGCCACGTCTGAGGTGGGTGCTGTCACGCAAATGTTGAGGGCACTCAAAGCCAGCCCTGCCACCAGCCGCGCCAAAGCGCGCTTCATTCTCGCTACAGACGGCGAGAGTTTTGAAGCGGAAGATCTGCATACTGGCGAAACAGTAGCATGTAGCTACCAAGCGTTTCCCGATCACTTTGGTTTTTTCCTGCCCTTGGCGGGTATTACCACGGTTAAGCAACTACGCGATAGTTCGTTTGATATCCGTGCTACCAGTCGTTTAAATCGCCTGTATGTAGAGCTACTCAAGGACAATCCAGTCTGGGGCACAGAAGAGCGACGCCATGAAATGAACCATTTTATGGCGCGGCTTATTTTCTGCTTTTTTGCTGAAGACACTGATATTTTCAGCGGTAGCAGTTTGTTTACTGACACAGTGGCGCAAATGAGCGCAAGGGATTCAGCGAATACGCATGAGGTGATTAGCGAAATCTTTCGCGCTATGAACACCCAACTATCCGAACGTGCTGCAGCTGGCATCCCGCGCTGGGCTGATCCGTTCCCCTATGTGAACGGTGGGTTGTTTTCTGGCAGCACGGCAGTACCGATGTTCAGCAAGATTGCTCGTTCGTATTTGCTGCATATTGGTGGCTTGGATTGGACGCAGATCAACCCAGATATTTTCGGCTCCATGATTCAGGCGGTAGCCGACGATGAAGAGCGCGGTGCACTGGGCATGCATTACACCAGTGTGCCTAACATTCTTAAAGTGCTGAATCCGCTATTTTTGGATGACTTGCGTGAAAAACTGAGTGAAGCCGGTGATAGCTCTCGCAAACTACTCAACTTGCGCAATCGCATGGCGCGTATTCGCGTATTTGATCCGGCGTGTGGTTCAGGTAACTTCCTGGTTATCGCCTATAAACAAATGCGTGAGATCGAAGCCGAAATTAATCTGCGTCGGGGCGAGCGAGATAGGCCTACGGATATTCCGCTGACCAACTTTCGTGGTATAGAACTGCGAAACTTTTCTGCTGAAATTGCTCGATTGGCCCTCATTATTGCCGAATACCAATGTAACGTGCAGTATCGTGGCAAACAGTTAGCTCTTAATGAGTTTCTACCTTTAAGTGCTGATAACTGGATTACTTGTGGTAATGCTTTGAGACTAGATTGGTTGAGTATCTGCCCGCCAACCGGCACAAACGTGAAATTGGTGGCCGATGACTTGTTTGAACCTACGCAGGATCAGGCCCAGATAGATTTTGAGAACGAAGGTGGGGAAACATTTATTTGTGGAAACCCTCCATACCTAGGCAGTACTTGGCAAAGTCCTGAACAAAAAGCTGATCTGCAAGCCATTTTTGCTAAACGCGTGAAAAATTGGAAATCGTTGGATTATGTGGCTGGCTGGTTTATAAAGGCGGCGGACTATGGACATTATACGCCTAGCGCTGCAGCTTTTGTAGCCACCAATTCTGTTTGTCAGGGCGCACAGGTCCCGATTCTTTGGCCGCTTATTTTTGGTAGCGGTCACCAGATTGCTTTCGCGCATACCTCATTCAAATGGGCCAATCTTGCTAGTCACAACGCGGGTGTTACGGTGGTTATCGTTGGCATTAGTAACCACGAGTTTACGTCCCGACGACTTTTTTCCATCGCTGACGACGGTTCAACCATTGAGAAGCAAGTTGAGTTTATTAATGCCTATCTTGTGCCGGGGAAGAATGTCATCGTTTCTCCACTATCAAGACCATTAGATGATCGTGGATTGATGGAGTGGGGAAACAAACCGACTGATGGCGGGAATCTTTTTCTTACCTCTGATGAGCGTGATGCTGTCCTGAGCGACTCGCCAGAGGCTGGCCAGTTCATCAGGCGTTTTCTTGGTGCTCAGGAGTTTGTTCGCGGAGAGCAACGTTACTGTTTGTGGATCGAGGACTCCGACCGTGCCAAAGCTGAAGCCATCCCGGAGTTGAAGAGACGTATTGATGCTGTAGCCAAGATGCGCTCGGAGAGTAAAGCAGCGGAAACACGGCCTGCGGCTGCTTTTCCACATCGGTTCCGACAAATACAGTCAACCGCAAGGAAATACTCTCTTGTAGTAGCTCGTGTCAGTTCGGAAAACCGCGAATACCTACCAATAGGTTTGGAGGATAATCGTACAATCATTGGTGACCGAAATTTTGCTCTTTACGACACACCTCTTTGGAGTATGGCGCTCATCGCTTCGCGACTACACTGGGTTTGGATAGGCACTGTTTGTGTTCGTCTTGAAATGCGTTTTTCCTACTCTAACACTCTCGGTTGGAACACTTTTCCAGTCCCTACGCTCACCGAAAAAAACAAAGCTGATCTGACAAGATGCGCCGAAGATATTTTGCTTGCTCGCGAAACGCATTTCCCCGCCACCATCGCCGATCTTTATAACCCTGAAACTATGCCGGATAACCTTCGTGCAGCTCATGAGCGTAATGATGAAGTGCTAGAGCGCATTTACATCGGTCGTCGCTTTAAAAACGATACCGAACGATTGGAAAAGCTGTTTGAGCTTTATATAAAGATGATCGAAACGACAGCTAAAAGGAAAAGGGTATGAGTGAATTTAACCGTATGACGATTGTTGCTGCTAGTGAGGTGGTTAGTAGTTACTGCTCTCACAGCGACATGGAGGCTTTAGAGCTTCAATGGGGAATTGAGGATAGAGCTGATAAAGCGAGTAAAACAGCTCGTGCTGCAAGTTGGGCAAGGATTACTATTAATGAAAATATGGATGTTATGACGGAGCAAGGGAGGGCGCCGTTGGCTAGAGCAATAGTTGAAAAAGCCATTATAGCTCCTAAAGATAAAAGAGGTGGCTCATGGGTGAAATTTATCGCAGGCCTTCGGTTTGATGGTTTTGAGTTGGTTGAGCCTGTGCAGAGCACATCTATTGGATGGAATTGGATTGATTCGGTAGATGACAAGAAAGAAACCAATCAGATTACTCTCACTAGAATGCTGCCGGAAGATATTCCAGGCTTGGACTTTCGGGAGGCTAAAGACGAGGTCTCTGCACTATTAATAGAGTTTGGTTTTAATACGGCTAAAGGTCATTTAGAGCAAGCTATATCAGCATTTCAGCGAGGTGAGTGGTCATCTTCCAACGGCGAGCTTCGTAATTTTTTTGAAAGTTATCTAAATGAAATTGCTGACGCTCTCGGGTATTCAGGAAAAACTGATAGCAAATTAAAACGAGATTTTCTAGGTGGTGCTGACGCAGCATTTTTAAGCACTGAATACAATGAGTGGAACAGTAATAACCAAAAGCCACAATACGTCCAAGGTTTGATGAGTAGGATGCATCCTCATGGTGGTCATCCAGGCTTATCTGAAGAGGAAGATGCAACATTCCGACTTCAAATTATGCTTATCACGGCTCGATTATTTCTTCGTCGATTTAAACAGCGTAAGGATAAGCTATGAGTGAACTAATCTTATATACATCAGAGGACGGCCAAACTCGGCTCCATCTGCGAGTAGAAGCCGACACTATTTGGCTAAGTCAGTTAGAAATAGCTGAGCTGTTTCAGACTACTAAGCAGAACGTATCCCTACACGCAAAAAATATATTTGAAGATAAAGAGTTGACACCGGAATCAACTGTCAAGGAATCCTTGACAGTTCAATCTGAAGGGAAGAGGCAGGTCAAAAGAAAGATCAGTTACTACAACCTCGATCTGATTCTAGCCATCGGCTATCGTGTCCGCTCACCGCGTGGTGTGCAGTTTCGCCAATGGGCCAGCACCCATCTCAAGGAGTTTTTACGCAAGGGCTTTGTGATGGATGACGAGCGTTTGAAAAATCCTGGCGGTTGGGATTACTTTGATGAGTTACTGGAACGTATCCGTGACATACGGGCCTCGGAAAAGCGTTTTTATCAAAAGGTCCGAGATCTGTTTTCGCTTAGTTCTGACTATCAGGTCCGTGAGCGTGAGACGGTGTTGTTTTTTGCTGAGGTACAAAACAAGTTGTTGTACGCGACGACAGGTTTTACTGCTGCCGAGCTGATCCTAAAGCGATCTGACCCCAACCAGCCCAATATGGCCTTGACCAGTTGGAGTGGCTCGCGGGTACGAAAACAGGATGTGATCGTGGCCAAGAACTATTTGACCGCGGACGAGATAGATACGCTTAATCGATTAGTGGTGATCTTCTTGGAGCAGGCGGAGTTGCGTGTTAAGCAGCAGAAAGAGCTGACTTTGGACTTCTGGCGTAATAACGTAGATCGGATGTTAGCCTTTAATGATCAGGCCATTCTCGATGGTGCTGGTTCGGTCAGCCGCGAAAACATGGAAAAGATTGCGCGTGAACGTTATGAGCTTTTTGATCAGCAACGGCGTATTGCCGAGGCCGAAGCGGCGGATGCAGCTGATTTGAAAGAAATTGAACAATTGGAACAAGACCTTAAGCATAAAGCTAGAAGGCTATAACAGGTTGCCCTATGACAAAAATCGTCCCTTCTGTTTCCGTCTCGTATGCGAGCAATGGTAGTTCAACGAAGTCCAATGCATTAGGTATGCGACCCATGCAGGAACGTGCCTATGAGCGGCGTGGTGAGCAATACCTGTTGATCAAATCGCCACCGGCTTCCGGTAAAAGTCGCGCCTTGATGTTTATTGCATTGGATAAGCTGCATAATCAAGGCCTGAAGCAGGCGATTATTGTGGTGCCGGAGAAATCTATTGGTGCCAGCTTTAGCGATGAACCTCTGTCAAAATACGGCTTTTGGACTGACTGGCAGATAGAGCCGAAGTGGAACCTGTGTAATGCGCCGGGTTCGGACAACGGCGGCAAGGTTAAAGCGCTGGGAGCTTTCCTCGACAGCGACGATAAAATTTTGGTATGTACTCACGCCACCTTCCGCTTTGCGGTCGATCAGTTTGGCGTTGCCGCTTTCGATGACCGATTGATTGCGGTGGATGAGTTTCACCACGTATCGGCCAACCCGGACAACAAGCTGGGTGTCCACTTGGGCGAGTTGATTGCCCGTGACAAGGTGCATATCGTGGCCATGACCGGCTCATACTTCCGAGGTGATGCAGAAGCGGTGCTCGCTCCGCAGGATGAGTCGCGCTTTGATACGGTGACTTACACCTATTACGAACAGCTTAATGGCTACCAGTATCTTAAAAATCTGGATATTGGTTATTACTTTTACTCCGGCCCTTATGTGGATGATATTCTCAAGGTGCTTAATCCCGCTGAGAAAACCATCGTTCATATTCCTAGCGTCAATTCCCGCGAAAGCACCAAGGATAAAATCCGTGAGGTTGAGCATATTATCGAGGAGCTAGGAGAATGGCAGGGCACTGACCCGATAACAGGCTTTCAGTTAGTCAAAACGCCAGAAGGTAAAATCTTACGTATTGCCGATTTGGTCGATCCGCAGCATCAGGGAAAAATTCAAGAAAGCCTTCGGTCTCCTGCAATTAGATCTGATAAAGATTATGTAGATATCATCATTGCTTTGGGGATGGCCAAGGAAGGTTTTGATTGGATTTGGTGTGAGCATGCTCTGACCGTCGGCTACCGTTCTAGTCTGACAGAAATCGTTCAAATTATTGGTCGTGCTACTCGGGATGCGCCGGGCAAGACCCGTGCGCGTTTCACTAATTTGATTGCAGAGCCCGATGCGTCCGAGCAGGCAGTGACTGAAGCGGTGAACGATACATTGAAGGCCATTGCTGCTAGCTTACTGATGGAGCAGGTGCTAGCTCCGCGTTTTGAGTTCACTCCTAAAAACTCGAGCAGTGGTCCGCAGGCAGGCTTTGACTATGGTGAGGGTGGGTATGACCCGAACAAATGTAATGTGGGTGTCAATGAAGAGACGGGTACGTATCAGATCGAAATTAACGGTCTGGTTGAGCCAAAAAGTGATGAGGCAACGCGTATTTGTCGGGAAGACCTTAATGAAGTGATTGCTAGTTTTGTACAGGATAAAAACGCAATCGAACGAGGGTTGTTTGATGAAGAGCTGGTGCCGGAAGAACTGACACAAGTACGTATGGGCAAGATTATCAAGGATCGTTACCCTAATTTAGATGCGGAAGATCAAGAAGCAGTGCGCCAACATGCGATTGCTGCACTGAACCTGACTCAGCAAGCCAAACAGCTTTTAGTTGGTGGTGAAACAAGAGAAGAGGGGGGTACAGAGTCGAAACCTAATACCGCTTTGATTTCTGGTGTGCGCAAGTTCGCTATGGACATGCGTGAATTGGATATTGATCTAATCGACCGCATCAATCCTTTCAGTGAAGCCTATGCAATCTTGGCTAAATCCATGAGTGAGGACAGTCTGAAGCAGGTAGCTGCTGCCATTTCTGGTAAACGAACTAGTCTGACACCAGAGGAGGCGAAGGAGCTGGCCTTAAGAGCGGTCAAATTTAAAAAAGAGCGAGGTCGTTTGCCATCTCTGGGCTCGGCAGATCCGTGGGAGCAACGTATGGCCGAGGGTGCAGCAGCTTTTGTGCGTTTCAAAGATGAGGGCCGTTATGACTGATTTGGATGACTTGCGTGCCGAGCTGGATGAGTTTGCTCAGCCAGAAAAGAAAAAAAACTACTCAGCGCGAGAAGAGCGGATTATCGCTGGTTTTGAAGAGATTCAGCGTTTTGTTGAGCAGCAGGGACGGGCTCCCCAACATGGGGAAGATAAAGATATCTTTGAGCGGTTATATGCCGTGCGTCTAGAGCGTTTACGCGCTCTTGAGGAGTGCCGAGAACTTCTGATACCGCGTGATCATCAGGGTTTGCTGAGCGGAGCATATAGCAGTGATGCGGAATTAGTGGAGGTAATGGACGATGACGCGTTGCTTGCCGAGCTGGCCGGAGCGGCGGGGTCTGCGGATATCACTGAACTGCGTCATGTGCGTACCAGTGCTGAAAAGCGGGCGGCAGAAGAAATTGCGACTCGTAGCCCTTGCAAGGATTTTCATAACTTCAAGCCTTTATTTGAAGAAATTCAAAAAGATATTGAGCTGGGTACGCGTAAAACCATTCCTTTTGGTAAGGATGGTAGTGTCGAAGTTGGTAACTTTTTTATTTTATCAGGGCAAAAAATTTATGTCGCTGAGGTTGGTGAAGAGTTTATCGGCTCTGATGGCCGTACAGAATACAGATTAAGAGTCATTTTTGATAATGGAGTCGAGAGTAATCAATTGATGCGCTCCTTGCAAAAGCGGTTGTGGGAGGATAAAACGAGCCGTCGAATCACTGTTCCTGATCTAGGCCCTTTGTTTAGTGACTCACTAGAGGAGGGGGATTCAGAAAGCGGCACGATTTATGTATTACGCTCGTTATCTGATAACCCCTACATCGCAGAGCATCGAGATGTGATTCATAAAATTGGTGTCACTGGCGGTAAAGTAGAGACTCGCATTGCCAATGCTGAACATGACTCTACTTATTTGTTAGCAAAGGTCGAAGTCGTAGCAACCTATAAGCTTGCTGGCATTAATCGTACTAAACTGGAAAACCTGTTTCATAGACTGTTCGCGCCCGCACGGTTGAGCATCACTATTAATGACCGTTTTGGTCATCCTGTGAAGCCCGAAGAGTGGTTTCTAGTCCCGTTGTTCGTCATTGATGAAGCGGTTGAGAGGATCAAGGATGGAAGCATCACTGGGTATATTTATGATCCTAAGGCTGCGGAGCTAGTGAAAGACTGACGTTTTGACTGCTGTTAAGGTAATCACTAATCAAACAGCAGTGCTTTAAAGTGGAATTTCTTGAAAAGGAATTGCGATCATGGCGGAGGTAGTGGTCAATATATTCATTGTGGCCTATTACTCCCCGTGGGGCCAATCTTAGCCTACGATTTATGTATCGACTAAGCGTCAGGTAGTATGCACCGACGGCTTCGGTGCAATCAAATTTTACGAGAGTGGTGAGTCACTCAAGCTGTGCAGCAAGATTTCCTAGCTTTTGCTTCAACCTGTCTCGCAATCGGCTATCTGAGCCGACGCGCCGAAGAACAGCACGCTCGTAGTCATCGCGGCTGTTAAACCGCAGGCCTTTCGCAACGGCATTAAGTACACCTGTTTCACGAACTGGATACCTCGAAATGATTTCGTGTAGGCTACACCTAGCAATCAAACCAGTGAGATGTGCAAGTTCACTAGGATAAGGTGAGTTAATTGTAACGTTCAGATCGTTTGTTGTCTGTTCTATAAGTTGTTGACGTGTTGGTATTGCTGAGAGGAGTTGGTCACGCATCTGACGTTCTGCTAAACGGCTTGCAAGATGCTCCTTCGCACCATGTAGATTGAGTGAGCTAATTGCAGCAGTTTTCGCTGCTTCTAGCATTTCGTGATATGGAATACCAAGAGTTTCTGCTTGCTGTATCGCAATAGCTTCTTGGGCTTCTTCGGAATAGATAAGGCTTTCAACCGAGAATATGGGGAGCGGATAGATGCCGTTACTCTCAAATTTTCTTATATGTTCGTCGAGCATTCCGTCATGATCGATCAGACCAAATGCTTCAGCACGATGAGTCTTCTCTACAGCACGAAGGCCCTCAACGGCTTTTATTACTTCTTTACAGCTTTCACGCGGTCTGACCGAAATTTTTTCGAATAGGAGTGAGTAGAGCGGCTGATCTAAACTAGTTCTATTGTTTCCTTCGATAAAAAGAATTTTGCGACGAGAGCCTACTAAATCTACCCATAACCATTCTGGGATTTGTTCCGGGTCATCAATTATATCTACGTCCCATGCGGCGATTTCATTGCCGTTCCAAGAGCTACCACGTACTAGAATTAATTTCCCTCCCTGGATATCGGAAGGAAGTTCTAGTTGGTGGGTACAGATCACGAAGCCGCAGTCGGGGCGCGCCAATATAAGTGCTTTGACTAGGGAAACAACAATTGAAGGGTGAAGATGTAACTCAGGCTCATCTATTAGGAAAATTATGCCGGGTTCTGCCGCTACTACCTCTGCGGCGAAAACTAATGCTGATCGTTCGCCATCTGACATGCGGGCATAGCTATATAGCGAATTGGCTTGCTTAGCTTTTAGCTCAGCGTCAGAGACCTCAAGTCGGACGGGTAAATTTGCTTGAGCCAATAAAGAATTTACAATATCCAAGGGGGAATTATTAGCTTGAAGCCGAGCTATTGCTGAGGAGCTTGACCCTTCAGACTTGATTTGGTTGGCGGCATCGATTTTGTATTGAGACTCAGCCGCCAGAAGATCGTGAATTGCCTTTTCGTTACGAGACGTACCAGTGACAGACTTCCATCTTGCCTCAGGTAGAGAGTCGTAATGCATAAGATCATTTGTGAAGCTACGACGACTTGCTGGAGTCATTGACAGGCTTTCACCATCAAAATAGCTTGGCCTTGATCCGGGCATGTAGACTGCCTTGCCGCTTAATTGTGCTGAAATTCGGTTAACTAGGGCAGATTTGCCAGTACCGTTGCGTCCTAGGATAAATATTGGAGTTCCAGCTTTTAAATCTATCTTTAAAAGTTCAGATTGCGTTTGTATTTCTATTTCAGCGAGCTTTTTGGCTTTTTCTTCTAATTTCATATTTGTTTCCTTATCGATCAATATTATAATTCTTTAAGATTAAAGTGATATGACGAGGACTCATTAGGACATATAGCAAATTACTCTCCAAGGCAGTTACTACTCTTGGTACGTGATGTACTTTCAGAGATTTTGGGCGTCCGGTGCCGTACTTCTATTCAAAGGCTTTGTGTTGGCCGTATGCTCCCATTTCAGGGTGCTAAAACATGTTAGCAGATGTACTGGTTTTGTCTTGTTTTATAGCCTTAGTATGAGGAAAAATACCTTAATTTGTGGTTAGGACGACATCAAAAAGGATATGGTTAAAGCTCACCAAGGAAATCAAAAGACATTGTTCTTCGGCACGAAAGAGGCCGAGGTTGGGATGATCGCGGTCGAGAGTTTGCTGGTCAGGAGAGCGAGCATCGGCAGAATAGACCATTTTCAGCCAGCTAAACTGAGTATGGTTTTTTTCATGGCATTATCTTTACTTGCTAGATTAACTTATTGAAATAAAAGTAAGTTTTTTATCTATTAATAATAGAGTGGGAGTGACGGGCACTGGCTGGCAATGTCTAGCAACGGCAGGCATTTCGGCTGAGGGTAAAAGAACT
>CANQXU010000081.1 GCA_947627865.1 uncultured Paenochrobactrum sp. | reverse complement strand
GCATCACGGAACCAGAATATTTTCCATAACATTGTCGGCATGGTTTTCAATGCTGTGTTATAAATACGCACAGCCTCAATATAGTCGCGTCTTGCAACTGCAATCCGGTTTTCTGTGCCTTCCAACTGTGATTGTAAAGCAAGAAAATTCTGGTTGGCTTTTAAATCCGGATAGCGCTCAACAACGACCATCAAACGTGAAAGAGCACTCGAGAGATTGGACTGGTTATCCTGAAACTGTTTGAAAAGCTCTGGGTTACTTAATGTTTCAGGCGTAATTTGCATCTGTGTTGCTTTAGCACGAGCATCAATCACAGCCTGCAGCGTATCTTTTTCATGTGCTGCATAACCTTTTACTGTTTCAACCAAGTTGGGTATCAAGTCTGTACGGCGTTGATACTGATTAAGAACGTCGCTCCATGCAGCCTTGGCTTTTTCTTCATTAGTCGGAATTTGATTGAAACCACAAGCAGTCAGCAACGGGAGTAACAGTAATAAAGAAAGTAGCGCCAATACAGGCCGCAACCTATAGTGTTTTAAATCTATTGTAGAGCCAGACATTCAAATCTCCTGCAAATTTCTCGATGCAAAACGAATGAGCACAGGGTAATCCAACGGAATTACGACTTATATAACCTTATAATCTGAAGCAATTCGCATATTTATCAATCCCCTCACGCCGCTAAAGAATATTTTAAATGCATTAAATAAAAAAAGCGACGGAAAACCGTCGCTTTTATAGGTGCATATTCTTGGCTAAAAGCCAAAAATTACTCGCTAGCTGCTTCTGCCGCTGCTTCAGCAGCTTTAGCGGCTGCTTCTTCTTCAGCCTGCTTAGCCATAGCAATACGCTCCTGAGCTTTTTTGCCTGGGAGTGCTTTGGTTGGGTTGTTACGTGCATCACGCTTCTGCACGCCAGCAACGTCGAGGAAACGAGCAACACGGTCAGTTGGCTGCGCGCCATGGCCCAACCAATGCTTCGCACGGTCTGCATCAATTTTAACGCGCTCTGCATCTTTAGCGAGCATTGGGTTCCATGCACCGATGATTTCTACGAAACGACCATCACGCGGGCTGCGTACATCAGCAACAACAATGTGGTAGTAAGGGCGTTTTTTTGAGCCAGCGCGGGCCAAACGAATTTTCAAAGACATAATATTTTCCTTGGGTGTTTCAGAACTGCCATATGGCAGAACAGGTTAAGTGCCGATAACGACAGTTCAGTTACCACTGTGCAAAGCAGCAGTATGCTCATGGTGCCGGATCACTTCTTTAACAATGAAGTTGAGAAATTTCTCGGCAAAATCCGGATCAAGATTAGAATCAATTGCCAATTGACGAAGACGGGCAACCTGACGCTTTTCACGCTCAGGATCAGCCGCCATCAAGCCACGCTCGGCTTTCAAAATGCCGACTTCCTTTGTGCAACGGAAGCGCTCGGCCAAAATATGTATTAAGGCTGCATCAATATTATCGATAGACGACCGCAATGCCAACAATTCTGCTGGTACTTGATTTTGATCACTCATAACTATCACTTCTTCTTTGGCAGACCAGGCAAGCCACCGCCGCCGAGCCCTGGGAGTTTAGGACCACCAAGCCCCGGAAGGCCGCCGCCAAATCCAGGCAAACCGCCCTTGCCAAGTCCGGCAGCTTCAGCTTGTTTTTGCAGGGCTTCGAGCTGTTTAGGATCCATTTTAGATAGATCAGGCATTCCGCCCATACCACCCATGCCGCCTAGGCCACCAAGGCCCATTTTACCAGCAAGGCCGCCCATCATTTGCTTCATCATGCCGCCTTTGCCCTTGCCCATGGCTTTCATCATATCAGCCATCTGCCGGTGCATTTTCAAAAGCTTATTAATGTCAGCTGCACTGGTGCCGGAACCTTTGGCAATGCGCTGTTTTCGGCTATGTTTCAGCAATTCTGGATTGGCACGCTCCGCCTTGGTCATTGAGCCAATAATCGCAAGCTGCCGGTCAAAAACTTTATCATCCAGACCCGAAGCCGCAACCTGATCCTTCATTTTCCCCATGCCGGGCATCATACCCATAATGCCGCCCATGCCACCCAGTTTCTTCATCTGACCAAGCTGATCTGCCAGATCATTAAGGTCAAACTTGCCGGATTGCATTTTCTTGGCCATTGCAGCGGCTTTTTCCGCGTCAATGGTTTCGGCAGCCTTTTCCACGAGGCTAACAATATCGCCCATACCAAGAATACGGTCAGCAATACGTTTAGGATGGAACTCTTCCAGAGCATCCATTTTTTCGCCATTGGCAATGGCTTTAATAGGCTTGCCAGTTACAGCACGCATGGAAAGCGCTGCACCACCGCGACCATCACCATCCATACGGGTAAGGACAATACCAGTAATGCCAACACGCTCATCAAAATTGCGAGCAAGATTTACAGCATCCTGACCCGTCAGACTATCGACCACCAACAGAATTTCATGTGGGTTGGCAGCCTTACGGATATCTGCCATTTCCACCATCAGCGGCTCATCAATATGTGTGCGACCTGCCGTATCAAGAATAACAACATCATGGCCGCCAAGCTTCGCCGCCTGAACCGCACGTGCAGCAATTTCAACAGGTGACTGCCCTTCAATAATCGGCAGTGTATCAACGCTAACCTGCACGCCTAGCTGGCGCAGTTGTTCCTGCGCTGCTGGACGGCGTGTATCGAGCGACGCCATCAATACTTTTTTGCGCTGCTTGTCGAATAAACGTTTTGCAATTTTACCAGTGGTGGTGGTTTTACCAGAGCCTTGCAAGCCCACCATCATGATGACAACCGGCGCTGCGGCGTTCAGATCAATAGAAACACCTTCGGTGCCAAGCATTTCGACAAGTTCATCATGGACGATTTTAACGACCATCTGACCTGGCTTAATGCTTTTAAGAACTTCAGCACCAACGGCTTTTTCACGAACACGATCAGTGAATGAGCGAACCACTTCCAAAGAAACGTCAGCCTCGATCAGCGCGCGGCGAACTTCGCGCAGCGCCGCCGCTACGTCGCTCTCCGAGAGTGCGCCGCGTCCGGTCAGTCCGTTTAGTATGGAGCCTAGACGCTCCTGAAGTGATTCAAACATATGCTTTCCTTCTTCACCCATAGCCAAAATGGAATATGGATAAACTATGCTGCAAACCATAATAATCAAGCAAAACTACACATAGCAGTTCTGCACCCGAGGGCGCATCGCGCTGTCGGGTGTTGACCTCCGGGATCTTTTTATACCATATGGGTCCCGGTCGGCTGCTCAAACATTAAATACGTTTGCAGATTTGCTTTTCTATGGCGCATTCTGCATAGAGAGTCAAGAAACTCTGTAATTTTTATCAATATATAATAAGTTATTAATCGATATCGCGGGACTTCTATGATTTGAACATTTAAGGGCACCTATATTTTCTTATATGAGGGATCAAAGCCCAAGCAGTGTCTTTAATGACACAAAGGAAATCTTTACTCAGCGAAATACTACTACTCTAGTGCATTTAACGTAAAATGCGTTGTCCGTTTTGAAGAAATTAACTAACAGAAATTATAGCATTTTCACGAAGTGATGGCCTGCCTCAACTGCTCACTTGCATTTACTCCCGATTGCGGTGAACAGCGTAAAGGCAATAAACAATGAACTCCAATACAGGAGAATATGGCATGGCAATTTTTGCCAAAGGTAGAATAGTAGCCGCTGCGGCAGCATTATTTGCATCATGTTTACTTGGTACAGCAGCACAAGCCGCCCAATGTGGCAATAATAGCGCTGGCTATAAATCATGGCTGCAACAGACACTTAAAGAAGCAAAAGCACAAGGTGTCGGCCAAAAAGCGCTTAATGCGCTTGCCAATACATCTTATGCGCAAGCAACTATCAATGCCGACCGCAATCAAAAAAGCTTCAAACTCAGCTTTGAAGAATTCAAACAAAGACGCGGTACTGCGACAATCGTTAAGCGCGGCAAAAACATTAAAGCGCAAAATGCGAGCCTTTTAGCCAATATAGAAAAGCGTTACGGCGTACCTGCCGGCCCGCTCATTGCGATCTGGGGCATGGAAACCGCTTTTGGCTCCTATCTTGGAAAACAGAATAC
The DNA here is from genome assembly GCA_947627865.1 of uncultured Paenochrobactrum sp. Taxonomy (GTDB): domain Bacteria; phylum Pseudomonadota; class Alphaproteobacteria; order Rhizobiales; family Rhizobiaceae; genus Paenochrobactrum. The sequence goes on along the minus strand of CANQXU010000081.1, from coordinate 7,143 downwards.
ACTTTCGGCTGTAGCAACTTTGGCTTATGACTGCCGTCGTTCCGCATTTTTCACCGACCAGCTTTATGCTGCATTACAACTCATTGATCGCGGTGATTTAAGCCCATCTGCTATCGGCGCCATGCATGGCGAGATTGGCCAGACTCAGTTCCTGCCACGCAACGTCATCAAATACGGCGTGGATGGTGACGGCAACGGTCATATAGATATGATTAATTCCAAAGCAGATGCTCTTGCTTCAACGGCAAACTTCCTCGTTGGACATGGCTGGAAGCCAGGTCTTGGATATCAGGAAGGCGAGCCGAATTATGAAGCGATCAAAGGCTGGAATGCTGCCACAGTTTACCAACGTGCTATAGCCGAGATGGGCAAGCAAATTGACGGTAAATAAAAGCTGGCTTTAAATGCATAGCTTCTAAAAATAAAAAAACTGCGCTAATAGCGCAGTTTTTTTTATTTCTGACATGCGGGTCCGACAAAGGGGTCATCCACATCGGGACGTTTAAAATCGCCGCTATCCGGATCCATCACCCATAATTCACCGGTAGAAATATCAAACCAAGCACCATGTAATGTGATGCGGCCCTTTTTCTCCAGAATATCAACACAAGGAAATGTCCGTAAATTCGCTAAGGAATAACGAATGGAAATTCTCTCAAGCGCTGTTTGCCTCTCACTTTGTGTCATCAGCTGATTATTACTAACAGCTTCTGCAGCTGGTGAAATCAAACTCATCCATTTGCCAATAAAATCACCAGGCGATAATGGTTTGCTTTCTGTATCTAGCGCCGCCTTGATGCCGCCACAACGGCCATGACCTAGCACAATAATATGCTTGACCTTCAGGCTTTGAACAGCGAATTCAAGAGCTGCTGATGCTGCGTGGTACTCTCCATCCGGCTCATATGGCGGAATAAGATTAGCAACATTACGCAGAACAAAAATTTCACCAGGTGCTGTGTTGAAAATGATCTCCGGCGCAGCGCGAGAATCGCAACAAGCAATAACAAGCGTTTCGGGAGTCTGCCCTATATCCGCAAGTTCTTTATAACGTGCGGTTTCTTGAGCAAAATTTTGTGCCATAAAGCTTCGATAGCCGGCAAGAAGTTTATCGGGAAGGTCTACCATAAAGTCTCAATTATACCGATATAAATGTAAGATCAATAAAATTTCACTTCTATCTATAATTTTTTATATTTTATTTTGACTAAACTGCTTATGAAGACGATAATTATCAAGCTTTCATGCCACAACCCGGCACTATAAGTCGGCGCATTTGCACCATTGCCATTGGCGTCACCAAACTCGGCGCGTCAGCTTCAAGCATCAATTCATCTGCCCCCCGCTTTGCGGCTCTGGCCATAATTTCAAAAACTGCAGCTGTTGTTTTCTGCAATGCTTTTTCAGGCTGCATTCTTTCCATCATTCTGGCAAGGAATAATGCACCGGTTAGATCGCCCAATCCATTTGTCGGCCCTTGAACAATACGATGCTCTGCCATGAATGCCGATTGACCATGCACTAAAAGATTACCTGTGCCCCCCTCAAGCATAGGGAAAGCGGAGGTCACCAACATAATTTCAGGCCCTGCCCGCATTGCAGCAAGCATCAACTCCTGATTATTCTGCAGCTCAGATTGCGTCAGCCATGAGAGTTCAAAACGGTTTGGACTTGCAATATCAGCAAGCGGCAATAACCTATCTCTTATAGCTTGGGCTGTAATTTCGGGAACATATAACCCACCTAAATCGCCGATTACCGGATCACATAGATACAAAACTTCAGGATTGCGCTGTTTTACAGATTTAACCAGCTCGGCAACCGCTGCAACATGGTCAGGATGCCCCATATATCCCGTTAAAATTGCACCAACTTCATTGATCCATGGTGATTTTTGCAGATCAGAAATCAGGGTCATAAACTGTTCCGGCGCTATTATTATACGATCTGCACGCCCATGCCCCGGATGCCAAGGCAATATCACAGTCGGAACAGCCCAAACAGGATAACCCAATATTTCCAAAGCGAAAACAGCAGCGCGATTACCAACGGAACCACGCACAACGTGACTGGAAATAACAATAACTGCGTTGCGATCCGGTGCGGCATTTCCAAATTGGGACTTATGAGCATTCATGAAATAATCTGACTTTGTATGAGGTATATGATAAGCCAGGCCATAATAGCCAGCGTGATTGCAAGTCCTAGAAAGCGGCCGACTTTAGTCGCCCATATCTCTATTTTATCATGTTCAGCGACATCTTCAGCATTCAAATGCGAAAGCTGGCTATTAATCTGGCGCGCTAAAAATCCATGGCTTTGGCCAGCTGTTTCTTTTTCAATACGGGATAATATCTTTTTGGATTCTTCGGCGCGCGGATCAACGCTATTTATAGATGTCGTCTTATCAGTAGACTTGTGATCTAGTTCTTCGCAATCAGCTCTATTTTTAGCATGGCTAAGCGATCCGTTAGTATCGCCGTGACCATAACCGCGATCATTCATCATGAGGCACTCCGGTTTCACTTTATGATTATGCCCGCCAAAGACAACAGAACCAATAATATTATCACAATTAGATTCGATCATATTTCATAAACATGTCACAGCAATGTAAATCAGCCACTTTAAATAGCAAAAACCCCGCATAAATGCGGGGTAATTGGTCAATTCAATTCATAAAACGATGAATTACATCTTAGTTCATGGTCGGAATGACGAATTCTGCGCCATCTTTAATGCCTGAAGGCCAACGTGATGTAACCGTTTTTGTTTTGGTGTAGAAGCGGAACGCATCCGGACCATGCTGGTTCAAATCACCAAAACCTGAGGCTTTCCAACCACCAAATGTGTAATAAGCGATCGGAACCGGAATCGGAACGTTAATTCCAACCATGCCAACCTGAACGCGGGCTGCAAAATCACGAGCTGCATCACCATCACGTGTAAAGATTGCAACGCCATTGCCATATTCATGATCATTTGGCAGTGCCAGAGCTTCTTCGTAATTTTTAGCACGTACCACTGACAAAACAGGACCAAAGATTTCTTCTTTGTAGATGGTCATGTCAGGAGTTACATGATCAAAAAGGCAACCGCCCATATAGAAACCGTTTTCATAACCCTGAAGTTTGAAATCACGGCCATCAACAACCAGCTTCGCGCCTTCTTCAACGCCTTTATCAACATAAGAACGAACACGAGCAACGGCTTCACGCGTTACAAGCGGACCAAAATCGGCTGTAGCATCAGTTGACGGGCCAACGCGAAGTGCTTCCACACGTGGGATCAGTTTCTGCATCAAGCGCTCTGCGGTTTCTTCACCAACAGGAACAGCAACAGAAATTGCCATGCAACGCTCACCTGCGGAACCATAACCTGCACCGATCAGCGCATCTACAGTCTGATCCATATCAGCATCCGGCATAATCAGCATGTGGTTTTTAGCGCCACCAAAGCACTGTACGCGCTTACCATTTGCACAGCCACGGCTGTATATATACTGGGCAATCGGTGTTGATCCCACAAAGCCAATCGCCTTGACATCCGGATCATCCAACAGCGCATCAACAGCATCTTTGTCGCCATTGACCACGTTGAAAATACCAGCAGGCAAACCAGCTTCCATGAACAATTCAGCCAGACGCATCGGCACGCCAGGATCACGCTCGGAAGGCTTCAGAACAAAAGCATTACCAGCAGCGATTGCCGGGCCAGCTTTCCACAGTGGAATCATTGCAGGAAAGTTGAAAGGTGTAATACCTGCAACCACGCCCAAAGGCTGGCGCATTGCATAAGTATCAATGCCAGGGCCTGCTGAGTCAGTGAACTCGCCTTTCATCATATGCGGCGCGCCCAAGCATACTTCTACAACTTCAAGACCACGCTGAATGTCGCCCTTGGCATCCGGAATTGTTTTGCCGTGTTCACGAGCAAGCATCTCTGCCAGGCTATCATATTCAGCCTCAACCAGCTCAAGGAACTTGCGCATAACGCGCACACGACGCTGCGGGTTTGTTGCAGCCCAAGCTGGCTGAGCAGCTTTTGCGTTTTCAACAGCTTCGCGCACTTCATCCTTCGTTGCCAAAGCAACTTTTGCCTGAATGCTACCATCTAACGGCTGATAAACATCAGCGGTACGACCGCTTTTACCAGCAACATTTTTACCACCAATAAAGTGACCTACTTCACGCATCAAATGCCTCCCGTGAGTTTGTATAGCTCATATTGACTCTGCAAATAAACATTTGCAAGAGTGCAAAAAGAGTATCCGTTGTGCAAAAACTATAGTACAGTTCGTTTTATGAACTGGGATGATGTCAGAATTTTTCTCGCCATTGCCCGTGCCGGTCAAATTCTCGGCGCGGCCAAAAGGCTCGGCCTGAACCACACAACCGTTGCGCGTCGTCTGACCGCATTGGAGGAAACATTATCCGCAACATTAATTGCGCGATCAACCAGTGGTTCATCACTTACGCAGGCAGGTGAAGAGTTTTTCTTAGCTGCAGAACGCATGGAAGCTGAAATGCTTTCAGCACGCGCCGCTATCGGAAACTCTGATATCAGCATCTCCGGCACGGTGAGAATTGGTGCGCCAGATGGTTTCGGGGTTAATTTCCTAGCACCGCGACTGGCAAAGATTACATCGCAATATCCAGAGCTTACAATTCAACTTGTACCCGTGCCGCGCTCTTTCTCTTTGTCCCGTCGAGAAACAGACATAGCAATCACCGTTGAGCGACCAGACCAAGGCCGGCTCGTTGCCCGAAAACTTGTTGACTATTCCCTCGGTCTTTATGCGCATAAGGATTATATTGCACAATATGGAGCTCCATCCACAACCGATGATTTAGCTGATCATCGTCTTATCGGATATGTTGATGATTTGGTGGTTAATGCCTCTCTTGCTTATGCACCGGAGATCAGCCGCGATTGGAAACCGGACTTTGAGGTTTCAAGTGCGCTTGGCCAGTTTGAGGCTGTTAAAGCAGGGGCAGGCATCGGTATTCTTCATGCTTTTATTGCCCGAGAAGAAACTTGCCTTATTCCGATCATGCCCGAGAAGACCATCAAGCGTGCCTATTGGCTGGCATATCATGAATCCGCCCGCTCATTACGCAGAGTAACCGCAGTTGCATCTCTCATTTCTGAGCTTGTGGAAAATGAGCGCAAACTCTTTCACTAGCTTATCTTTGAAATGCATAAATCAAAGTGATCAACGCGATAGTAGCTGCGGGCAAAATTAGAGCCAGTTCCCCTATATAATACTGCCCCAAACCACCGAATATCCCACCAATCATCATCGATAACCAAACAGAAAAATGCTGCAACCACCGCCATTTAGGCGCTTCGCCCCGCAAAGAGCAGGCTAAGTCCGCAGCCGCATTAAATAAGGTTCCAGTAACATAAGTTACACCCAACCGCGCAGCCCCCATAGGTTGTACGGCAGCATTTTGCGCGCCCATAGAAAAAGCCAAAGCAGCACTGACAATGGTCACATCTAATTCAAGAGAATGTAAGAAGCTGACCAGTAGTAAAAAGGTGACGACACCGCTCATAACGATGATTCCACCTCGTTTTCCCATAGAGCGGACTAGCAGCGTCCCTAAAAATGCACCTGTAAAAAACAAAGCAACCAATAATGCAGGTAAAAATATAAACACCCGACTATACGGCCCCTGCAAGCCAGCAAGACCAATACCTAGCTGGGTGGTATTACCACTCATAAATGATGCAAAAAAACCACCCAATTGTAAAAACACAAAGGCATCAACAAAACCTGCCGCACATGTTAAAGCCAGACCTAAGAACAGTTTAGATTTTGGTGTCATAATTTCGTGCCGTATAACCGCAACATTTTGCTAGAGTTTTTCGAAGAAAAGACGCAATTCACTGAATTGATAATCGTGTTGTAGCAGAGACATTAAAAAGCGCAAATTCTTGTTTGTTGACCAGCTTATCCGCTTGCTACACAATAAATCGCTACCGTTTAAATTGACAAGACCGACATCCCGCTGCACAAAAGTACAGGATACTGCTACATTTAAAGGGAGGCTGATATGCTGAGATATTTATCCCATATCGCTAAATATGCGACGCTGGTTGCTGGCATCAGCCTGATATCATCTTTTGCAACTGCAGCGGACAGGCAGATTGAGCGCACGCAAAATGCCGATTATTACGGATTTGATTTACGCACAGAAAAAGACGTAACTCTTGATCAATGCCAATCTATCTGCCTAGATGACAAACAATGTAAAGCATTCACATATAACACGAAGGCTCATTGGTGTTTTCTCAAGTCTGATTTTAAAGAAATTCATTTTTCAGATAATGCTATAGCGGGTAAAATTTATGAGCCAGCTGCCGTTGAAGCTGATTTAGGTGCTCCAAATGCCCTCGCCTTTTTCCCTGACTATATGCGGTCAGCAGCCCAAAAGTTTAAACAAGACCTCAGCAAACTGAATTCAAATATTGCACCTGAAGCATTAGAGAGTGATGCCCGCATAGCTATTATCAATGGCGATCCGCGAACAGCGCGTGAGCTATACCAGCAAGCACTCTCGCAACAACCAGACAACCAAGCACTATGGCAAGCCTTCGCAGAGGCTACACTCGCAACTGAACCTATAAATTATAATGAGCAGTCACAATTTAAACGCGACGCAGTGACTGCTGGCTGGTTCGCTTATCAAAATTCTCGCACGCAAACATCACGCGCTCAAGCTTTAGCCACCCTTGCCGCAGCTTTGGAGCGCAACAATTTATCGCGCCCCGCCTTGCAAGCTTATGAAGCCAGTCTGGAGCTCATGAATTCTGCAGCCGTTCATAGTGCCTATCAAGAATTGAAAGCACGCAAGGGCTTTAGGGTGCTTGATAATACAGTTGACAATGATGCGTCGAACCCACGCATTTGCGTACAATTCTCAGAAGAACTCGTGAAAAACGGTGTTGATTACAGCTCCTATATCCAGTTAGACGGGAAAATTCCGCCGGCAATAGAGGCAAAAAACCGTCAAATCTGTGTGGAAGGTCTAGAACACGGTAAGCATTATAATGTCACACTGCGATCAGGCCTGCCTGCTGCAATTGGAGAAACTCTACCTGCGCCGATCAACCTATCCGTCTATGTAAAGGATCGAA
>CANQXU010000080.1 GCA_947627865.1 uncultured Paenochrobactrum sp. | reverse complement strand
ATGAGTTTTATGGACTATCGCGGTACAACACATGCCTCAACAAGAGTGCAGAGAAATGCAGTGTGGGACACCGTTCAGTTTACATTAAATGGCATTATATTTGTACTGTTGGGAGAGCAGTTGCCTAGCATTATCGCTGAGGCTGAGGAAGTTGTTCTCTCTGCTGGACATGCAAGCAGATGGTGGCTCTATACAACTATTTTGTTAATTTATATTGGTTTGCTCATATTGCGATTTATCTGGGTATGGGTGTCGCTTATGCTCGTCAAATTTCGTGCAAAGAGATATAATACACTAGCACCTAAGATGGGCTTACGATTGCTGATTGCTAGCACTTTGGCTGGTGTGAGAGGTGCAATCACGCTTGCAGGCATTATGACACTGCCATTGACCATGTTGGACGGCGCCGAATTTCCGGGTCGTGATCTTGCGATATTTTTAGCAGCTGGAATTATCATTGTATCATTGATCGTGGCGAGCATTACTCTGCCACTTGTGCTTAAAGGACTACAACTCTCGACACCGGATTTGCATAAAAAAGAAGAGCGCGAAGCTAGAATTTCAGCAGCCGAAGCAGCAATCGCGGCTATAGAAAGCACTGTTGAGCGTCGCAATAATGGTGATGGGGAGGTGAATTACTCCGAATTAGGCTCTCAATTGATTATATATTACCGTAACCGAATAGAAGAATATAAAAAGGGTGAGGATTCAACAAATGTAGATATAATATCTACTCATATTGAAAGTGAACTGTGGCGGATTGCTTTTCATGCTGAGCGCAAAAAGATTTATGACCTGAGAAAAAAATCCGAACTGACAGAGGTTCGAATGAATAAAATTATGCTTGATATAGATCTGGCTGAATTACGCTTGGCGACCCATTAGGGTGATTTATTTAGATTTGTAGCCATTGATCGATTTATAATTAAACAATAGCCGCCGTTGTGAGGGTAGGAGAGGCTGCTTTGTTACAGATATGTCAGCGAAACGACATTGCTATTATAAAGTTGGGGTGCATCGTATAATCTTGAATATGGTGACTTGATTGCGTGGTCTTGCCATTAACGAGCCGATCTTGCTTCGTTCACTAAAGTTTTAATTCGTTCGGCTAAAAGCACTCTGTAAATATCAAATTGAATATGTATGGATAATTAAAAAATCAGGACTTGTGGCAGCTTAATGCCAACAAGTCCTGATTGAACAGCTTATTCGCCTTGTGATGCCGATGGCATTGCTGGGCGGGATCTTGCTGGCATAGCTTTTTTCTTAGGAGCCGGAAGAAGACCTTCACGCTGAGCTTGTTTTCTTGCAAGCTTGCGGGCTCTGCTGATAGCATCGGCATGCTCGCGTGCACGGCGCTCAGATGGCTTTTCATAAGAGCGACGAGCTCTGAGCTCACGGAAAATACCTTCGCGCTGCATCTTTTTCTTAAGTACACGAAGAGCTTGATCGACATTGTTGTCACGAACTATAACTTGCAATGTAATTCCTTTGTGTTTGAGTGACGATATTGGTGGAGATGAAAATATGTGCGAACTACTAATCAGTACAAGCTTTGTTCCGCTTTGAGCACTCTATTATCGACGAGTGAACTAGTCTCGCGCTCAAAGCAAGTTGAAACTTGTTTGCAAAGATTAGCTTGAAGAAACAGGCATTCATATGCCTTCTTAGTATTTTCTCACCCCCAACCAGTTTATTTTAAATATGTTATAATGCTTTTGATAGCATGGGGGGATATTATCAGAATTAAAAATATACAAATAACCCTCCCATAAAATAAAACCTTGAAAAAAGGCTAGGCAAACTGCCTAGCCTTCAACCGCATCTCGTCTTCCTATGCCGGAGCATCTATGGCTAAAGCAAGGAAGATGTCTAATCATACAGCCTGAAGGTTGCAGGCAGACATTTTGCCAGACTTTTTATCACGCTCTGTTTCAAAGCTGATTGCCTGACCTTCTGTCAATTCGCGCATACCTGAGCGCTCAACTGCAGAAATGTGAACAAAAACATCGGCGCCGCCGTTGTCAGGCTGGATGAAGCCGAAGCCTTTGGTGGAATTAAACCATTTAACTGTGCCAGTATTCATAACGAAACCCTATATATATAATATTGTTGAGTATCAAAGTTCTCATGAACAATGATGACGTAGCGATTTTTTGAGAGGAAGTTTCGTTAACGGCGCGCCGTGCAGAGCGCGCAAAAAGCAAAGCTAACAAGCAAATATCGTTACTGAAATATAGAATTCATATCTGCTAGAGTCAACCTTTAGTTTGGATTGCCGGAGTTGCTGCAATCTTTGGTTCTTCCTATGCTTGCAATGTCATGAGTTGATGCGTTGGAGTAATAATGGTTTTGGACTTATTTGAAATGGCAGCAAAAGCATAAAAGTGGGATTGGAATTAAGCTCTCTATGCTTTTTGAACTCAATTTTTTTGAGTTTGAAGAAGCCGATTATGGCACTTCATTTTTTTGATTATTGCTAAGAAAAGTTGACTTTGATTGTATAAAATCAATGTTCATGGAGGCTTGCATTGTCTTTTATAGATAAAGTTATATTTACTTCATTTTGAATTTTTTGTTGTCTTGCTTTCTTCGCTTCAGCTGCTAGACCAAAGTAGTGTAAAAGTTGATTTTATGATATTTAAACTCTAACGCACATAATACCTTCGGAAAAGATGAATGTGGGATAGGCGTGATAATCCCGTGAGTGTAAGCTTTGTATATATTGAGTGGATTGAACCCATAGAGTTTTAATCAACATTAGGCATTTGCTTGAGACTATTATAGAGGGTGTTTTGAGTTGCGAGCTAAGGGTCGTTCTGGGGCTGATAGCCTTTTTCATTTGACTGAAATGGGTGCCCGTACACGTCGAAGCAATTATATTGGGTCGGTCGCGCTGTTTCTTATCCCTGTATTAATAACAATAATTCTGCAATCTTTAATCTATGTTGTTTTTATGCTTCGTGCGACACGAAGCGATTATATGAATATTTCAATCGCTTTGATTATTCTAGCCTTGGTACCAGTTCTTACCGCGCTCACGCTTAGTGTTTTCCGCCCAACAGGGGCTCCAGTATTAAACGCAGTTGCAGTTTCAACTGTTCTCTTTAGTTTTGTCGTGAGCGTGCTGTCTGCATTTAGAGTGCCGCTGAGCTATCAGGCCTTGGCATTGTGCTATTTTGTGGTTGTTTTTCTAATGGCCTACGCGAATGTGCGATACTGTTTTCGTAAGTTTGCTCAAGTGGCTGTTTTGAGCGACCCTAAAATTGAAGATGTCTTAAAAGAGCTGGCCTTACCGGTCGTTTCAAAGGTTGATGATTTGGATAATAATGTCGGGATGTTATTGATTGATCCGGCTGTGCATCATCAATCCAAATGGTCTGATATTTTGACCGAAAGCTATCTTCGGGGGATTTCAGTTGAAACATGGGTTTGGTATGAAGAGCGATGCTTCGGACGTATGGATGTCGAGAGTTTTAGCCTTTCACATCTTGTTTATTCTCCCAGCCAATTGATTTATGCTCGGCTAAAACGTTTTTTTGATATTTTCTTTGCTATTGTCAGTTTACCATTCGCGTTACCCGTAATGCTCGGTGTTTCAATTTATATTTTTTGCGCGGATCGTGGGCCTGTTTTGTTTATTCAAGACAGGCTTGGCTATGGTGGCGTTCATTTCAAAATGATAAAGTTTCGCACCATGTACAAAAATACAGCGGGCGGATCGACGCAAGTCAATGACCCGAGAATCTTACCTGGTTGCAACTTTATTCGCCGGCTGCGACTGGATGAGCTTCCGCAAATTTATAATATATTGCGTGGAGAAATGAGCTGGATTGGGCCACGTCCGGTACCCAATTATGTCGTCAAGGCCGCTTGCAAGATCGAACCAAAATATGAAATGAGAATGCTCGTACAGCCCGGCATCACCGGTTGGGCGCAAGTTAGCTATAATTATGCCGGTAACGCTAATGAAGAGGTCACAAAACTGTCCTATGACCTTTACTATATAAAGAATTTATCTTTTGACTTGGATTTGATGATTTTCTTTAAGACGATCAGTAAAGTTTTATCCGGCATTGGTGCACGTTAATTTACTTGTAACAAGCGTTTAGCTTTCGCAATTAAAGTTCAAGCTTGAATTTCTGGCATTGATTTTTTCAATGCCAGAAAAGATTAGTCTGAGATTATTTAAAATCAAACGCACCAGGGTGATTATCGAGGCTGCCTGTTAAAGCTGCGAATAAGATTGTTTTTCCATCAATCGTTTCATCGCCGCCACCCATATTTAACCATGTCAAAGACTGGGTGTTATTTTCTTCATTTGATGAGCTTAAAACGCCATACATTTTATCGCCGTTAGCGCTGACTAAAACGGCCAACTGCTCAGCGGCGCAGTTGTTTTGCTGACAAGCATAAAGAACTGTATAATCCTGACCGCTTATTTTTGCGAGCATTGCAGGGCTTGTTACGGCTTCATTTGCAATCCAGGCAGGCTGCGTAACGTCACCAAACATCTTGTTGAAATTGGCAGCTGACACTTGATCTTCAAGCATTGATTGAAGGCTTGTCGCTGTTTGTGCTTTTGCAGGGACAGTTGCGGCAAGTAACGCAACACAAAATGCCGTAGCTATATGTTTCATGAGTACTCCATTGCAGTAGCAGGTAATATTCCTGTGTATGATCTTATTCACAGCTCTGATTTGACCTGTTCTGAGCTATTATAAAGCAGGGAAGTGTTCGCATATAGAGATCATATTCTAATGTTCTTCGCGCTTCCTTCTTTGCCAATATCTATTCCGCATACGCGGCGCTAGAAACCAAGCAATGATGGGGGTTGCGATAAAACTGACTACAACAACAATTGGCAGAAGATATTCGGCATCTACATTGAGTTCAGGAATTGAAAGCACGATAATTGCACCAACTCCGAACAAAACCGCATTGACCATAAGGCTCAGTGCAGCAGTGATTAGTAAACGTACTTTCACAGCAATTACCTCCTCATATATAGATCAACGAATTTATTCCGCTAAAAGTTCCTTGATATAATGTTATCACGTCGGTTGCTGTAGTCTTTTTCGTTTTAAAAGGGCATTAGCTTGATCATATATTGGAACAATGATGTCTGCTGATAAATATCAGTAGCCCCAATAAAGATTTGTGTGTTCAAAAACCTCGGCCATTGGGTCTAATGTGTCTTCGTAACCATAGTAACGATGCTCGCTCATGGGGCGGTCATAGATTGAATAGGTGTAGTCAGTATAGCCTGCATTATTCAAATGATGCAAAAACCGCTCAATCGCTTCCCCCTCATGTTTGGCAAAAACAGTCAGCGGATGAAGAAAACTTCCATTTTTAAGTTTTATTTTAGCAGCAAAGAGCTTCATTACAATCTCCCTAGATATGATAGCTGAAATCAATTTAAACACTGCGATCAATAAGTCTAGGGGGGCGAGATGATTTGCTTATACTAATTGATACTTTGCACTATTTGTATTTGTTTGTTTCAACACCAGGTTTAAAGTTTTTAAAAACTACTTATCCGCGTCCTTATTTATGGACGGACGTGGTTGATTGACAGCCACTGAAATGGCCCAATCTCTATGGCTTGTTTTTTTGAGGCTTACATCCGAGGAAAGTGTTAGGGTGTTCTGGTGAAAATCCTCAAAACTACGTATGAATTTAGCCGGATTTCCAGCGACAACCATGTTGTCTGGAATGCTTTTGGTGACAACGCTTCCAGCACCAATGACGACATTATTGCCTATCACCACGCCAGGTAATATGATGCAACCTGCGCCAATGAAGACATTATTGCCGATTTTTATGGGGGCTATATGAAAACGGCGGCCCTTTTGATCTTTTACCAGCGCCGTTGATTCATCATGTGTGACCATCATGACATTATACGAGATGACAACATTGTCGCCGATCTCAATTAGGAAGGGTTCCGAGCCCCATTTGAAGCTATGGATATCACAGTTTTTACCAACTTTAACACCGCGCCTGCGTGCATAGTCTGCACCACTCATGGTGGCTACTCTATATATATCCACTAAAGCTAATATAAAGCGAAGCATGACAGCTTATTTTCTCTTATATTCATGATCCGAAAGAATAACTGAAATGAAAAACGACTTCAGTGACTTATTTGATTATAGAGAATTAAGCTTTCTATGTGCAATTACCAGCTAAATTTGCTTCTTATATCCGATGTGTGAGGCTTTGAAGCCTAGTTCATCATAAAAGCGATGGGCATCATGCCTGTTCTTATCAGTTGTGAGCTGCACCAAGTTGCAATTCTTTTGGCGGCACTGCTCAATTGCCCATTGGAAAGCCAATTTTCCAATTCCGGCAGATCTATAGTCTTTGGCAACTCTTACCGATTCAATCTGGCCGCGCCAACTGCCTTTGCGTGACATGCCGGGGATGAAACTGAGTTGCAGTGTGCCAATGATTTCTTTTTTGTATGTTGCCACGGCAAGCAACTGGTGAGGATCCGCATCAATAGCGGAAAAGGCATCAAGATAACATTGTGCAATAGGTTCGCTTGTATCTTCACGAAGGCTGCCCAATGGATCATCTGCAAGCAGGCGAATAATGGCTGCAATATCATTTTTCTCTGCACGCCGGAAAGCTAGATCATCCATATTTTCACCATGTGGGATATAAATAGCGCTATATTAATAATCCTTTTAGATTATGCAGACAGGTAGCAGGCCTGTCTGCATATATTATTATCCACAAATTGCTCTGATTATTTTATTTGTCGCAGGATCGTTTACGATTGTGAGGCGTTGACCATTATAATCCATGGTTAGTGGGTCTGTAGGTCCAACTTGTCTGACGCTTTTTGCATTTGTCAGACGCATCGCTTCGCTGTCCGACATTTTGGCCTGGCCGACAAGCTTGGTTGCAGCATCTGCTGAGCAAAGATTTTGGGTGTTTTGTGATGGGCCTTGACTGTGGGACGGACCTTGTTCGGTCGTGCAGCCAGCGAGGGCAAGAGTTGCTAAGGCAGCGGCAATGCCAGTAATCTTATAATTCATAAAACATCCTTTTTAAGTTGTTCAATCCTATAAACGTAAAACTGCTAAATTGGTTGCTATGTGCATGTAGCAATTTTGTGGCGAAAAATGCATTTTTAAAAATTGCCGATGTTTTGTGATTATGATGGTTAATTTTTATTTGTTTTTTTGCTCTTCCAGTGGTCATAGAGAGGCTTGATATCTTGCGAGCAGAAGAGCTTGATATCCGCCTCAATCTCTTGAATTGGCCAATCCCACCATGCCATCTCCAGCAACATGGTGATGACCTCATCAGTAAAACGCTTGCGAATGACGCGGGCAGGGTTGCCTGCGATGATCGTATATGGCTCGACGTCTCGTGTTACGACTGCTCTGCTACCAATAATAGCGCCATGACCGATTTTAATGCCGGGCATAATCATTGCTTCTGCGCCGATCCACACATCATTGCCTATGACTGTATCGCCCTTCGCCTCATACCCATTGATAGCTGCTGCAAAGCCTGTCTCATCAGGGCTGTAATGAAAGGGAAAGGTCGATATCCAGTCATGGCGGTGGCCTTGATTGCCTGCCATCATGAAGATTGCGCCTGAACCAATTGAACAAAAACTGCCGATAATCAACTTATCGACATTATCTTTGTCCGGCGTGAGGTACCAAGCACAGTTATCGAAGGAGTGCCCGTGGTAGTAGCCGGAGTAATAGCTGTAACGACCCGCGATAATATTAGGATTGGTGATTTGCTCTGAGAGTGGAATGCCCTTAAACGGACTTTCGAAGTAATTTGTCATAAGTATAACTTTTCGCGTTCCAGTTTTGACTATTGTAGCGCTGATATTATGTTCATGAAAGTAGGAATGCATAATGACGCTGAGGGCATTACAGTAGTGGTAGTGTTAAGCCATGCCACCTACAAAGCCGCTTAGCTCGTCAAGCCTGACCATAGATAAGCGCATGAGGCCGCCGCAGCCGCGAGCTTTGCATCTTGCACGTTTTTCTATCTCATCAAGATAAAGATGAGAGCGGTCAATCTTTTCACAGAGCATGCTCTTATTTGTATAGGCTAATCTGTTGCATTGCCGACATATGAGTTCAAGTTGTTGTTTGTCACTTAAGTCGCTGACTTTATAGCTTGTTTTCCAGCCCGACATCACCAGAAATCCTCTGCTGAGGGGATTCGGGTATAGCTTATTTTACCTCCGACATGACCGCCTGCAGGGGGCTTCCATTCACCAAGGCTAACGACAGTGCCCGAGTAGCGGGAGTTGAGCGTATCTATAGCGCCGCTTGCCTGCTCCCATTTGCGGCGCGTATCATCATCATTGTCTAAAAGATCAATCTGGCGCTCATCTGCATAAGAAAGATTATAGAGCGAAACGCTGACTTTAAATATTTGGATATTGGCTGGGTGATCCTGCTGCAGCTTATTCCATAGAATTTTTAGAGCGGTCAAGATTGCCTGATCATCATTGGCGACGGCTAAATGGTGTTTTGCGAACCATGACCCATCGCGCAGCGATAGCCATAGCCAGATACCAGATGCATAATAGTTCTCACGTCTTAATCTTCTGGCAGCTTTGGTCAAAAGCAGGCGTGATATTTCATGCGCTGCTTTAATATTGCGCGCTTCTGGCGGTAAAACACGACCGTGGCCAAACATAACACGCTTTTGGTCCGGTGCCTGGATGTCATAGCCATGCAGGGCGTACCAAAGTCTTTCACCTGTCACATTGTTCCAGATCTTACGCATATGTTTTGGTTGGATATTATATAGTTTTTCTGTCGTATATATGTTGTTTCGATACAGGCGCTTTGCCATATTCCGGCCAATGCCTGGAATATCTTCCAGTTCAATTTGAAAAAGCGGATTTGGCATCATATGGGGGTGCCATATCGCCAGACCGTTTCCTTGCTGTCCTGCAGTTCCGCTGTTCTTTTTGCCTGCTTTGCAAGCTATCTTTGCCAATTGCCTGTTGGCGGCAAAGCCGATGCTGCATGTGATATAGGGACCGATATTATTTGAAATGGCATTCTTAATTCTGCTTGCCAACATTTCTGGCCCGTTTTTGCCGGTATCATCTAGTCTGCATGTCAGTTCATCAATGCTTTTGGCCGCGTCAATGGGGATTACTGTTTCAATCTCGCAGAGCAGGGCGTTATGCGCGCGGCGATATAGATCGGGTTTTTGTGGAACTAAAATGAGATCCGGGCAGAGTCGCAGAGCATCTTTTATCGGCATGACATTTTTTACACCTCGCGCCTTCGCTTCTTTTGAGCAGGCGATGACTGCTGTGCGGTTTGTTCCAGCAAAAGGCACAACGCCAACGGGGCGGCCACGCAAACGTTTGTCACATTGCTGCTCGACTGATGCGAAAAAACCGTCAAAGTCGAGATAAAGTCGTTCTATCGTTTCCGGCCGACGCATTATGGATACTCCAAAATTAAAGCGAGAAACTTTATCCTGCGCAATTATGCGCAGGCATTCATTCCTTAAATATGCATTTGTTCCTATTTTGTTCTAATTCATGGAGAGAGTCAATTGAAAAAGAGCCGCTTGTGCATTTCTCGAAATATCTAGTAAATTTAGTTATTTAAGACGTTTTTTATGTTGAATGAAGACACTAGGCTGGATTCTACTCGTTAAGAGTAGATTGTTGATATCTCTGCTCAAAGTGAAGGGGATCTGCATTCATCGATGCATTAAGAGGATGATGCTTAATATATTAAGCCACTCAATAAATTGTATCTGTTTTTTGAAGATTGAATGGTGAGCGCGCAGGGATTCGAACCCTGGACCTACTGATTAAAAGTCAGTTGCTCTACCGGCTGAGCTACGCGCTCCCATGAGGTGTTCCCTTGGGATGGCCGGAACATAGGGGCAGGGGATGATTTGGTCAACAGCTAAAAAACACTTTTATAAAGTTATACAGAGTTTTTAATTATGCTGCAGATTTTATATTTTGGGTTGCTTAGCAATATTTATAATATGAGAGGGGAGAAAGTATAAATTAAAAACTGAGGCATGCATAAATGACTTGAGCAAGTGATTTGCACAAGGTTCAAAATATCTTATTTATATATATGCTTGAAGATTAAATGGTGAGCGCGCAGGGATTCGAACCCTGGACCTACTGATTAAAAGTCAGTTGCTCTACCGGCTGAGCTACGCGCTCCCATGAGGTGTTCCCTTGGGATGGGCGGAACATATGAGCGATGAATGATTTGGTCAACAGCTAAAAGCCTGATTTTTGGTAATTACACAAAAAAATCGAATTTATTACGTGTTTATGTGTGGGGAATGGTATCGAAAACAACTTTTAGGGGGTGTAGGGCATGTTTTTACACTCCAAAAATGCGATTTTGTGGATAACTATCAGAATCAAAACAGGATTCTCTTGTCCGATTTTGTTTTGATTCTGCTTTTAATTCGGGAATTGCAAAATAATTTGTCGTTCACCAGCATTTTGAGCGACATGTGTGCCGCTGGTGGAGGTTTTTCTTGTTTTGGCCGCAACTTCATTCCATAAAGCGGCAAGCGTAGTGGTTACAATGTATATAATGAGCCACAAATCGTATTGAACATCTAACGTCAGTAGAAAGAAATATCGTTGGACATTTCTTATATTACCGCATTGGCAGCGGGAGCCATTTCGTTTCTGTCGCCTTGTGTATTGCCACTTGTGCCACCTTATCTTTGTTATATGGCAGGGGTCAGTGTTGAAGATTTTCGAAATGCTAGCGACAATAATGGGACGATAGGTGCGGCTAGCACCAGACGCGCATTATTATTGGCAGCGTTCTCCTTTGTTTTAGGATTTACCACTGTTTTTGTGGCGCTGGGAGCTGGAGCCTCATCTATTGGCGGTTTGTTACGACAGTGGCAGCAAGAGCTGGCAATTGCTGCTGGTCTTATTATTATTTTGATGGGCTTGAACTTCTTAGGCGTTATTCGGCTGTCGTTTTTATCCCGGGAAGCGAGATTTGAAGCGCGCCGTGCACCTGCAACGCCAACAGGCTCATATATTATGGGGCTTGCATTTGCATTTGGCTGGACACCCTGCATCGGTCCTGTGCTTGGGCCGATTTTGACCCTTGCGGGTGGAAGTGCCACTGTTGGACAGGGCGCATTGCTACTTGCCATCTATTCAATCGGGCTTGGTATTCCTTTTATATTGACCGCATTATTCTCTGGAAGTTTTATGCGCTTTTTGGGCCGATTCCGTGTTCACATGGGTAAGGTAGAGAAAGTT
>CANQXU010000079.1 GCA_947627865.1 uncultured Paenochrobactrum sp. | reverse complement strand
GGGGGATGACCATCCATGCAAGATCAAAACCATTGCCCCATTTATCTATCGGTTCAAACACAAGATTTTGATATCGCCTATGAGCATGGTCAAATACAAAAAATGGCCAGTAATATCGGGGCGATTGTTTCATTTAGCGGTTTGTGCCGTGATGAAGAAGGTCGATTATCCGCGCTTGAGCTTGAACATTATGCAGGCATGGCGGAAAAGCAGATCGGGCGCATCGCTGAACAGGCTGCGGCAAAATTTTCAGTTAAAGCCATTCGTATAATTCATCGCTATGGCTTGATTAAACCCAATGAAAATATTGTTCTTGTCATGACCGCTTCCCCTCATAGAGAAGCGGCATTTCAGGCTGCCAACTATCTGATGGATTATATGAAGACAGATGCGGCATTCTGGAAGCGTGAGCATTTGAAAAATGGCGAACTGGGTCAGTGGGTTGAAGCTCGCAGCAGCGATGATCAATCAAAAAACCGCTGGTTATAAAGTGATCAAAAGATGCGCTGGCTACTTATATCGTCAGTTAAATATTTTCTTGCCATAATTTTCACAAATAGACACCAGAATGTAACGTTTAGGAATCATACTAAATATCAACCTTTTAGTGCTTAATTATCTGCCATGAAACATGGCCGAAGGGATAAAATAACTTGAGTGTTTTAATGCCAGCAAAGCTGAAAAATGTTATTTACGTAGCTGCTGCGTTAGGTACAGGACTGGCACTTGCGACAGGTGGTGCTGCCATCATTAATGCCTCTATCTCCGGCCCGAGTAAAGCGGCTGAAACAACGTTGCAAGGCCATGTTATTTATCAAGATAAAGATACTCTGCCACCAGAAGCCAGTCTCACCATTGAACTCATGGAGACTTCAAAAGAAACACCACTGGCAAAGACTATTAGTCAAACCACTATCAGCAGCTTGCACGCAGGCAACATTCCCTTCAGTCTGAATTATGATGCAAGCAAACTGAACCCGATGAATAGTTACGCCATTCTTGCCCGAATATCAGCTGGCGATACATTATGGTTCGTCAGTGAAGCTGGGCAAAAAGTTAATCTCAAAGATTTATCTTCGCAATTGGAGATACCAGTCGTTCGGGTGCGTGAAGATAAGGATATGGCGGCAACAGATATTGTCTATGATACGCAGTGGCTTGCAGAAGATCTGGAAGGCGCAGGCGTCATGGATATTGCCCAAACTACGCTCACATTTAATATGTCTGGCCAAGTTCATGGTTCTGGCGGCTGCAATCGCTTTTTCGGCAAAGCCGACATTGACGGCAATGAACTTTCATTCAGTCCGCTAGGGGTTACTTATATGACCTGCCCGCCATCTTTGATGAATCAGGAAAGAAAGTTTCTTGAAATTCTTGGTAAAACCAAAGAATATGCAATTATCAGCGGTAAACTTTACTTGATTGATGAGCGCGGTGAAAAGCTAGCGCGAATGGCAAGCATTCACTAACTAACCATATGATTTATAAAGCGGGCTCTGCCCGCTTTTTTCTTTTATAGTGTTGCTTATATCAGTAATAAACGCTTCCATATTCACAATATTAAAAAAGATATCATTGCATTTCATTTATTTGCATAGCAAAAGGAAAGGTATTAAGCCGACTCTCATTAACCCCAAGTGATTTTAATAGTGGCATTTTGTTAAGGTCTTAAACGTAATTAACCTCCCAATGGTGTTTTTCTCCTCAGCTGCAGCAATGTCTGCACGCCAATATAGCAAAAGAGTTCAGAACTATGCTTGAGAAGCGAATACGCAATCAGTCACTCCTTTCAAAAATAACATCCGCCCAAGAAGCAGCGGCTCTTATTCAAGATGGTATGACTATCGGTATGAGTGGTTTTACCCGTGCTGGCGATGTTAAGGCTATCCCACTGGCAATGGCAGACATTGCCAAGCAAGAACCGTTTAAAATTACACTTATGACAGGCGCGTCGCTCGGTCATGATGTTGATAAAATTCTGACAGAAGCCAATATTCTTGCGCGCCGCATGCCATTTCAGGCAGATCGCACATTGCGCGCAGCCATTAATAATGGCGAAGTCATGTTTATTGACCAACATTTGTCTGAAACAGTCGAGCAGTTACGCTCCAATCAAATTGGTAAGATTGATTATGCAATCGTTGAAGGGTTGGCGATTACCGAAGATGGCGGGATAATTCCAACCACATCAATCGGAAACTCAGCAAGCTTTGCAATTTTAGCTGAAAAGGTCATTGTTGAAATCAACCTCAACCAGCCTGTTGAGCTGGAAGGCTTACATGATATTTATATCCCCACGAAACGCCCGTCACGCGAGCCAATACCTGTAATGGCTCCGGACAGCCGCATTGGCCTGCCATATATCCCTATTCCGGCTGATAAAATTGCAGCAATCGTCATCACTGAGAAAAATGACAGCGCTTCAACTGTAGAAGCTTGTGATGACGAAACCAATGCAATTGCCGGACATTTGATTGATTTTTTGAAAAAAGAAGTTGAACTCGGGCGACTGGATTTATCGCTTAATCCGCTTCAGGCCGGCATTGGTACAATTGCAAATGCGGTACTCAACGGGTTCGTTGACAGTCCTTTTCATAATTTGCGCATGTATAGCGAAGTCCTGCAGGATTCTACTTTCGAGCTGTTTGATGCAGGAAAACTCGACTTTGCTTCAGGCTCATCCATTACCTTGAGTGAAGAATGCGGCGAACGCTTCTTTAACAATATTGCGAAATACCGTGATAAGCTGCTTTTGCGTCCGCAGGAGATTAGCAATCATCCAGAAGTCATTCGCCGTCTTGGTCTTATTGGGATTAATACAGCGCTGGAATTTGATATTTACGGCAATGTTAACTCAACCCATGTCAATGGCACTCACATGATGAATGGCATTGGTGGCTCGGGTGATTTTGCACGAAATGCCTATATTTCAATTTTTGTGACCAAGTCCATCGCCAAACAAGGCACTATCTCCTCGGTTGTTCCTATGGTTTCACATGTTGATCATAACGAACATGACGTTGATATTCTGGTCACAGAACAAGGCCTTGCTGACCTTCGCGGCTTGGCGCCACGTGAGCGTGCACAAATCATTATTGATAATTGTGTGCATCCTTCCTATCGCGCCCAGCTACAAGACTATTATGACAGAGCTTGCGCTAAAGGCGGGCACACTCCACATCTGCTTAATGAGGCCTTTTCTTGGCATGAGCGCAATATTGAGCACGGCTCAATGCTCAAGCCTGAGTAATGACTTTTGCCAAACAAAAGCCCGCATAAAGCGGGCTTTTTTATTATAACTATTGTGAGATCCCAAAAGTCAGGCTTTTTCGGCCTCAGATGGCGCTAAGGCCTCACCTGGCTTGGACACAGCAAGCACCGTAATTTTTTGCTCACGATTATCACGCAATGCAAAGCTGATGCTCTGCGTTGGTGAAAGCCCGATCAATGCAGCACCAATTGGTGTCATAATCGAAATTTTGCCCTCAGCGATATCTGCCTCACCAGGGTAAACCAGCGTCACCTGCCGTTTATGGCCATCCGAGCTCTCAAACTCAACTGAAGAGCCCATTTGAATCACAGTCGCTGGAACCTTACCCTTTGCAACAACTTTTGCTCTGTCCAGCTCAGCCATGAGCTGATCTGCAACCGCCGCTGATTTTTCAGGCGCATCCTCCGCAAGCCCCATTAAGCGACTAAAGTCATTCTCGCTAATAATAATCTTTGGTTTTTTCAGGTTTTTTGCGCTCATGGCGACACCCATAATTCCTGTTAATGTTATTGAACCACCGGAGGAAAATGTCCGGTGCTTATTTTTTAAATTTTGTTGGATTGCGCTAATATAAAAATAGTCCCAATTGCATAAATGCTGCCTCCCCCCGAAACCAGCTAGCGCGACAACTGAGATACGAGGGCTATAGTCCCAAAACCGGATATAACCGGAGAAAATATGACTTTACAAAATTGTTCATACTGTAAGATTTGGCGATCATAGCCGTTTTGTCAAGTGTAACTATCAACAGCTCTATGAGCCATACACAGCAAGACGAATTGAAATGACAATTAACGTTCCCATTATGTTCACAATGTGTATAATAATATATCTTTAGTCTTCCTAAATTCAGAGGCACTCATGAGCATTGGATCAGATAAACTTGATCCTCAGGCAGGGTTTTGCAGAGACTGCTTGTCTATCCAAAAAAATGCGCAAAAATTGCGTTGCTATTCATGCGGCAGCCCCAGATTGGAGCGGCATAAAGAGCTCTATGAGCTTTCAATTGCGCATATTGATTGTGATGCATTTTATGCCTCGGTGGAAAAAAGAGACAATCCTGAGCTGAGAAACCAAGCTGTTATTATAGGTGGCGGTAAGCGCGGCGTTGTCTCTACTGCCTGCTATATTGCCAGAATTTATGGTGTCCGCTCTGCAATGCCAATGTTTAAAGCATTGGAATTATGTCCGCAGGCTGTTGTCATCCCGCCTGATATGAAAAAATACTCTGAGACAGGTCGCATCATCCGCCAAATGATGCTCGAATTAACGCCAATGATTGAGCCAATTTCGATTGACGAAGCCTTTATGGATTTAAGCGGCACCCAGCGTCTGCATCGAAACCCTCCTGCGCTTGTTCTCGCAAAACTCATCAAAAAAATCGAAATTGAGGTAGGAATAACGGCATCAGTCGGGCTTTCATATTGTAAATATCTTGCCAAAGTTGCGTCTGATTTGGAGAAGCCGCGCGGCTTTTCAGTCATTGGTCGTGCAGAAGCTATCGATTTCCTCAAAGACAAGCCTGTTTCTATGATCTGGGGTGTTGGAAAAGCTTTTGAAACCAAATTGCATAATGCCGGAATTCGCACAATCGGCCAGTTGCAGCAAATGGAAGAGACAATCCTCATTAAAAACTATGGCGTCATGGGGCAGCGGCTTTTCTACTTATCTCGCGGCATAGATAGGCGCCCTATACAGCCAGAAAGCGAGATGAAGAGCATTTCTGCGGAGACAACATTTAATCATGATCTCTCGTCTAAAGATGATCTGGCGCCTGTATTAAGGGCGCTTTCTGAAAAAGTTGCGACACGCCTAAAATCAAAAAATATTGCAGGGCGAACAATTGTGCTGAAGTTGAAAACTCATGATTTTCGCAGCCTCACCCGCAACAAACAAATAGATGCGCCAACGCAGCTCGCAGATAAAATTTTCCGGACGGGGCTTCCTTTATTGGAGAAAGAGTTAAACGGAACCAAATATCGTTTAATTGGTATTGGTGTCAGCGATCTCACTGATCCTGAGCAAGCTGACCCTCCTGACCTTGTTGATATTCAAGCAGGTAAAAGAGCTAAGGCTGAAACCGCCATTGATCAGCTTCGTGCTAAATTAGGCGGTAACTTTGTCGAGACTGGCTATACATTTGGCAAAGGGTCACTTGCACGCCAGCAAACGCCACCAGACAAAGATGAAGAAAATTAAATCAATACATTAAATAATAATCGCAATATATTGATATTATTAATTAAATTAATTTAAAATTAGCTTACCACTTTCAACATTTTTGTAAGTGGTAAGCTATATTTTCAATCATCAGCTTTTTTCTCTCTTGCCCGTCCTTCCGGCGCGCCGGAACCTCGCGGCATTTTCGGGCTGAAATAATCTAATGATGTCAGAACACCCCGTAACAACTTCAACTCGGCAGAGGCAAAGCCAGCGCGTGTCAGAACTGATCTTAATTTGTTGACCATAATTTCTTTGCGCTGTACTGGGCGGAAATAACCACGAATATCCAAAGCCTCCTCAAGATGACTAAAGAAAGAATGGAGTTCGCCCTTAGGAGCCAAATCAAACTCAGGCCCACGAAAAGCTGTATCAGTTTCCGATTCTAGTCCAGTTTTCATCCATTCATAAGACATCAGCAATACAGCTTGAGCGATATTCAATGATGCAAATGCAGGATTGACGGGAAATGTCACCAACTCATCTGCCAAGCCCACTTCTTCATTGCTCAGACCGAAGCGTTCACGGCCAAACATTATGCCTATGCGCTCTTGATGGTTGAATTTATGACGCAATGTGCGTGCTGCCTCCACAGGCCCGCGCACAGTTTTAAACCCATCACGTTCACGTGCTGTCGTTGCATAAACGAAATTTAAATCCGCCAAAGCAGATTGCAAATCATCATACACAACGGCATTATCAATGATATGATCAGCTTTACTTGCAGCAGCACGCGACTTTTCACACGGGAAAGTCTCACGCGGATTAACCAGCCTTAGCTCGGCCAGTCCGAAATTAGCCATAGCACGCGCAACCATACCTATATTTTCTGGCAGTTGCGGCTCGACTAGAATAATTGCTGGCCCTTCGGCGATAGAAGGCTGCTGCCTGTCTGTTCCAGCCATTGTTAATATAATCCTTAAACCGGCAGCGAATAAATTAAGATAATGGCTGCTGAATTGAATATTTGCTCATCTTCCCTACCTCAGCGAGCGCTGATTGTTTGGGCTATAGCATCAATAGGCATTGAAGATAATTTTATACAGCTTCCACTGCCATAAAGCTGGATAAATCACAAAGGTTTTTAAATCAAAAAGAATTTCATAATAAATAACTGTCTCGCTTTGCCTTCTGCCACTGTGATGTTATAGGAGATACGCACAAAGAAGGAGGCTTCATCCATGGCAAAAATTAAAGTTGCGAATCCGGTTGTAGAGCTGGACGGCGACGAGATGACCCGCATTATCTGGCAGTTCATTAAAGATAAACTGATCCACCCTTATCTTGATATTGACCTGAAATATTATGATCTTTCAGTTGAACATCGTGATGAAACCAATGATCAGGTTACCATTGATGCAGCAAATGCAATCAAGGAGCACGGCGTTGGCGTAAAATGCGCTACCATCACCCCTGATGAAGCCCGTGTAGAAGAATTTGGCCTCAAGAAAATGTGGAAGTCGCCTAACGGCACAATCCGCAATATTCTCGGCGGCGTTATTTTCCGTGAACCAATTATTTGTAAAAACGTACCGCGTCTGGTTCCAGGCTGGACCAAGCCAATTATTGTTGGCCGTCACGCTTTTGGCGATCAATACCGCGCGACAGATTTTAAATTTCCAGGCAAAGGCAAGCTGACCATCAAATTTGTTGGTGAAGACGGCGAAACCATTGAGCATGAAGTCTTTGATGCACCGTCATCCGGTGTTGCAATGGCCATGTATAACCTTGATGATTCAATCCGCGAGTTTGCGCGTGCATCCCTGAATTACGGCTTGCAGCGCGGTTATCCTGTTTATCTGTCCACCAAAAATACAATTCTTAAAGCTTATGATGGCCGCTTCAAAGACCTTTTTGAAGAAGTTTACCAGGCAGAATTTGCTGAAAAGTTTAAAGAAGCCAAGATCTGGTACGAACATCGTCTGATCGACGACATGGTTGCAGCATCACTGAAGTGGTCTGGCGGTTATGTCTGGGCTTGTAAAAACTATGACGGCGACGTTCAGTCCGACATCGTGGCACAGGGCTTCGGCTCACTCGGCCTGATGACCTCGGTTCTGATGACGCCGGATGGCAAGACCGTCGAAGCTGAAGCTGCACATGGGACAGTGACCCGTCACTACCGCCAGCATCAGAAAGGTGAGGAAACCTCAACCAACTCGATCGCATCAATCTTTGCATGGACCCGTGGTCTGGCACATCGTGCTAAGCTCGACAACAATGAAGAGCTGAAGCGCTTTGCTGATACTTTGGAAAAAGTCTGCATCGACACCGTCGAAAGCGGCTACATGACCAAGGATCTGGCACTGTTGATTGGTCCGGATCAGCCTTGGCTTTCCACAACAGGCTTCCTAGACAAGATCGATGAAAACCTGAAAAAAGCAATGGCTGCTTAAATATTGAACAAAAAAACGGCAGATAACTCTGCCGTTTTTTGTATCTGCACTCATAATAACGGGGAACAAAATGGTTGAAATCAAACCATTAGAGGCAAAAGATTTTGATAATTGGCTCGCACTTTGGAAGGCGTATCAAGTTTTTTATAAAACAGATATTCCACTGGAGACAACCAAGCTTACATGGCAGCGTTTTTTTGAACCATCAGAGAGAATGCATGCACTTGGTGCATTCAATGAAAAGAATGAGCTGGTGGGTATTGTCCATGCAATTTTTCATCGCTCTTGCTGGCTGCCTGATTATAGTTGCTATCTACAAGATCTCTATGTGGATGCATCACAACGCGGTAGTGGCACGGGTGAAAAGCTAATTGAGGCGGTTGCAGAGCTTGCCAGAGAGCAAAATGCAGGAAAGCTCTATTGGATGACACAAGAAGACAATCTGGTTGCACGCGGTCTTTATGATAAAATCGCGCATAAATCCGGTTTCATACAGTATGCCAAGCCTTTATAATAAAATAAACAAGCAGTCGGCGCTGCTTGTTTATTATCTAAATTATAATCAAGGCACTATATCGATAACTTTACCGTCTTTAAGGGTCACGCATCGATCCATGCGCCGTGCCAAGTCATGATTGTGCGTTGCAATCATAGCTGAAAGTCCGGATTGACGCACCAGAGCTTCCAAGGCTGCGAACACATAAGAAGCAGTCTCCGGATCAAGATTGCCTGTCGGTTCGTCCGCCAGCAGCACTAAAGGCGCATTTGCCACCGCACGGGCAATCGCCACACGTTGCTGCTCGCCACCAGAAAGCTCTGATGGTCTGTGCGAAGCGCGCTTTCCTACCTTCATATAATCAAGGAGTTGTTGCGCACGCTTCATTGCCGCGGATTTGGGCAATCCACGGATCATTTGCGGCAGCATAACATTTTCCAAAGCGGAAAACTCAGGCAATAAATGGTGAAACTGATAGACAAAACCAACATCATTGCGTCTAATTGCTGTTCGCTCATCGTCGGAGAGCGTGCCGCAATCACGGCCTGAGAGCTTCACATCGCCTTGATCAGGCCGCTCTAGCAAACCAGCTGTGTGCAGCAAGGTAGATTTACCAGCACCAGATGGTGCAACCAGTGCAACCATCTCACCCTTACCCAGCACAAAATCAGCATCGCGTAAGATAACCAGTTCGCGGTCGGCTTCAGTATAGCTGCGGCTAACTTTTCTAAGGCTTAAAATTGGCTCACGTGCCATTATTCATACCTCAATGCTTCAACCGGATCGAGCTTTGCCGCGCGCCAAGCTGGCACGATAGTCGCGATGAATGATAAGAACAGTGCCATAAGTACCACTGAAACAGTCTCGCCCAAATTCATTTTAGCAGGCAGCTGACTTAAAAAATAAAGTTCAGGACTGAATAATGTTGTACCGGAAAGCCAAGAGAAGAACTGACGAATTGATTCAACATTCAGCGTCACTATCACACCAATAATGACACCAGCTATAGTTCCGGTAAAGCCAATCGCAGCACCTGTCATAAGGAATATCCGCATCACAGCACCACGCGTCGCACCCATTGTCCGCAAAATAGCAATATCGCGGCCTTTATCCTTAACCAGCATGATTAATCCGGAAATAATATTGAGTGCCGCAACCAAAACAATCAGTGTAAGAATCATAAACATAACGTTTCTCTCCACCTCAAGAGCAGAAAAGAAAGTTTGATTGCGCTGACGCCAATCCGTCAAAAACAATTGTCGCCCTGCCGTTTCTTCAACAACAGGTCGCATTTCATCGACTTTATCAGGATCATCAATAAAGATTTCGATAGATTGGACTTGCCCGTCTTGATTGAAGAATGCTTGCGCCTCCTGCAACGGCATCATAACAATCGATGCATCATATTCGGACATTCCAATCTCAAAGATCGCTGCAATTTCGTAGGATTTAACCCTCGGATTAACGCCAAATGGCGTCACATCACCTTCTGGGGAGATAACACGCAAATTATCACCAACTGCAAGGCCCAGATTTTGCGCCATACGCGTACCAATAGCAACGCCATCCTTGCTATCAAAATCCTGTAAGCTGCCATGACGGATATTACCGGAAACAAGCTTAAGCTTGTCCAGATCTTCTTCACGAAGACCACGAACCAACGCTCCGGTGCCTGCACCAACCGCCCCTTGCACAAGGGCCTGACCTTCCACCACTGGAATAGCAAATTGTATGCCCTTTTGGTCATCCAAACGTTTGATAAGATCTGCATAATCATCAAGCGGACGATCCATAGGCTGCATGATCAAATGACCATTGATGCCTAATATCCGCGTTAACAATTCGGAACGAAACCCGTTCATGACCGCCATCACAATGATGAGGGTCGCAACGCCAAGCATAATGCCGGTAAATGAAAAACCGGCGATCACAGAAATAAAAGTTTCGCGGCGGCGCGCACGCAAATACCGCCAAGCGATCATTCTTTCAAATGCTGCAAAAGGTTTTGTTTTCAAACCTTTTGTATCACCTGTTGGCTTGTTATTTACGCCAGCTACCGCCGCTTTAGACATTAATTTCCTGCCAAAAGATTGATTGCAGCATCAACACTCATAGTCTGACGCTCACCTGTCTTACGATTTTTCACTTCAACTTCGCCAGCTGCCACACCGCGAGGTCCAACGATAACCTGATAAGGCAGGCCAATCAGATCCATGGTTGCAAATTTTGCACCCGCACGCTCATCACTGTCATCCAGCAGCGGATCCAGCCCTGCATTGATAAATGACTGGTAGAGCTTTTCTGCAACCTCATCACATGCAGCATCACCTGATTTCATATTGATGATGCCTACATCAAACGGAGCAATCGCTTCAGGCCAGATAATACCTGCATCATCGTGGAAAGCTTCAATCACAGCTGCAACGACACGCGAAGGCCCAATGCCGTATGACCCCATGGAGACAGGATGTTCCTTGCCATCGGGTCCCTGCACTTTTGCACCCATTGGTTCAGAATATTTTGTACCAAAATGGAAAATATGGCCAACTTCGATACCACGTGCTGCAACTTGCGAGCCGCTATCAACTTCAGCCCACGCAGCTTCATCATGCATTTCTTCAGTGGCTGCATATGGCTTCGTCCACTGATCAACAACAGCCGCAATTGCTGCATCGTCAAAGAAATCAGTATTCTCATCTGGAACGGGCAATGTCAGAAATTCTTTATCACAAAAGACCTGACTTTCGCCTGTCTCAGCCAGAATGATAAATTCATGGCTCAGATCACCACCAATCGGACCTGTATCAGCGCGCATCGGAATAACCTGCACACCAATACGGGTAAAAGTGCGCAAATATGAAACGAACATACGATAATAAGCAGCTTTTGCGCCTTC
>CANQXU010000078.1 GCA_947627865.1 uncultured Paenochrobactrum sp. | reverse complement strand
AATTTCTATACGATACCAGAAGCGCGCCGTTCTAATTTGCGCCACCGTCCGGTCGGACTTGGGCTGATGGGCTTTCAGGATGCTTTGCAGAAATTGCGCATCCCGTACAGCTCGGATGAAGCAATTGAATTCGCTGATGTAACGATGGAAGCTATTTCTTATTATGCAATATCTTCTTCTGTCGATTTGGCTGATGAGCGTGGGTCTTATGCAAGTTATGAGGGATCACTTTGGTCAAAGGGGATTTTGCCAATTGACTCAGTCCAGATGCTTGGCGAAGCGCGCGGTGGTGTGATTTTTGACCAGACACAGCGGCTTGATTGGCAGGCATTGCGCGAGCGGGTTACCAGCATTGGCATGCGAAATTCCAATTGTATGGCAATTGCACCAACAGCTACAATTTCAAATATTTGCGGCGTGTCGCAATCTATTGAGCCATCCTACCAAAATCTGTTTGTCAAATCGAATATGTCCGGTGATTTCACTGTGGTGAATGCTGCATTGGTGCATGATTTGAAAGCAAGGGATCTTTGGGACGAGGTTATGATCTCTGATCTTAAATATTTTGATGGCAGCATCGGCCAGATTGATCGCATTCCGGATGACCTTAAAGCGCTTTATGCGACGGCATTTGAAATTGATACAGCATGGCTTATTCAAGCAGCAAGCCGCCGTCAAAAATGGATTGATCAGGGGCAGTCGCTCAATCTTTATATTGCCGATGCCAGTGGCCGTAAATTGGATGAGCTTTATCGGCTTGCATGGCATAGCGGATTGAAAACCACATATTATTTGCGCTCGCGCTCCGCAACACATGTGGAAAAATCAACACTTAAAGGCACAGACGGCAAGTTGAATGCAGTATCCGCGTCTTCAACCCCGCAAACCATCATTCCGGCAAGCGATGTGAGGGCTTGCTCAATTGATGATCCAGAGTGTGAAGCCTGCCAGTAGGCGCACCGGTCTGATGCAATAAATACGCTACCATGAAGAGAATGAAAGGGAATATCATGTCCGGTTTGGATTGGTCGGCTGACGAACAAACGGCTTTTATGCCTGTAATCGATAATAATGATACACCCACTGATGCAACAGGGTTGGGTCTCATCGAGCGCAATGCAGCGCGCGTCACTGTTGATGAAAAACGCATGATTAATGCCCGTGCTGATGTGAATCAGCTCTTGCCTTTAAAATATAAATGGGCTTGGGAAAAATATTTGGCGGGTTGCAACAATCACTGGATGCCAACAGAAGTTTCCATGCAGGCCGATATTGCACTTTGGAAATCTAAAGATGGTTTGACGGATGATGAGCGTCTTATGCTCAAGCGTAATCTTGGTTTTTTTGCTGCCTCTGAAAGCCTCGTTGCCAATAATATTGTGCTGGCTATCTATCGGCATTTGACCAATCCGGAATGTCGTCAGTATCTGCTGCGTCAGGCATTTGAAGAAGCGGTTCATACCCATACTTTTCAATATATTGTTGAAAGTTTGGGGCTGGATGAGGGTGAATTGTTCAATATGTATCGCGAGGTGCCCTCGATCACCGATAAGGCTGCATGGGCATTAAACTATACACGCAATCTGGATGATGGTGCATTTCAAACAGGTACAGTAGAGACAGACCAGCATTTTTTACGTGATTTAATTGCTTTCTATGTCGTGTTTGAGGGGATGTGGTTCTATACAGGTTTTGCGCAAATTCTGTCATTGGGGCGGCGTAATAAGATGGTCGGCATTGCAGAGCAATATCAATATATCTTGCGGGATGAATCCATCCATTTAAATTTTGGCATTGATGTGATTAACCAGATCAAGCATGAAAATCCGCATCTTTGGACGCAAGACTTTCAAAGTGAAGTGCGTGCTATGCTTAAAGAAGCCGCTGAGTTGGAAGCCTCATATGGCCGTGACACAATGCCAAACGGGCTGTTGGGCTTAAATGCTGCACTTTGCGAGCAATATATGCATTTTATAGCCAATCGCCGCTGCGCACAATTGGGGCTTGAGCGAGTTTTTGATGAAACGGAAAACCCTTTTCCCTGGATGTCGGAAACGATGGATTTGAAGAAGGAAAAGAACTTCTTTGAAACCCGCGTGATAGAATATCAAAATGGCGGTGCTTTAAGCTGGGATTAAATTTAAAAAAGCAGCAGATCACTCTGCTGCTTTTTATATTCTTCATACGAATGATTGTTTTACATACAGATCACTTTAAATCAGGCCATAAAGTCACTTTGAGTGCCATGAGCTTCGATCGCCTGCGCGAGGCGCAACAATGCGTAAACATAAGCTGCTGTTCGCAAAGAGATATTTTTCTCTTGAGCCAAGTCCCAGATAGCGCGCCCTTCAGATTCCATAATGCCTTTCAAGCGCTGGTGTATTTCTGGCAATGTCCAATAATAACCTTGTTTGTTCTGCACCCATTCAAAATAGGAAACAGTAACACCACCCGCATTGGCAAGAATGTCAGGCAAAATCACGACATTGTTTTTCTCCAGAATTGAATCTGCTTCTGCTGTCACTGGCCCGTTTGCCAATTCAACAATGAGCTTGGCTTTAATTGATGCCGCATTGCCAGCATGGATCATATTTTCCATGGCGCTTGGTACCAGAACATCACATTCCACTGCCAGCAACTCGTCAGGTGTCATTTCGTTATGGCCATACTGGCCGGCAGTGCTGACAACAGATTGACCATTATTCTTCGCAGCATAAAGGGCTGGGAGATTGAGGCCCTTGTCACAATAAACTGCGCCTGAAGAATCAGATACTGCAACAATCACATGACCATCGGCTGCCATGAGCCGAGCCATATGCTGGCCCGCATTGCCGAAACCTTGAATTGTCGTGCGCAATTGTTTGGATAGTGCCAGTTCGGGTGTCAGGTGCTTGATTAAGTAAAAGCCACCACGTGCAGTCGCATCATCACGCCCGAGCGAGCCACCCAATGCCAGCGGTTTGCCGGTAATAACCGCAGGTGAGTGTCGATCCACGATTTGTGAATATTCATCAGCCATCCAGCCCATAATCATAGAATTGGTGTAGACATCAGGGGCTGGAATATCGCGATCAGGCCCTAATATATGGGCAAATGCTTGGATATAGGCACGTGAGAGTCGTTCCAACTCAGCCTTTGAGAGCGTGCGCGGATCTACCTGAATGGCACCTTTGCCACCGCCATAAGGCAGGTTCATCACCGCACATTTGAATGTCATCCAGAAAGCGAGAGTTTCAACTTCCTCGACGGTTGCATCAGGATGATAGCGGATGCCACCCTTGGTTGGGCCGCGGGTGTCATCATAGCGGCAGCGCCATGCAAGAAAAGACTTCCGCGAACCGTCATCCATACGGATCATTAGTCGAACCTTGATCGTCTCTCGTGCATATTTAAGTTTTTCGATGACATCAGCATCGACGTCAATGTGACTGGCTGCTTCATCTAGACGGATCAATGCACTCTCAAGAAGATGATCTTCTGACACGGAAATTACCTTTCTTACAAAATAAGTTCTGAAAACGAATAAATATAAAAATAAAATTCATAAATGCGCAAGAAAGCAACTTTAAAAAGGACAGTATTATTGACCTATTTAGTTGCGGCAAATTAACACGTCATATTGCTACACTAATGGGATGGTAATGAGGGGGTGAGTTTTAAATTATTGAAATTAATGGCATAAGGTGATGTCGTTCATGATCAGGTAATTAAAATGTCCACAAATCAGCCTCATATAATTGAAAAGCCTTCAGCAGCTGAAGTTATTTTGCGCATTGATTTTCCACCCGAATTTCGGCTGGGCAGGGGAAAAGCACAATTGCTGGAGCATATCCGCACCACCGGATCAATTTCGGCTGGCGGCAGGGAAATGGATATGTCCTATCGGCGTGCATGGTTGCTGGTTGAGCAAATGAATAATATGTTTTTGCAGCCGGTTGTGGAAACGACACGAGGGGGCAAGACTGGCGGTGGTGCGGCTTTAACCAGTTTTGGCGAAGAATTATTGACTTGCTATCAAGAGATGCAGAAAAAAGCAGAAGCGGCTTTGCAGGACGATTTGAAGTGGTTGATGAGTGAAAGGCGGTAAATACGTGAAAGTTGATTCTCACCCCAAGAATGAACATGCCCTAGTGAAGCGATAATAAGAAAAACACACGGGCAATACTGACCCTAAAAGTATGAGGCACTTTACAGGCGGCGTATTTTATCACGTTTTAAATTTTGTTGTTGAAATGAGAATGGCGCACCCGAAAGGATTCGAACCTCTGACCCCCAGATTCGTAGTCTGGTGCTCTATCCAGCTGAGCTACGGGTGCGTACCATAATGCCGTTCTTTGCAGCGGCGATATGCGTTTGATAATCGGGCTCGCGCCTAAAAGCAAGCAAATATTCTCAGAAAACAGCTTCTTCTTGTTTATAAAACAAAGATTGCTGATTTAATTCATGAAATATATGAAATTCCACCATGCGCTGCGTGGTAGATACGCTCAATAAAGCTCACGACCAATAAAAAAGGCCAGATTCTTTGTTTTTTAAATTGGAACAGACAAAGGGGAAATGAGATTGATGAGAGATTCTATTTTAAATCCAATGATTTAAAAGCTCTTGTAAAATCACAAGCTATATCGATTTAATAGTATATGTTTTGTATATCTTGGGAAGGAATGGCGCACCCGAAAGGATTCGAACCTCTGACCCCCAGATTCGTAGTCTGGTGCTCTATCCAGCTGAGCTACGGGTGCGCAATAATGTGCTGCTAGATGCAGCAAGGATGTGCGTTTGATAATAGTGCTATCATTCAAAAGCAAGCGCTTATTGAGATATAAATTGTAAAAACTGCTGAAAAGTTAGAATTTCACTGTTTTTGACCAAAAAATATGACTTATCAACAGGCGGTACCTGCAGAAACTGCGGGGAAGGCCAATATATTCATATATGGAATCAAGCAGATATAAAGTTTTCTGAACCCGTTTAGATGTTTCGCGGCAGTATTATTCGAAAATGCGTACCAATCTCGCCATCATCAATAAGCTTGATACTACCACCATGTGCACGCACCAGTTCATGAGCGATAGCTAATCCCAGTCCGGTGCCATCTTTGCGCGTAGACCCTCTGAACGCGACAAAAAGATAGTCACGCGCAAGTTTGGGCAATCCAGGTCCGGTGTCTTGCACATCGATTTGAACATTTTTGTCATCATAGATGGCATTAATACAAATTCGTTTGGTCGTATTCTCTCCGGTCTGCTCCATCTGAGTAATAGCCTGCATTGAATTTTTGAGCAGATTGTGAAGCACGCGGTAAAGCTGATCACCATCCACATAGATTTCAAAATCATCACTGACATTATTTTGAAATTCGATACCAGTATCGCTCGTTATATGCAGCGTTTCTTGGATCTCCTCTATGAGTGTTGAAAGATTGGTCAATTGAATATTGGAGGCCGATTCTTGAGAACGACCATAAGCTATAACTGTCTCGGTATATTGAATGGCTCTGTTAAGTGCGCGCAGTAAACGTGGAGCAAAACGCTTGACAGACGGGTCCTGCACCTCGGCCAGGCTGTCGGAAATCAATTGTGCAGAAGCAAGAATATTGCGCAGATCATGATTGATCTTCGATACAGCCAGCCCCAGATCCGCCAGATGCTTGCGCTCTACAAATGTACGTTGAAGATTGGATTGCAGATAGGCAAGCTGTCTTTGTGCAATGCCCAACTCGTCATCGCGCTCATCTGGTGTGATGATCATGCGCGGGTTGTCGGGCGCTTGTGTAAAGTCAATCATGTTACGATGCATGCGGGTGACTGGCCGCACCAACATATTATTGATGACCAGATAAATAAAACCAGTCGCGAGCACTGAGATCAATA
Source organism: uncultured Paenochrobactrum sp. (assembly GCA_947627865.1). Lineage (GTDB taxonomy): Bacteria > Pseudomonadota > Alphaproteobacteria > Rhizobiales > Rhizobiaceae > Paenochrobactrum. The sequence goes on along the minus strand of CANQXU010000078.1, from coordinate 5,454 downwards.
ACGAGATTAATGCAATATTGCGCGAGAAAGCCAGCATTGCTTTGCGCAGTTGGTCATCAACGATAATCATCTCAAGGATCTCACCACGATCACCTATCGTGCCATAAACTTTCAGATATTGGTTTCCACCGTAAAACAAGGTGTCGAAGGCGCCAATAATCGCATCGGCTTCATTAACATTATCCAGATTTATTTCTGCTGTAACTTGCTTGGGGACTTCGGTCATCGCCAGAATACGCGATGATATCCCATCGCGGATAATGATGGCTTTGGTGTCGGTGGTCAGCAAAACCATGTCTTGAACATGGCGGGGGATATCTAATGTTGTGTTGCGTTCTATGATCAATGAGACGGGCGCAACCGATGCCAGCTCAGTTTCCAGCCAGCGAATACGCATGGACGCGATTGAAGGAACAAAGATAAGGACCTGAGCAACCAGAACACATAAAACCGATAGAAGAAGAAACTTGGTTGATAGTCTTTGAAGGAATGGCGGACGAAGAAATGGCGGGGTATTGCCTTGTGATAATGTATTATCATTGTTCATCATGGCATTGTTACCTGCAAAATTCCGCTCTCTGCTAAAATCATTCGCTTCGTCAAACATTATCGCTGCCAATAAAACCAGTTAAACCGCACATCATAGGATAAGAAAATTAAATACACTATTTCGCGCATAATGACTGTAATTCATCTCTTTTAACGGAACGCTTTTTAATTATATGGTTTTAGTTTCTGGAAAGACTAGAAAACTATCTGCAAATAGATTTTTAGCAATCTAACAGAAATGTTTTCAGATAATCATTACAGAAATTTAATTGGACGTGCATAAAGTGGCATGCTGAGTAATATCAGGCATGGGAGGGGTGGTTGACAGAAAAACCGCGCTTATCATGGCTATATATAAATAAATTAACGGTTAGTACCAACATATTATAAATATGTAGTTATTGGCGGCAAAGAATAAAAATTCTGGAGTCTTGAATGAAAATCTGGAAACAGATTGCTCTCATCGCGGTGATTGCTGCAGTAGGTTATGGTGGCTGGCTTTATTACCAAAAGCTTGAATCTGGCAAAATAACTGCTGCCTCTACGCGTCAGGCTAATCCTTCAGCGACGCGGGGTGGTAATTTACCTTTGGTCGTGGTTGATCCCGTCCGTGAGGAAGTTATCAATGACCGTCTTGAGGTTATAGGTACATCAAGAGCTCTGCAGTCCGTGGCTATCACGCCTTATTCGGCTGGCACATTAGAGCAATTTCAAATTGCTGCGGGTGAATTTGTTGAAGCTGGAAATGTGATTGCCAAGCTTGATTCCGAGGCTGAAGAAATTGCATTGGCCAGAGCGCAAACAGTGCTCAAGGATCTAGAGCATACATTGGAGCGTATCCAGCGCTTGCGTAAGACAAATACGGCTTCAGAAGTACAGCTTGTCGCTGCGGAATTGGCTGTAACAAATGCACGTTTAGCGGTTCAGGATGCACAGCTTGCACTAACACGTAGATCAATCCATGCGCCGATCTCCGGCACAGCAGGTATTTTGCAGGTTGATAGCGGCAATTATATTACGCCCCAGACAGAAATAGTAAAAATTGATGATACGTCGAAAATCCGAATGGATTTATATATTCCCGAGCGTTTCGTCTCGCAAATCCGTATTGGTCTGCCTTTAAAAGCATATGCAACTGCTAATAAAGGGCAGGAGCATGCAGGGCAAATTGCTGCTATAGACAATATGCTGGATGAAACCAGCAGAACACTTCGTATACAAGGTGTCTTTGATAATGCAGATGGCAGCCTGCTTGCAGGCATGTCCTTTTCAGTATCATTAGCTTTCCCGGGTGATAGCTATCCAGCAGTCAATCCGTTGGCGATCCAATGGGGAGCTGACGGTCCTTATATTTGGCGTATTAAAGACGACAAGGCAGATCGGGTTCCAGTCAGGATTGTACAGCGTAATTCAAACAGTGTTTTGGTTGATGGTGATATTGAGACAGGCGATCTGGTTGTAAGCGAAGGTGTGCAGTCTGTGCGCGAAGGACAAGGCGTCCGGATCAAAACGAGCGAAACTGCAGAGATGTTGCCGCTTGCAAATAAGAGGGATGCAGTGTGAGTCATAAACACCAACCCGAGACTAGCAATATTGGCGGCTCTACAGCGCTTTTTGTTCGTCGGCCAGTTTTTGCTTTTGTGATCAATGTTCTCATAATGGTCGCAGGGTTTGCGGCGTTTAATGCTGTTGATATTCGCGAAATGCCTGATGTTGATCGCCCTGTTATCACGATCAGCACAGAGTTTAGAGGAGCTTCCGCGCAAACAATTGATCGGCAGCTGACGCAGGTTCTGGAAAACGCTGTTGCCCGTGTTTCCGGTGTAAAAGCAATTTCCTCAACCTCTTCATTTGGACGCAGCCGCGTAACGGTTGAGTTTAATGATGGCGTTGATTTGAGCGTTGCAGCCGCAGATATGCGTGATGCAATTTCACGTATCACTAATAGTTTGCCCGAAGAGGCTGACCCGTCGCGCATTATCAAAGCAGATGCGAATGCTGATGCAGTCATGCGCTTGGCTGTTACATCGCAGACTATGTCAATTGATGACATGACAGTGCTGGTTGAAGATCAGATAGAAGATGTTCTCTCTGCGGTGCCAGGTGTTGCGGATGTCCAGATAAATGGTGATCGTGAGAAAATTTTCCGAATTGATGTCGATCAGACAAAATTGGCAAGTTATGGTCTGACAATTGCTGATATCACAAAGGCTCTGGCGACTATGGCGCTGGATACGCCTGCGGGTTCGTTACGCAGTGATGAACAAGCCATTGTGGTTCGGGCGGCGGCGAATGTTGAAACGCCTGAAGATTTCGAAAATATATATATCAGGGGGCATACGAAACTCGGTGATGTAGCAACCGTTACCTTGGGGCCTGATCTGATTACCTCAGAAGTACGCTCAAACGGCAAGACTGCCATTGGTTTGGGTATTGTGCGTCAGGCACAATCCAATACACTCGATATCTCAACCGGTGTGCGTGCAGCGGTCGAGGCTTTGGCTGAAAATTTGCCGGAAGGGGTGGAAGTTACAATCACCAGTGATGATGCCACTTTCATCAATGGTGCTATTCATGAGGTTCAAATCGCATTGGGCGTGGCAGGAACCATCGTGGTTCTGGTCATTTTCGTATTTCTATGGGATTGGCGTGCAACATTAATTCCCGCAGTTGCATTGCCTGTTGCATTGATTGGTACCATTGCAGCCGTCTATCTGGTTGGTTTTTCTCTCAATATTTTAACATTGCTTGCTCTTGTTTTGGCGACTGGGCTGGTGGTGGATGATGCGATTGTCGTATTAGAAAATATCGTACGGCGGCGTAATCAGGGAATGGGGCCACGCGCGGCAGCGGTTCTTGGCACGCAAGAGGTGTTCTTTGCGGTGATCGCCACCACACTCACACTTGTCGCAGTATTCGTACCAATCTCGTTTTTGCCTGGTCAAGCTGGCGGATTATTCCGGGAGTTTGGCTTTGTATTGGCAATTGCCGTGCTGTTGTCGGCAGTTGTGGCGCTAACATTATGCCCGATGCTTGCCTCGCGTTTTATGCGCGCTGCTGATATTGCAAAAATTGAAGGTGACGGGCACAGCCAACCAGGTGGCATACGCAAATTTGGCCGGATGCTTGGGCAGTTTTATCGCCGCTCATTGCATTGGGCTTTGAATGCACCGTTGATCATTGTTTGTCTGGCTGTTGCTTTTGCTGCAATGAGCTATGTTGGATTTTCACAGCTCAGACAGGAGCTGACCCCTTCCGAAGACAGATCCATGGCAATGATGCGTGTTCTTGCGCCGCAAGGCGTCAGCGTCGAGTTTCTGCGTGAGCAAATGGACAAGGTTGAGGTTGCGCTTCGTCCGCTGCGGGAAACAGGCGAGATTGAAACAACCTACGCAATTTCCGGTAGCTTTGGTTCGTCTAACACCGGTTTTGTTGTTCTTACCCTTGCCCCTTGGGATAAAAGACAGCGTAGCCAGCAAGAAATCATGGCTGATGCGAATGAGAGAATAAAGAATATTACGGGTGCGCGTATTTTCTCAATGCAGCCTAATAGTTTGGGTATTCGCGGCGCTGGCAACGGCCTGCAATTTGCTATTCTGGGCAATAATTATGAGCAATTGCAAAAGTCTGCTGCAAATATAGTTGCAGAGCTGGAAAAAGATCCTCGATATTCCCAGCCTCGACTATCCGTTGAGCCAACACAGCCGCAATTATCCATCAGTATTGACCGTGAGCATGCATCTGATCTTGGCATCGATATTACAGGGCTGGCCAATGCCGTTCAAGCAATGCTGGACGGTCGTAAAATTGGTGCTGTTTATGTCGGAGATCGCAGCTTTGATGTAAAGCTTGTTTCCACAACCCATCCGGTAAGTGATCCTAAGGGGCTTGAGAATATTTTCTTGCGGACGGGTGACGGGCGCTATGTGCCGATGTCATCCATTGCTACTGTGGTGGAAGAGGCTGTGCCCCCGCAACTGGCGCGTGAGCAGCGTTTGCGCTCTGTTGCAATCACATCCAATTTAAGCCCCGATTTTGCTTTGGGCGATGCATATCAAAATGCATTGGAAGTTGCAGCACCTCTTCTGCCGGCAGGGGCTTATATTATGCCATTGGCTGAGGCGAGCACGCTTGGTGAAACCTCATATGGGCTGATGATAACATTCAGCTTTGCAATCATCATTATTTTATTGGTGTTGGCCGCGCAGTTTGAAAGCTTTGTCAGCGCCTTGATTGTGATGGCTACTGTGCCGCTTGGTTTGGGCTGTGCTGTGGTCGCTATGATTTTAAGTGGCACAAGCCTGAATGTTTACAGCCAGATTGGTTTGGTGTTGCTGGTGGGTATCATGGCTAAAAACGGGATTCTCATAGTCGAATTTGCTGATCAATTACGCGATCGTGGCATGAAATTACGAGAAGCAATTGAAGAGGCTGCCAATATCCGGCTCCGTCCGGTTTGCATGACTATGATCTGTTCTGTTCTGGGTGGCTTGCCATTGATCTTGGCGAGCGGCGCTGGTGCCGAAGCGAGAATTTCACTGGGTTGGGTGATTGTTGGCGGGCTTGGGCTTGCAACAATTGCAACGCTTTATGTAACGCCCGTGGCCTATCTGTTGCTGGGGCGCTTCACGACACCAAAAGCAGATGAAGAGGTTCGTTTGCAAAGAGAGTTGAACAATGCGCTAAAAATAGAAAGCCGCAGTGAAATATAAAACTTTATAAATAAGGCGGGGTTTCCCCGCCTTATTTTAGTTCGCATTTCTTCATAGCTGAAAATCAGAGCTTGCGCATTTCTTCAATGACTACATTGCTCCATGCACCTTCCGGCTTTTGTGTGATAACCGGATCAGAGCCACCGCCAAGCAGAATATCAACGGTTCTGTTAGCAGCATCGACATCCAGCTC
>CANQXU010000077.1 GCA_947627865.1 uncultured Paenochrobactrum sp. | reverse complement strand
CTTGAACTCACGCGCAATGTAGAGCTCATTGATGGTGACACCGCCAAAGACTATCGGAGCCATTACACGCAAGAAGCTGCAAAAGCAGCACCAAGTGTCGGTATGTGTGACACACTCTCAAGTGACACCTACTGGCACGGAACTAAAATTGCTGAATCCATGGAAAAATGGGTACGCCTGCAAACCGATGGAAAAGGCACCTACTGCACCTCGCAGATGGAAGACAACGCAACCTTAACCGCCCTGAAGCGTGCCGCCGATGCGGGCTTACTGGATTTCAATCGTATTGCACTGCTGCGCACAGCATCTAATTTTGACCGTCAGGGCGATGATGTCAGCGCCTATGATTCACTCAAGGCAAATTCAGGCGGCTTCCCGCTTGCAACTGAAAATGCTTATCGCGTGGGCAAAACCTATGCTGACAATATTATCAATCATTGGGATAAGTGGCGCGCAGCACCGCAGACCGAAACAACAAAATAATTTTAAGACTGAGATGGCAGCCTTGCTGCCATCTTAACACTTTTAAAAGACCAGAACCGAGGCAGTTGATGCGTTTTTATGGTTTGCTTGTGCTACTAGCAATAATCGGGAGTGTCACAAACACCCACGCATCCAGCTTTCAGATATGTCATGGCTATGATTGCCATTACAGAACCAAGCTTATTTTAAGTGCCAATGATCAGGCTCACATCGCCAAAATCATGAAAAACGCTGGAAAAAGCGCTCAAAAAGAACGAGATGCCCTTCGTAATGCAATCGCTTATTTTGAAGAACGCAGCACGAAAGCAATCGGCATCAGAGATAACCCCCGTATGGAATTTGGCAAAGGCCGCGTTAGGGGGCAAATGGATTGTGTTGATGAATCGCTTAATACGACCAATTTTTTGAAATATTTGGCCGATAAAAATCTGCTGAAACAACATAAAGTCAGTCGGCGCGACTCACGAGGTTTCTTTTTAGATGGTCGCTACCCGCATTGGACTGCTGTCATCATTGATCAAAGCGGCATCAAATGGGCCGTTGATTCATGGTATGAAGCAGGCGGTGGCAAGCCAGATATCATGCCTTTTCATGAATGGAAAAAACGTGGTATCAATGGCGAACGATAGCAAAAACAGGTATCTTATTTTCCCTTTAAGCCTGAGCAATAAGATTTTGCATGATTATGCTCAATATTGTCTTTTAAAGACTGTTTTTGCGGGAAAGTTATCCTCCCTATAACCAGAACATGAAGTTTACTTTGCACAAGGCCTGTTGTCTGGTAAGAAATCTTTAACAGTTTAACAAAGACCCATGATGATACCCGCTTTTCAAGTTTGAAGAGCCCAAAGGGATAAAGATGCATAGCTCAAATACAGTTTCACAACTGCCTGATGATATTGAAGAAAAGAAACAGATTGCACATAACTGGTTCAGCGAATTACGTGACCGCATCTGTGCACAATATGAGCAATTGGAAGACGAACTTGCTGGTCCCTTGAGTGATCGGGAACCGGGGCGCTTTGTTCGCACACCTTGGCAAAAAGATGAAGGACGCGGCGGTGGCGGCGTTATGTCAATGATGCATGGCCGCGTCTTTGAAAAAGTCGGCGTTCATGTCTCTGCTGTTCACGGCGAATTTTCTCCCGAGTTTCGCGCACAAATTCCTGGAGCTGAAGAAGACCCTCGCTATTGGGCAAGCGGTATTTCCCTCATAGCGCACCCCCATAATCCGCATGTACCGACTGTTCACATGAATACGCGTATGATTGTAACCACACGTCAATGGTTTGGCGGCGGTGCTGATCTCACACCGATGTTGGCTGAGCGTCGTACTCAAGAAGATCCCGACACTGTTGCTTTTCACAAGACCTTTAAGTTTATCTGTGAAAAGCACAAAGCTGTTGCAGATTATGACCATTATAAAAAATGGTGTGATGATTATTTCTTCTTACCCCACCGTAACGAAATGCGCGGTATTGGCGGAATTTTTTATGACAAACTCCATTCCGAACCGGAAGCGGGTGGTTGGGACGCAGACTTCGAGTTTACCCGCGATGTTGGGCGTGGCTTTGCGGTCGTTTATCCACATATTGTACGCCAAAACTTCAACAAAGAATGGACTGAAGCAGAGCGTGATGCACAACTGACCCAGCGCGGACGCTATGTTGAGTTCAATTTACTATATGATCGCGGAACCACTTTTGGCCTCAAAACCGGAGGCAATGTTGATTCAATCTTGTCCTCCATGCCACCAATGGTGAAATGGCCGTAAATCAAAAAAGGGTCGGTTTATCCGACCCTTTTTCATGCATGCTAGCTGCTAGCGAAAGCTGGATGATATATGACATCTGCATCCGGAAGCTCTTCTTTATCAAAAGCAAGAGTGAGAAAATATTCTTGCGGGACATCTCTTAATCGCATTTTGGGATCATTTCTGAAACCGAAGCGTTTGTAATATTCTGGATCACCGAGCAACACACAGCCTTTAGCATCTGCAACTTTAAGAAGTGTCAGGCCTTCATGAACCAGCGCACTGCCGATACCCTGCTTCTGTTTTTCTGGTAATACAGAGACAGGACCAAGCCCAAACCAGCCGGTCGCTACATCTTCAGCACCTGTAAAAGCAACTGGAGAAAAAGCAATATGCCCGATGATTTCTTTTTCGCCCGAAGAATTCAGCTCTTCAGCTACAAGCGAAATTGTTAATACCGATGCTTCTCGTAAAGCATCAACGATTTCCGCTTCAGTCTGGGAGCTATGCTCAACATTACGAAACGCAGCTTTGGTAACAATTCGTACCGCTTCGTAATCTTCAGGACGTTCTCTTCTGATATTCATGAACCCTCATATTACTGGATATCCAATCTCGCTTTTCATCCAGCTTTTATGATTACAAGCTTTTGTCATTATACGTACCTTAAGCCCTTATTTTTTGAGCTCAGGACAATTTTATATCTAAATTATGCCGAAGCGGCTCAGCATCACTGATTGCGTAACTTCTCGGCTTCGGCATAAAATTTCTTTTCCCATTCTTTATGATTATCCAACCCTTCACGGATGAAAGGCGTAAAAATTGCTAAATTCATCAATGCCCAGTTCACAAATCTAGCCGGCATTTTAAGAGGCTTCACAAAGTCTACGAATAACACTACACGAGTATGATCAGTATGGTTCCATGCTTCATGCTCATAAGCATCATCAAAAATTAAAACCTTACCTTCTTGCCAGTGGCAAACCTGATCTTTCACGCGAATGGCAAGCTTATCAGCAGGTTCGGGAACAATCATGCCCATATGCAGGCGAAGCACCCCATTATAAGGGCCACGATGCGGGGGCAAATGCTTCCCCGGTTCAAAAATGGAAAACATGGCTGTTGTTAGCCCTGGTATTTTTTGAACTGCTTTCCATGTTTGCGGACAAGCTTCAATATTGGCCTCCGACTTGACACCAAAACCCAGCAAGAAAAACGTTTTCCAAGCATTATCTGAGGTAATAGTTTTTACGTCCGAAGAAATATCCTGAAAAGCCGGCAGCTCACTTTGACGCTTAAGGACTTCAGTTAGTTCTGCCCTAATAGCCGGATAAGCGGCCTCAATCTCTGAGACCCAAGGGAAAACTTTATTATCATAAACTGGCGGATTGCCAAGCTTGGCATATTTCAGATTAAGCCTTTCCGCAAAGGACACAATGCCCATAAAAAAGCGCGTGATAAAGCTTGCTCGCTCCATAGGAGCGATACCCTCGGTACCAAAGCTCTGCTTAGGATCAGATGCACCATCTTTATTCATTTTTATCTCACAAACATCTCAGTAATTTAAATCATTCTGGTAAGATATCACAAAGCAGCTGGTCTTTACCGAGTGAAAAGCCGCTTTCCATCCATTGAACTTCCAAGGATTTTAGTTTTTTCCCAAGCTCCGGTCCTTTAGCAAAGCCGAGCTCTAGTAAGTCAGCGCCCGAAACCGGAAAAACAGGCGACACCCATTCTTCAGCTATTTTCAACAATGCTGCATATTTTCCTGCATCAATCATCGCCTGATCATCAGTGATCGCAACACTGCGTTTGGCACTATATGCAAGCTTGATACGATCTATAATTGCCGCCTGATCACCTTCATACAGCAATTTCTGCAACGCAAATGCAGACATTTGCGACGAAACAGGCTTGGTCTCGGCCCAATTAATCAAACGCTTTTTTTCAGAATTGGAAATCTTCATCCGCTTGGCCAGTTCCGCCATCCGGCGCTCGTCAGGCGGCACAATAGAAATAAGTCTCAGACAAGCATCGGCAGACCACTCCATATCTTTTTCGGTCTGCACCAAGCCATGAATGGCATCAATGCCCCATTTTTCACTTTCCGGCAAAATCTCTGTCAAAACACCTGATTGGCGCATCCACAATAAAGCACGCACAGGATCAGGCGCACTCAAGAGTTTTTTCAACTCTGCCCAAACACGCTCAGCCGAGAGGGCCTGAAGGCCAGACTTAAGTTTAGCCGAGGCTTTTAATCCCTGTGCTTCCGGCCGGCCATTCCCATACCAAGCAAAGAATCTAAAAAATCTGAGGATCCGCAAATAGTCTTCACGGATGCGCTCTTCTGCATCACCAATAAAACGCAATGTGCTGGTTTTAATATCCGCCAGGCCATCGACATAATCATAAACTTTGCCATCCGCATCCGCATAAAGCGCGTTAATGGTAAAATCCCGCCGTTCTGCATCAACCTTCCAGTCTTTGCCAAAGGCCACTTTGGCGTGTCGACCATCAGTTTCAATGTCCATACGAAGCGTGGTTACCTCAAATGGCACACCGTTGATAACAACTGTAACCGTACCATGCTCGATGCCAGTCGGCACAGCTTTCAGCGATGCGGTCTTTGCCAGCTCAATAACCTCTTGAGGCAAATGTGTTGTAGCAATATCAATATCAGTGCTTTGCACACCCAAAAGCGTGTTGCGCACTGCACCGCCAACTATACGTGCCTCACCACCATTCTGGTTCAAAACACGCAACAAATTTTGCAGATCAGGATTATTTAACCACGCAGCCTGTCCGGCAATAGATACAGTTTTGCTCAACGATAGAGCCTTTCATAAATTCCGCGAATAATACCTGCGGTAACGCCCCAGATTATTCTTTTTTCAAAAGGAATTACATAATAATGTCTTTCCTGCCCCCCGATCATTTTGCTTTCAAGGTGATGATTGGCAGGGTTCATTAGATGAGATAATGGCACTTCAAATATATCGGCCACTTCATCTGGATTGGCGCGCAGTTGATAGGGCTGTTTTACAAGAGCGAGCACAGGGCGAATCGCAAATCCGCTACCTGACAGATAATGCGGCAACTGTCCTAATATTTGCGCCGAATTATAACCTAAGCCTATTTCCTCTTCCGCTTCGCGCAGAGCTGTAAATTCTTCTGATATATCGTCTACATCAACCTTGCCGCCCGGGAAAGCAACTTGCCCTGAATGATGACGTAAATGGCTAGCGCGCTGCGTTAAAATAACTTTTGCCGCTTGTCCTGTTTCGACAACAGGTACCAGCACAGCCGCATCGCGCAATTTGATATTTCTTATATCAGGTGCAAAATCAGGATTAAGTGCGTGATCGCCAAACATATGGTCGATGGATATCCGGCTGTCTCCTTGTTTGAAAACATGGTCGTTATCACGCGTTGAATGACCGTTTAGCGAGAAAACACGGCGTGCAAAATCCTGTGCGCTGAAAGGCAATAGTCCGCTTTGTTTTTTATCAGCTGTCAGCATCTCGCCCATCAATAATCCTCAATTCGTTCATTCTCACATTATCAACAAGGCAAAGTAAAAGCTGTGCCTCCTGAATATATGACCATTGCCGTTCCCTCTTCCATCTCGACCTCTTCAGCAAGCATGACCAGATCATATGTCACAGCCCGGCTCACCAATGCCTCAAGTCTTCCTCGCACCAAAATATAAGGCTTCAAACCATTATTATCATCATCAAGTGCAAATCTAAGCGGATTTTTCTCAGAAACTTCAATCACATCACCAAGATTTGTGCGGAAAGTCAGTTGCTGCGTCATCCCCTCCCCCAATATATTCATTTCAACAGCTATAAAATGTGCATCTTCAACACTGATACCTATTTTTTCAACTGGCGTTACTAAATATGTACGCCCATCCGCATCTTTTCGTAAAACGGTCGAAAAGAGCCTGATCATTGCTGGCCGCGAAATGGGTGACCCCATATAATGCCAACGGCCATCAGCCTTAATAACCATATCGATATTACCGCAAAAATCAGGCTCCCAACGCTCAACAGGCGGTAGGCTTCGTTCTTTCGCACCTTCGATCAAACGACTATCAGATGCAGCTCGGGCAAATAAATCATCTAAGCTGCTGCCTGTTTTGGGCATCACAGCTGCATCAACCGGCTGAGGCATTGCTTTTTCAGTCTTTTTCATCATCTTAGTCACTGGTTAATTGTTGAAGGGGTGCTTTTTGCTATCCGACTCTGTTATTCCTGATAAAACCTTTTCGTCAGCCATGAAATGGTCATCCTTTCACGGCTTGTCAGTATCATAAAGCAATTTACGTGCAGTGCCACTGATCCGGTGCCTGTCATGAGGTCAAAGATGAGCCAAGCCGCCCCAGCAATTATACAAGACACAATTGATCCAAAAGTTTTTATCGCAGAAGCTGAACGGGCATTGGATGATATCGCCAAAATACGTTTTGGTATCGGCGAAGTGATTTTCGGCCAGGAAGCCGTCATCGAGCATAGTTTGATCGCCTTATTAGCTGGCGGCCACGCATTATTGGTTGGTGTTCCCGGTCTGGCAAAGACCAAACTGGTGGAAGCGCTTGGAACTGTGCTCGGACTGGCAGAGCAACGGGTGCAGTTTACACCTGATCTGATGCCGTCAGATATTATCGGCTCGGAGGTCATGGATCAGGACGAAAATGGTCGCCGCTCGTTCCGCTATATCAAGGGGCCGATCTTCGCCCAATTGCTGATGGCTGATGAAATCAACCGCGCCTCACCACGCACCCAATCCGCACTTTTGCAAGCCATGCAGGAATATCATGTCACTGTCGCTGGCAAGCGCTATGACCTCCCTTCACCTTTTCATGTTTTAGCAACGCAGAATCCGCTTGAGCAAGAAGGGACCTATCCGCTGCCAGAAGCACAGCTCGACAGATTTTTAATGCAGGTTGATATAAAGTACCCTGATTTCGAAACAGAAAAGCAAATTCTGCTCGCCACCACAGGAAGCACCACCAAAACGGCTCAACCCATCATAACCGCTGAGCGCTTGAAAGAAATGCAACAATTGATCCGCCGTATGCCGGTTTCGGATGCTGTGCTCAATGCTATTTTAAAACTGATACGCTCTGCCCGCCCTGATGCAGACAATATCCATGCAAAAGAACATATTGCTTGGGGGCCAGGTCCGCGAGCCAGTCAGGCACTCATGCTCTGTATTCGGGCACGTGCGCTTTATCAAGGCCGCTTAGCTCCGTCCATTGATGATGTCCATGCTCTCGCCGAGCCGATCATGCTGCACCGTATGGCGCTAAATTTTACTGCACGCGCTGAAGGACTGACAAAGCAGCAAATTATTCGAAATTTGGTAAAAAGCACAATCTGATGAGCACAATTGGTGCAACCGCACAAGCTTCACGGCCTGATGAATATTTACTGAAAGCAAAAAATCTGGCCGCGCAGCTGCCGGAGTTGATGGTTGAAGCCAAGCGCGTTGCCAACACCATAATGGAAGGCTGGCATGGTCGGCGCCGGCAAGGCACAGGCGATAATTTCTGGCAATTCCGCCCTTATAATCAAGGGGATAATCTGGCGCATATCGACTGGCGACGCTCTGCCCGTGATGACCATATTTATTTGCGTGAAAGAGAATGGCAAACAGCGCATACTGTCTGGCTCTTTGCTGATATGTCAGCTTCCATGCAATTTCGCTCTCGCTTAGCAGCAGTATCCAAAGAGGAAAAATCCCTCACTCTCGTACTTGCTTTGGCAGAAACCCTTGCCCGTTCGGGTGAGCGGATTGGCTGGCCACAGATCATGCCGCCCAAGACCATGCGTCATGGAGCAGAAACTCTTGCCAACACGCTGGCGCAGAATTTGCTGACCAATCCCGACATGCTCGAAAAAGCACCCAAGACATCATATTTTTCACCGCATAGCGAAGCAATTATCATTAGCGACTTCTTGCAACCACAAACAGAATTACAGGCTTTGCTGGACAATCTTTCTTCCAAAGCCATACGTGCGCATTTAATTGAAATTTCTGACCCTGCGGAAGAACAGTTTCCCTATTCCGGCAGAACCGAATTTATCGAACCTGGCAGCGGACGAAAAATAATCACTGAACGTGCTGAAGCCTATGCGCTGGACTATAAAAAACTCTACCTACAGCGACGCGAGCACTTAGAAGCTTACTGCAATCGCCTTGGCTGGAGTTTTCTAACGCATCATACGGATAAATCACTATCGCCACTAATGCTGCAACTGCATGAAAGATTAAGCATGTCTGTCGGGGTAAATTTATGAATCTGTTACCACTGACATTCGGCTCCCCGTTTTTGCTCGCTGGCTTGCTGACACTGCCATTGATCTGGTGGCTGCTGCGTATGACACCGCCAAAGCCAAATAGCGAAGTTTTTCCTCCGTTACGGATATTGGACACTCTGTTCAAGGCAGATAAAACACCAAGCAAAAGCCCTTGGTGGTTGACTGTGCTGCGGCTTGTTATTGCCGCTCTTGTAATCCTCGCACTCTCCAATCCGGTGTGGAACCCTCATAGACCGCTCATTACCAGCGCACATCCAGTCGCTATCATCATAGATAATGGCTGGTCTTCCGCGCCTGATTGGCAAAACAAGATTGATGCTGCAACCCGTCTTATTATGGATGCTCAAAATAGTAATGCGCCAATTTATATTCTAGGCACTGCCAATAAACCAAACGCGCAAATTGGCCCTTTTGACGCTAAGGCAGCAGCTGAAGCACTCAATACCATGCAAGTCATGCCGATTAATATTGACAGGGTTCAAAGTTTTCAAAGGCTTGCTCAGGCTGCTTCATCAGACGAAAAACTGGATATCGCTTATCTCAACGACGGACTAAGAATGCTAAATGACCCCGAAGCGTTCAGCACTCTGGCAACAATTGCCAATGAATTGCTATGGTATGAGAGTGAAATCACTTCACTCACGGGTCTTACTTCTGCCCATAATGACAGTAACGGCATGCATATAACGGCTATTCGCTCGCTGGAGAACCAGAGCCAAGCTGATTATACTCTTATAGCTTATGATCTGCAGAGCCGCCCGATAGCGCAGACAAAACTCACATTTGCGCTAGAAGATGAACGTGCTGAAGCACACTTCAATCAGCCTGTCGAGTTACGCAATGACTTTGTAGCTATCCGTATTGAGAATGCCAAACAAGCGGGTGCTGTATGGCTCATCGATGAAAGCAATAAACGTCGCCGCGTAGCGCTCATTTCCGGTCAAGAGACCGACATGGCACAACCATTGCTGTCACCCCTTTATTATATCAGCAAAGCCTTAGAGCCCTATGCAGATCTGCTCCGCCCGCAATCGGCTGACCTGATGGAAACTGTGCCGGCACTCTTAGAAGAAAAGCCAGATATTATAGCTATGGCTGATGTCGGCAAATTACCAACTGAGATTGAAAAACGCCTCAGCAAATGGATTGCTGAGGATGGCGGCACGCTTATCCGCTTTGCTGGCAATGGACTGGCGGCAGCCACAAATGATGATAGTCTACTTCCGGTAAAACTCAGGCGTGGCGAACGTAGCCTTGGTGGCACTTTATCATGGTCAGAGCCACAAGCACTGGCGAATTTCAGCGATAACGGACCTTTTTCAGGTTTGAATATTCCTGACGATGTCACCATATCAAGGCAGCTTTTGGCAGAACCAGCTCCTCAACTTTATGAAAAAACCTATGCCAGCCTTGCGGATGGCACCCCATTGGTAACAGGTGAAAAACGCGGTAGCGGACAAATTATCTTCTTTCATATTGCACCGGATGCGACATGGTCAAACCTGCCAATTTCCGGAACATTTGTTGATATGATGCGTAATATTTTAACGCAATCTACCAGCCTTTCATCTAAACAACAGCACTCCGGCTCCCATGAAAAACGGGTTAATCTGCCCCCCTATCAAATTTTGTCAGCGCAAGGCGAGCTTGGCTCACCAACACCCCAAACGCGCCCGCTTATCATCACAAAAAGTGAACAACCAGCAGTCAGCATTGATAACCCACCCGGACTGTATGATTTGCCGGACGAATTATTTGCCCTCAATCTTTTATCTCAAGACACTAAGTTTGAGAAAATCGAGCAGCCGCAAAATATAGCCAATATGAAACTTATGCCCTATCAAGAAACCGGTTCAGTTGCACTGCGCGGCCCTTTCTTGGCAATCGCCGCCTTGCTGCTGGCGCTTGATACACTCATGATGATCTGGCTGAGCGGGAGATTGAAAATGCTTAGAAAGCGAAACTCACTCTCCAGTTTTTTGCTAGCCATTTTTCTCTCAACGGCTTTGATAAGTTCTTTTTTGCCTTCACAGCCTGCATTTTCACAAAACACGCCAATGAGGGATGACACAAAATCTGATGATGAGAAATTAATAAAGGCAGCTTCAGCCACACATCTTGGATATATATTGACCGGAAATGCAGCAACCGATGCGCTCAGTCTGGAAGGTCTGCGTGGGCTCGGCTATAGTTTGGACGAAAAAACAACGATTCTAACCGGAGAGCCAGCAGGGCTTGATCCGGAAACGGATGAGTTAGCTTTTTATCCAATTATTTATTGGCCGATAACCCCTGACGCACCAATTCCATCGGAAAAAGCACTAGCCAGAATAAATGCCTATATGCAGCAAGGCGGAACGGTACTATTCGATACGCAGGATCAATATGAAATTGCCTCTAATCTCGGCAATGATCAAACGCCCGCCAATCAACGCCTTCGCCTAATACTAGATAATATGAATATACCCCCATTGGAAATAGTGCCAACAGATCATGTTTTAAGCAAATCCTTCTACATCATGCCGGATTTCCCAGGTCGTTTTCGCGGCGGCCCATTGTGGATTGAAGCCAGTCGAACTACAGACGCTCATGAGAACCGCCCTGTCAGAACAGGTGACGGCGTCAGTCCCATTTTAATTACAAGCAATGACTTTGCCAGTGCTTGGGCGCTGAATGAACAAGGTGAGCCACTCTACCCGACTGTTCCAAATGATCCGATGCAAAGAATTTATGCACAGCGTGCCGGCATCAATATCATTATGTATATGCTGAC
>CANQXU010000076.1 GCA_947627865.1 uncultured Paenochrobactrum sp. | reverse complement strand
TAATAATTATGGAACATTTATCAGTGATAAATTCCGGTTTCATAACTTTGTTCAAAAAACAGGTGATGCGCCTATGAGCGAGCAAAAATTCATATCTATTCGTGGTGCCAGAGAGCATAATCTTAAAAATATTGATATAGATTTACCACGTGACAAGCTGATTGTGATGACAGGTCTTTCCGGTTCGGGAAAGTCGTCACTCGCTTTTGATACGATTTATGCCGAGGGTCAACGTCGCTACGTTGAGAGCCTTTCTGCTTATGCACGTCAGTTTTTGGAAATGATGCAAAAGCCGGATGTTGATCAGATTGATGGTCTGTCACCGGCCATCTCAATTGAACAAAAAACAACCAGCCGTAACCCGCGTTCAACGGTTGGCACAGTTACTGAAATATACGACTATCTGCGTCTGCTGTTTGCGCGTGTCGGTATTCCATATTCGCCAGCTACCGGTTTGCCTATCGAGAGCCAGACGGTCAGCCAAATGGTCGATCGTGTTTTGGCACTACCGGAAGGTACAAGACTCTATCTACTTGCACCAATTGTGCGTGGCCGTAAGGGTGAATATCGCAAAGAGCTGGCTGAGCTGCTTAAAAAAGGCTTTCAGCGTGTGAAAATCGATGGCGCTTATTATGAAATAGCAGATGCCCCTGCCCTTGATAAAAAATTTACACATGACATCGATGTTGTTGTTGATCGTGTCGTTGTACGCGCCGATATGGCGTCGCGCCTCGCGGATAGTATGGAAACATGCTTGCAATTATCTGAAGGTTTAGCCGTTGCAGAATTTGCAGACAAACCTTTGCCTCCTGAGGCATTGGCTGGCGGATCAGCCAATAAATCTAAGAATGAAACACATGAGCGCCTAATTTTTTCCGAAAAATTTGCCTGTCCAGTCTCGGGATTTACCATTCCTGAAATTGAGCCACGGCTATTCTCTTTCAACAACCCCTTTGGAGCCTGCCCGACTTGCGACGGATTGGGAACCCAGCAGGCTATTGACCCCAAATTAATTATTCCTGATGGGAAATTGACTCTGCTTCAGGGGGCTATCGCGCCTTGGGCTAAGTCATCGTCCCCTTATTATCGCCAAACATTGGAATCTCTAGGCAAAGTTTACGGCTTTGATCTTTCTCAGCGTTGGGATGATTTATCCGCGGATATTCGTAAAGTTATTCTTTATGGTACCAAGGGTAAGGAAATTACTTTCTCTTACGATGATGGCAGCCGGTCCTATCAAACAACTAAGTCTTTCGAGGGTGTTATCCCCAATATGGAGCGCCGCTGGAAGGAGACAGAATCCTCCTGGGCACGTGAAGAGATTGAACGCTTCATGTCTTCCTCCCCCTGCCCGTCATGTCATGGCTACCGTTTAAAGCCTGAAGCATTAGCAGTAAAAGTCGGCGGCTTGCATATTGGACAGATTACTGAGCAATCCATTCGTAAGGCAGACGAATGGTTCGGCAATATTGATCAATCGCTTAATAACAAGCAGAACGAGATTGCTTTTCGCATTTTGAAGGAAATTCGCGAGCGCCTTCGTTTTTTGAATGATGTCGGCTTGGAATATCTTACTTTAGCTAGAAATTCTGGTACTTTATCCGGTGGTGAAAGCCAACGCATACGCTTGGCATCACAAATTGGATCAGGACTGACCGGCGTTCTTTATGTGCTTGATGAGCCATCAATCGGTCTTCATCAGCGCGATAATGCTCGCCTACTTGATACGCTGCGGCATCTGCGTGATCTTGGCAATACGGTTATTGTCGTAGAGCATGACGAAGATGCCATTTTAACCGCAGATTATGTGATTGATATTGGCCCTGCTGCAGGAATTCATGGTGGTCAGATCATCGCTAAGGGCACGCCTGCTGAGATAATTGCTGATAAAAACTCTTTAACGGGCCGTTATCTGTCTGGCGATCTTTCAGTGAATATACCTGCAGAGCGTCGCGAAATATCGAAAACAAAACGCATTCGTGTTGTTGGCGCAAAAGGCAATAACCTTAAAAATGTTACAGCGGATATTCCGCTTGGCACATTTACTGCTGTGACAGGCGTTTCAGGTGGTGGTAAATCCACCTTCCTGATCGAAACTCTGTTTAAAGCCGCATCACGCAAAATTATGGGCTCACGTGAGCAGCCAGCAGAATTCGAACGCATTGAGGGCTTGGAGTTTCTCGATAAAGTCATCGATATTGACCAGTCGCCAATTGGACGTACTCCACGTTCCAACCCTGCGACTTATACGGGCGCTTTTACACCAATTCGTGACTGGTTTGCGGGTCTTCCGGAAGCCAAAGCACGCGGCTATCAGCCAGGTCGTTTTTCTTTCAACGTGAAAGGGGGGCGCTGCGAAGCCTGTCAGGGTGATGGTGTCATTAAAATCGAGATGCACTTCTTGCCGGATGTGTATGTGACGTGTGATGTATGTCACGGCAAGCGCTATAATAGAGAGACATTGGAAGTGCTCTTTAAGGGTAAATCTATTGCCGATGTATTGGATATGACGGTCGAAGAAGGTGCCGAATTCTTTGCTGCCGTACCCAATGTGCGCGATAAACTCGAAACTTTGGTTAAAGTAGGCCTTGGCTATATTAAAGTGGGACAGCAAGCCACAACCTTATCAGGTGGTGAAGCACAGCGTGTAAAGCTTGCAAAAGAGCTGTCCAGAAAAGCAACGGGACGAACCCTCTATATTCTTGATGAGCCAACAACAGGTTTGCATTTCCATGATGTTGCCAAGCTACTTGAAGTTCTTCAAGAACTCGTCGATCAGGGCAATACTGTTGTGGTTATCGAACATAATCTAGAAGTTATTAAAACGGCTGATTGGATTGTCGATCTAGGACCTGAAGGTGGTGATGGCGGTGGGGAAATCGTCGCAGAAGGACGTCCTGAGGATATCATCAACGAACCACGTTCTTATACAGGCAAGTTCCTCAAGGAAGTATTAGAGCGCCGCCCTCTTCTAAAGATACAGGCTGCTGAATAAAACGACTAAGCCATATGTTCTGGGCCATATGTTCTGGGCCATGTTTTAGGCTGAAATATTTAAAAGCTGCCAACAGTTCGGCAGCTTTTAATCTGTTGATTAATTACGGCTACTCAAAATCCTGCTCAAAATCGCCGGAAGTTGCTGTGGTAAATCCTCTGCAATAAGCCCTGCGCCAAATCGTCTTGCTGCTTCGGCATGAATCCAGACCGCCGCTGCTGCTGCGTCAAAAAACGGCATTGATTGCGCGGTTAATCCCGCAACCATTCCCGCCAGCACATCCCCTGAACCTGCGGTTGCCAATAGAGGTGTACCATTAGCATTAATGATTGCCCTGCCCTCTGGCTCTGCAACAACACTATCCGGCCCCTTATATATAATGACTGCATGACTAAGCCTTGCAGCACGCAGTGCGCGATCTAGTTTTGACTTTGTACGGCTTGCCGATAAATGCGGGAAAATCCGTTTAAACTCACCTTCATGTGGCGTCATAACGACTTTAACTAAAGAGTTTTTGATTGCGTTAAAGAGCTCCTCCGGCGCGCCATCAAATGCTGATATTGCATCGGCATCCAGAATAAGCGTTTTCAGTGTCTTACTCTTCAACAATGCTAAAACATGAGTTTTGGCCATTTCTAAACTGCCATAGCCTGGCCCTATAACAGCAGAAGATATTTTTCTTGCTTCAATAAAGTCAGTAATATCACGCTCATTACGTGTCTGCCGCAGCATCACCGAAGTAATATGAGATGCGTGAGCTTGCATTGAAGCCTCAGGGGCAACAATCGTAACGGCACCTGCACCTATTCTTAATGCCGCTGTTGCGCTTAAGCGTGAGGCACCTGCCTGTGACACGGGTCCGGACAATACTGCCACATGGCCTTTTTCATATTTATATGTATTTTCACTATGATAAGGAAATTTATTAATCCATAAATTTAAATCATTCTCAAAATAAGCAAATTCATCATTTGATAGAATATCGTCATTGATCCCTATATCGGTTAAATGCACAACGCCACAATAAGATCTTGCAGGCTGTAACAGGTGTCCGGTTTTCTTTCTAAAAAAGGTAACCGTCGCTCTGGATTTCATGACAGGCCCGTTCACTTCTCCGGTCGTACCATCTGCTCCGCTAGGTAAATCAACAGCTAGAACTGGTATTTGCGATTGGTTCGTTTTCTGGACTATTTCAGTATCTTCACCTGTAAGAGGCGCATTCAAACCTGCCCCATAGAGTGCGTCAATAACCCCACCGAACTGGGATGGATCAAAATTGGCAAAAGTCTTTACCGCACCTGAAAACAAATCTTTGGCACGAAGAGTATTCGGATTTTTTGAAGGCTTAGCGAAACAAACAATATCGCGTCCGGCATCTTTTAACAGTGTTGCGGCAATATACCCATCTGCCCCGTTATTTCCTGCTCCGCACAAAACCGCGATCGGCTGATCAGCTTGAAACATTGTGAGCGCAAGTTGAGCCACATTGGTACCCGCACGCTCTATGAGATGAAATCCATCTTCCATCTCACTCCATAGCAAAGCATCGATTTTTGACATTTGCTCGGTCGTTAACAATTCAAACATATGAGAAGTTACTCCATTGCAGAACCAGTAAAAGCGATATTTTTAAATGGGGACATCTACAGTGTGTGATATGAATATAACTGTTGCAATAAAAACATCTAGTGATTGCGATAAATACATGACTAAGCTATTGCTTTTTTATATGTTACCACTGCATTTAACCTCGTTTGTGACTCCTCTTCAACACTAAGGTCGGAGACCCTGTACCGATGAAGAAAATTGAAGCCATCATAAAGCCCTTTAAGCTTGATGAAGTGAAAGAAGCTCTTCAGGATATCGGCATACAGGGAATTACAGTTTTGGAAGCCAAAGGATTTGGCAGACAGAAAGGACATACAGAGCTTTATCGCGGCGCTGAATATGTTGTCGATTTTCTGCCCAAAGTTAAAGTTGAAGTCGTTGTTGCCGATGAAGCAGCCGATAGTGTTATCGAAGCGATCCGGAAGGCCGCTCAGACCGGCCGTATCGGCGACGGTAAAATTTTCGTCTCCCATATAGAAGAAGTGATACGCATCCGCACCGGTGAAACTGGCCCGGATGCTATCTGATCCAGCTTAAAATATTCCTCCACGTCCTGTTTATAGGAAAAACATCATGACGACCGCGCACGACATCCTCAAGCAGATCAGCGACAATGAAGTCAAATTCGTCGATCTGAGATTTACAGACCCCAAGGGCAAGCTGCACCATCTGACAATGGATGTCGGCATGGTCGATGAGGATATGTTTACAGATGGGATTATGTTTGACGGCTCTTCTATTGGAGGATGGAAGGCAATCAACGAATCCGACATGGTACTGATGCCGGATGTTCAAACCGCACATATGGATCCGTTCTTTGCACAATCCACGATGGTATTGCTCTGTGATATTCTTGACCCAATCACAGGGGAAACTTACAGCCGTGACCCACGCACCACCGCAAAAAAAGCTGAAGCCTATCTAAAATCATTAGCGCTTGGTGATACAGTCTATGTCGGACCTGAAGCCGAGTTCTTCGTATTCGATGATGTAAGATTTAAAACCGATCCCTACAATACCGGCTTCAAGCTAGACAGCTCTGAATCCCCGACCAATGATGATACAGAATATGAAAATGGCAATCTTGCACACCGCGCTCGTGTAAAAGGCGGCTACTTCCCCGTTCCGCCAATCGACAATTTGCAGGATATGCGCTCTGAAATGCTCTCGATCATGAGCGATATGGGCATTGTGGTTGAAAAGCATCACCATGAAGTCGCACCAGGTCAGCACGAGCTGGGCCTGAAATTTGATACATTGGTGCGCAATGCGGATAAAATGCAAATCCATAAATATGTAGTGCATCAGGTTGCTCATGCTTATGGTAAAACTGCTACATTTATGCCAAAGCCTGTATTTGGTGATAATGGCTCTGGTATGCATGTGCATTTGTCCATCTGGAAAGACGGCAAACCAGTATTTGCCGGCAATGAATATGCCGGTCTATCAGAAAACTGTCTCTATTTTATCGGTGGCGTGATCAAACATGCCAAAGCGATCAACGCTTTCTCCAATCCATCAACCAATTCATATAAGCGCCTTGTCCCTGGGTATGAAGCACCGGTTCTGCTCGCATATTCAGCGCGCAACCGATCTGCATCCTGCCGCATTCCCTTTGGAACCTCTCCAAATTCCAAGCGCGTGGAAGTCCGTTTTCCAGATCCAACAGCCAATCCATATCTTTGCTTTGCGGCACTCTTGATGGCTGGTCTTGACGGTATCAAAAACAAAATCCATCCAGGTCAGCCAATGGATAAAGATCTGTATGATTTGCCGCCACACGAACTCAAAGAAATTCCGACTGTTGCAACTTCTCTGCGTGAAGCCCTGGAAAGCCTGGATAAGGATCGTGAGTTTCTTAAAGCTGGTGGTGTCTTTGAAGACGATCAAATTGACAGCTTCATCCAACTGAAAATGGCGGAGGTCGAACGTTACGACATGACGCCTCATCCCGTTGAATTTGAAATGTATTACTCCTGCTAATATTAAGAGCAGAAACACCTATGAAAGCCCGCTCACTTTAGCGGGCTTTTCTTTTAAAGCGATCCAAAGCGTGGTTAGCTTTGTGGCCAATCAATGCCCCAACCTGTCATATATTGCTGATCCAAGATATATGGAAACTAAGAATTAACCATTAATGTTCATTATAGAGGCTGTTGTCATCAGCGTTTTTGCAATGTAAAAACGATTGTGAAAAATCATACTCAAATCAGATTATATTGAGCATCGAATGAAAAAAATAGCTCTGGCCACTACTATCCTTTCAGCAATGACGGCTTTTACTCCGTTAAGTTATGCTGCGGATAAAGATGCTGAATTTTTTCAAAATATTAAAGGCGAATGGACTGGACCGGGTGAAGTTGTTGCCGGAAAATATAAAGGCACCAAATTCGTCTGCACTCTGGCCGGAACCACACCAGAAGCCAAGATTGGCATGACATTGGATGGTTCATGCCGTGTGGGTGTTTTTTCACAAGCCATGAAAGCTACAGTGCTGCGTAGCGGAAAATCATATAATGGGGCGTTTAATGACGGAGCTGCAGGTAAGGGGCTGGATATAGTCTCTGGATCCGTCAATAGCGACCGTGTCGTTCTTGGCCTTAACCGCAAAGAACTCGATGGTGCTATGCTCGCCCGCATTTCAGATCCGAATACTATGAATGTTACGGTCTCCGTGCGCGTTGATAAAGAGCTTATTCCTGTTATTGGCATGAGTTTGAAGCGCGTCGATCAAGTCGCTGTTGGCTCGATTAAGAAACGCAAATAATTTTTTAGATATTTCGAACAAAACTAGCTGCTCAAGACATTATGAACAGCTTTTTATTTATCCTCAGACCAAGTTTCGATTGTTTCTTCGGACCACGATTCAGCAACAAACCCCATTTTTTGATAAAGCTGTAAAGCTCGCGGGTTATCCATTGAATTGGTTTGCAGGGTGATTTTTTCAGGATCATGCGACCATGCTGAATCAATTGCTTCGTGCAAGAAGAAGCGCCCTAGCCCACGGCCTTGAAAGTCAGCCATCAACCCAAAATAAGTAACACCAACAGAGGTTGGCAGCGTGGAAAGGTCGAGCTCAAAAAAACCAGCTGGTGCTCCATCGACATATAATATTTGTATTTCACATTTGTCTGAGTGAATTGCCATAGCAAGCTCAACATCACTTTGCACGCGGCGCAGCATCCAGTTATATTTGCGCCCTACTTGCTCATAAATATAACGATAAAAATGGATTGGTATATTGGTTGCCCGCATAATGGCAAGTTTCATGCCAATAGGTGCTGGGGTTGGAATATTTCGACGATTTTTCAACACAAGATGAGTGACACGCGCTGTTATTAAGCTCATTTTCTCTCTCTGCGGCTTATTAAGCCTTAGTTGTGTCTGCTATCAAACAACAGGTCTAATACTGGCAATCGAGTAGCTCAAACATTTAAATATATGCTTGAGCTACATTATATTATCACTCAGCTTCACCTGTAGCCACTGGCGTATCGGTGCGGCCTCCCCACTCACTCCATGAACCATCATATAAACGGTTTTTTTCATGACCAAGAGAAGCAAGAGCGAGACTAATAACTGCTGCCGTCACACCTGAACCACAACTTGTAACAACTGGCTGAGATAAATCCACGCCGGCATCGTCAAAAATTGCACGCAATTCAGATAGTTTTTTCAACTTGCCATCTTGTGACAGCACCGTAGCCGGAACATTTCTGGCGCCTGGCATATGACCAGAACGCATACCTGCCCGCGGTTCAGCATCACTGCCAGTAAATCTCCCAGCTCCTCTGGCATCGGCAATTTGCGCGCTGCGCTGATCAACAATGCTGCGCATTTCCTCAAAAGAAACAACTGCATTCTCTTGATATGACGGCACAAATTTTACTGAAGTTTTGACTGTTGGTTCTGATGTCACTGGTAAGCCGAGCTTCTGCCAACCATCAATACCGCCATCAAGTATGAAAACACGCTTCGCACCCATGACACGGAACATCCACCACACACGTGCAGATGAAAAAAGTCCCGGCCCGTCATAGACTATAATCATATCATCTGATCGAATGCCCATGGCACCAACTTGCTCAGCAAAGAACTCAACTGATGGAATAGTATGAGGTAAGTCACTGCTTTTATCAGCAATCACATCCTGATCAAAAAATACGGCACCAGGAATATGGGCCTTTTGATACTCTTGATAGCCATTTCTTCCAGCGGCCGGTAAATACCATGATGCATCGACAATAGAGATATCAGAACGTGTTAAGTTTTCTGATAACCATTCAGGGGTTACTGTGAAAGCGCTATGATCCGTCATGCTATTTCCCTAAAATAGAGTATTTTCATAAAATTAACTTTAAAAACTCAGTTTGGCATATCACCAAAGCGAATTCTAAAGCGGCGGTTCTCTTTGCCCTTCTTTTCAATTTTGCCAATATGAATTGAGCCTATTTCCGTTGTTTTTAAGACATGAGTCCCGCCACAAGGCTGTGAATCAACACTCGCATTATCACCAATCACAACCAATCTTATTTTCCCTGTTCCAACTGGTGGACGGACATTTTTAGATTTAATCAATGATGGGTTTGCAGCAAGCTCTTCTTCTGAAATCCATTGAGTAAGAATAGGATGATCTTCATTAACAAGGTTCATCAATTGGTCGGTGACCTCTTGTTTATCGAAGGTGTTGCCGGAAACATCGAAATCAATACGGCTTTCATTCTCACCAACAGATGCACCGGTAACAGGATAAGGGCATATAACTGATAGCAAGTGACAGGCTGAATGCATCTGCATCAATTTATAACGCCTCTCCCAATCAATAGAGATGCCCAGCTTTTCTCCAATTTCTGGCAAAGGCGCCCCCTCTTCCAATTTATGGACAATCTCATCTTTTGTGGCACCTGTTACAGTTTCAGCGACATTGAGTTGTTCACCATTAGCACGCAAAAACTTGCCAATATCACCAGGCTGACCACCAGATGTCGCGTAAAATATTGTTTGGTCGAGTATGACACCGCCATCATCAGTCAACCCAATCACCACGGCTTCCGCGTTTTTTAGATAAGCATCCTCGCGAAAAAGTGCTTTTGTGCCGTGAACCATCTGGTTTCCCCTTAAATTATTTTTTAATTTACAATCAGCTCTTTATTTTAAGGCTGCTCTTAGCATCCCCAAATATCAACAAGAGCAAATATCATATTGTTATTTTAGTCATTTGCCTTGAAGTTACAATAAAAAACGGCCTATTGATGATATCAATAGGCCGTTTAATTGTTTAATTATTTCTATGCCTTAGCAACTTACGCCTGTCGGCTGCGACGTTTAAATGAGCGCTTTTCACCATTGGCTGCGTCAGTCTGGTGCTGGGGCTTTCTGCGCTGCGCATTCTTTGCAGCTGCTTCATTCTCATTCATCGCGCGCATCGGGCGACTGTTAGGACGGCGATTTTTTTTGGCTGGCGCTCTGGATGCTTGCGCCTCATTGCTATTAGCAGGAACACCCTCACCCGCTGGACGCAAACGAATAGGCAGCTCGCCTTTTGGTTCTGGCGCATCCTTAATAGGCAAACGATTGCGGATCACCCGCTCGACTGCACGTAATTTTGGATTTTCTGTTGCCGGATCATAAAGCGTTAAAGACGCACCGCTAGCGCCATTACGGCCTGTTCTACCAATACGATGAACATAAGTTTCCGGCTCATCCGGCAAGTCATAATTCACGACATGCGAGATACCTGGAACATCAATACCACGCGCTGCAATATCTGTTGCAACAAGAATTTTCAAACTACCGTCACGAAAGCCCTTTAAAGCTCTTTGGCGAGCATTTTGTGACTTATTACCGTGAATTGCAGCAACTTCATAGCCGTCACGCTCAAGGTGGCGTGTAACCGCGTCTGCGCCATGCTTCGTTCTGGTGAAAACAATCACAGATTCCATGGCAGGATTGGTTAACAGGCCAGAAAGCACACGGCGTTTTTCTTTTGTGGGAACCGGATGCACCACCTGCGTAATTTCAGATGCCGTTGTACCCTGAGGCGCAACTTCAACTCTGATTGGATCTCGCAACAAACTCGCAGCAAGGGATGCAATTTCCTTAGGCATAGTAGCCGAGAATAATGCTGTTTGACGCTTTGCATGAACCATTTTAGCTATGCGTTTTACGTCATTAATAAAGCCCATATCCAGCATGCGGTCAGCTTCATCAAGCACCAACCAACGTGTGTCAGACAAATCAATGCAATTGTCACGGATAAGATCTATCAAGCGACCAGGTGTGGCAATCAGAACGTCAACACCATTCTGCATGCGCTTGATTTGTGTCAGCTTTGAAACACCACCAAGCACAAGCGCTGTAGAAATATGCGCATGTTTGGAAATTAATTTAATTGTTTCTTCAATCTGAACGGCCAGTTCGCGTGTTGGTGCCAAAATAAGTGCTCTGGCTGTTTTCTTTTTGCGCTTATCGCCGAGCGGAATAATTTGCGCCAAAATAGGCAGACTGAAAGCTGCCGTTTTTCCGGAGCCAGTCTGTGCAATACCTAGAATATCATGGCCTTTAAGCTGGTGTGGAATGGCCTGCGCCTGAATGGGTTTTGGTGACACCATTCCTGCTGACTCAACACCTTTGAGCAAAACACCATCAATGCCTAGATCAGCAAAAGTTGTAATTTCATTCGTCAATTTAATCTCTCACTACAGCTGTAGACAGCCGCGTTCAATGCATCAGGCGCATGCTGATGAATA
>CANQXU010000075.1 GCA_947627865.1 uncultured Paenochrobactrum sp. | reverse complement strand
TTGATTAGCGTTGTGATATAGGCCGTAAAGATCGGTAAAATTGTTAGCCCTACGATTGCCATAGCAGTGGTGATAAATTTACCCGCCACTGTGGCTGGTTGAATAATGGAACCTATTGTCGTTACAGTCATGGCCGCCCACCATAAAGAGTCAGCATAGTTTTGGATGGCTGGATTTATGCCGTGCTCGACCACAAAAAATATCAGGGTCAGGAAGTAAACAATGGACACTAGAAAAATTAAATAAGAAATAAATAGGGCAGTTGTATTGTGTCGCACAAGAATGAGGACAATAAACACAAGTGCCGCAGCGCCGCGCACCAAAGGTATGAGGCGTATTAAATAAATTTGCTCTTGGCTCAATTGCAGATGAGCATCTGTAAACAAAGACAAATATGGTATGGCTATGAGCAGAAGAAAGAAATAACGCCTAAAAAATTGCCATTTATTTTCTGCTAAAAGTAGTAAAATGAAGAAATCAATGATGAAATATAGGCAGATAAACAGTTGAATTTTTGAATAAAATGATACGCCCATAAAGGGATTTTCATCAAAAGATTCTAGTGAAATGCTGACAATCAAGATTATGGAAGCAATCACCGCGAATACATTGAGGATACTTTTAATTTTTGAAGCATGAGCTGGGTTAAGTAGTTTCATTTTTCACCAAATTGCAGCGGTTATGCAGTACGAATTTTTGATCTCAATAACGGCATATCTCTATGATTATAAAGCTGCAACTTTGATAATCAACGTAGTTCTCAATACAGAGCTTGTAATCAGTAAAGTCTATTATGTAGATTATTCTTATGATCCACTAATAAACACGGCATTGATATTTTCAACTCTCACCTTCAATACTTGCAGTAGATGTTCCAGCGTGCAAATAATAAAAATTCAGAGTGCATTGTGTATATTGGTATCCATCTAGGGGCTTGGCATATTTGGCATTAAAATATCTCGCATGGAAAGAAGCCGTTTGTTGCGTTGAATCCAGAGTATTGGCTGACTGAAGCGTAGCTAAGAGAATTTTACGAAGCAAGACCAACACAGCTTGTGGTTGCCGACTAGATCAGGGCACAGTCTTTACGATTTGCACGATGGTTTTATCATCGAGAGAGACGGCATGTCAGTGCGCGAAGATTGGGCGGCGACGCTATCCGTTCGGTGTCAATTTTATCTTTTAAAGATCGTCCGCTTTTGTATTTGGTTGCCTCCAACGTATTTCACAACTCTGCTTTGTCTAGTGATTTAAAGCTTGCGAAGATTAATTTTTAAGGGCTAGGAACTCTCTCGTATAATAATATTATATATCTATAACAATGGCTTAAAGTATGAATATTCGCCGTAGTTTATATAAATAACGAGCGTAAATATTTTTGCTTGACAATCCTACCGCCCGGTAAGTAACTTGATTTTGTCATGAGCCGCAAAGGAGGCGTCAACACACAAATGTAGTTGGCGAGCGATCAGCGACAATTCGTGGGAGGACATTTCATGTCGGAATTAATAGGGATTCGGCGTGCCTATAAACGTGCGCTTAAACTAAGCGGAGCTGCAATTACAGCGCTGCTTATGATTACTAATATATCCGCCGCGCAGGAAAAGCATAGACTCGTAGTGTCGAGTATTTTGCTCGATAATACACCAAATACTTCTGTGCAGGATTGGTTTCTTGACGAGTTGGTAAAGCGTTCAAACGGACGTATCGAGCTTGAGCAGTACCGAGCTGGTTCACTGTGTAACGGTCAGGAAACCACAACTTGTGTCATGGATGGTCGAGCAGATATAGGTATTACTGTTCCGGCATATTCGCCACAACAGTTTGTATTGGCTGAACTCGGCACCCTGCCATTCTTGACGTCTGACAATGCTGCGCAGATGCGTGCATTTTATGAGTTGAACAATTCCAATCAAGCTTTCCGGTCTGAAACGACGAAGATCGGGCTGAAGCCAGTTGCATATTTTTCTGCTGGTCTTTCTGTTCTGGGAAGTAAAACTCCGCTCTCAGGGCCTGATGATTTGAAAGGTCTGCGCGTACGTGCAATTGGTGACGGGGTTGTAACTTCTGTCAGGGCGGTTGATGCGCAACCAGTCGCGGTAACCGCTTCGGAGATGTATGAAGCTGCAGAGCGTGGGATTGTTGATGTTGTTTTTAACAACATGGATGCCCCAACGGCTTATAATCTTGATGAGGTTCTGCCTTACTGGGCTGATGCTGGTTATGGCCATTACACTCTGATCGGCATTTGGATGGCGCAATCCACTTATGATAATTTGCCGGAAGATCTGCAGGAAATTGTTGATGGTGTTATCTACGACCTCAACGCGGGGGCTGGTGCAGAAGCCTTTGCTGCGACCGCGCGTTTGCAATGCGATCAGCTGGTTAATGGCGGCCAAGTCAAAGGTTTTACAATCTGGGATGAGGCGGCAAAAGAAAGCTGGGCTCAACAAACTGGTGACGGCCCAATGAAACGCTTTGTCGAAAAAGCACAAGCAGCAAATTATGATGCGCCAGATCAGATCGTCACAGAATACGAAGCACTGTTAGCTCAGTACTCAGCGCCTGATGCTGTCACTCCTATCACTGAATGTGCAGATCGTTTTAAGGCGATGT
This sequence comes from uncultured Paenochrobactrum sp., assembly GCA_947627865.1. GTDB lineage: Bacteria > Pseudomonadota > Alphaproteobacteria > Rhizobiales > Rhizobiaceae > Paenochrobactrum. The sequence goes on along the minus strand of CANQXU010000075.1, from coordinate 8,757 downwards.
AAATGACAGAAAAGAGCTTTAAGCTTTTGGACGCAATTGCAAAGGGCTTTGCAATTATCGCGTCAACGGCGACACTTGTTCTGATGATAGCGCTATGTGCAGACGTTGTTTCTCGTGTTGTCATGCATCGTAGTTTGCCTGGAATGGTTGAGCTGAGCGAAACTTGTCTCGTATTTATTATATTTGGCGGAATGGGTTATGCATCATTGGAACGGGCACATATTGGTGTCGATATTCTGAGCAATGCAGTATCACAAACTATGCGCGTCTCTATGCGTATTTTGGCGGGATTCTTTACATTAGTTTTCCTTACCTGGGCCGTCTATGCCACAGGACGGCGTGCAATTTCATCCTTTGCGACTGGTGAATATAAATTTGGCCTTCTTGAATGGCCGGTTTGGCCATCACGCTGGGCTATTACTATAGGTCTCGTTCTTGCTTTGATCGTGACGCTGAAGCTGATTGCGACTGATATACGCTCGCTACTGCAAGGAAAAGAGAACAATCATGGGCGCTGAGATCATCATAGGTATTGTGCTCATCACGATGGTTGTGATGATAGCAATTGAAATGCCAGTAGCCTTTGCAATGGGCTTAAGTGGGGTTCTTGGGTTGGTGTTGTTGCGTAGCTTTGGCTATGCAACAAATATACTAGGCGCTGTTCCGTTCGATCAGTCCAGTTCATTTTCACTAACCGTTATACCTCTTTTTATTTTAATGGGTATTTTGGTTGTCAAAGGAGACATTGCCCGACAAGTTTTTGCGGTAGCAAGTTATGTTTTTCGAAAAGTTCCAGGTGGTCTTGGTGTCGCAACAGTAATGGCCTGCGCCGGATTTTCCGCAGTATCCGGCTCCAGTGTTGCCACTGCAGCAACAATGGCTAATCTTAGCGTCGACGAAATGCGTAAGCATGGTTACTCGGATTCACTGGCGTCTGGTATTGTAGCGGTTTCCGGTACTCTTGGCGTATTAATTCCGCCTAGCATTATGATGATCATTTACGCTTTGCTGTCAGGCGAGAGTACAGGAAAAATGCTGATTGCCGGGATTATACCAGGCCTTCTGAGTGCGCTTTTCTACGCCATCTACATCAGTATTTCAGCCAAGTATCAATCTAAAGCGCAAAGTGATCTCACACATGCTCTTTCAGAAGCTGGCTCGACCTCTATTGGTAAACTGCCATGGACTGGTTTGTTCAAAATCCTGATCCTGTTCACGATTGTCATCGGGGGGATGTATTCAGGTATTTTTACCGTCACTGAATCAGCTGCAATCGGAGCGTTAGCAGCTCTTGTTATGATGCTTGTGTCGAAACTGAAAGAAGGGCCTCAAAAGCTTTGGGCGGATATTAAAGATGCTTTGGCGCAATCTGCTCAAACGACCACCACGGTTTTTGCCATTGTTATCGGGTCGGGGATATTGTCAGCATTTTTTGTCGTCTCACGCGCGCCGCATATGCTGACAATGTGGATTACCAGCCTTGATATGAGCCCTTCCATGGTCATGGCCATGATGTTTGTTCTGATGCTTCCTTTGGGCATGTTTCTTGAATCAATTTCAATGATGGTGATCATCGTTCCGTTGTTTTACCCCATTGCACAGTCTTTGGGATTTGACGGGATATGGCTCGGGGTGATGATCATTAAACTTGTTGAAATCGGATTAATTACGCCTCCGGTTGGCATCTCCTGTTTTGTTGTCAGCAGCACAGCCAAAATCCCAATAGACCGAGTGTTTAGAGGGATTGTTCCATTCTTGTTTGTGGACGCTGTTATCTTGGTTGTGTTGTTCCTTTATCCGCAGTTAGCGACGTGGCTGCCATCAACAATGCGTTGATAGAATTGTAATCGCATCTTCTAAAATATGTAAGGAAATATCATGCTTGGTACTAAGAATGTGCATGTCACTACTGATGGCGGCATTTATACGGTTGAGATTGATCGCGCCCCGGTAAATGCGCTTAGCTTCGATATGTTTGACCAGATCCGCCAGGTTTTCCAGGCTTTGGCACTGGAAGAGAAAATGCGGGTGGTTGTACTTCGTAGTGCAGGAGAAAAGGCTTGGATCGCCGGTAATGATGTGCGCGAATTCGTTGATTTGACCTATGGAACAACCATTGATGGTACAGCACGGGTACGCAGCACATTCAATGCAATTTACGAATGCCCGGTGCCTGTTATTGCCGCAATTGACGGAGCAGCCGTTGGTTCCGGACTATGTATCGCCAGTCTTTGTGATATTCGCATTGCATCAGTAAAAGCTAGTTTTGCATTGCCTGAGATTGATGTTGGTATCTTGGGTGGTGGGCGTCATGCATTCCGTCTGGTAGGCAATGGGGCTGCGCGATGGATGATGTTCACTGGAAAGCGTATCGATGCCAATGAAGCATTCCGGTTGACACTGGTAGATCAGGTCGTTTCACACGACCAGCTCGAACAGACAGCTTATGCACTTGCTGAAGAAATTGCTTCTAAAAGTCCGGCATCAATGCGCCTTGCAAAAGCTGCTTTTAATGAGTCTGAAATTATGCCATTGCAGCTTGGTTACGAGCGTGAATGCACGTTTTCTGCCCGCTCACGCTTACATCCAGATGCAACCGAAGCTGCCTCAGCCTGGGTAGAAAAGCGCCAGCCCAATTATGCTTTGCATCGTGAATGATTAGTCTTTCGTCTTACGAAGGCAGGATTGATGTGGCACTAAGGAGATAATAAATGCCCAAAAGCAGCTCCATTTCGATCAAGGATATTGATCAGAGTTCTGATGACACAACGCGTACTGATTTTGTGCGAAATGTCATTCTTGAACGTGGGATTGAACTGTTTCTTAAAAAGGGATTTAGTGCCACGTCAATGAATGATCTGGCAGAAGCTTGTAAAGTCAGTAAGCCCGCTCTTTATCACTATGTGTCTAGTAAAGCTGCATTGCTTGAGCTGCTTTATGACTATATCACGCGTGATTTTTTCGCAGTGATGACCGACTTAAGACAACAGTCATTGGGCCCCGCCGATAAACTTTACAACCTTATTGTTAATCAGGGCATGTACAACATAAAGCATAGCTCTTTTCTAACCGTTTTTTGGCGGGAGCGTTCTTATTTCGATGCCGCAGCTAAAAATGCTCTGGCTCAAAGAGAACGTGATTATGAACATTGGGTGATATCCATAATCAATGAGGGGCAGGTGCTTGGCGTATTTCGCGCGAATGATAGCCGTGTCACCACGATGGGTATTCTCGGTATGCTTTCTACAATTCACAGATGGGCACACCACATCGATAAGTCATCAAAGGAAGTTTCTGAAGATTTGGCAGAGCTTGTCCTTTCTGGATTGCTACAGCCATCTAAATGATGTGCTGAGCACCTATTGTAAATAGGCGAATATATAAAGGAATGAGAAATGTTACCTGGACTTTTAACTGGTAAAACCGTGCTTGTGACCGGTGCAGCTAGCGGGATTGGACGTGAAGTTGCACGCGCATGCGCGACTGGTGGTGCACGCATTGTTCTTTGTGATCGTGATAGTAAGATGCTTGCAGAAAGCGTCGCTACATTGCCTGCTGTTGACGCGCCACATGAAATTGCTTTTTGTGATGTCACAGATAGTGCATCGGTCGTATCTGCCTTTGCCAACAAAGGACGCATAGATGCAGTGGTGAATTGCGCTGGCATTTGGCGGCTTGGCCCTGATGGAAGTCTTGGTAAATTAGAAGATAATATTTGGCAAGAGATTCTGGACGTTAATCTGACTGGCACCATGAAGGTTTGCCGTGAAGCAGTGCGACATATGGCAGATCAAGGTGGAGGGTCAATTGTGACTATCGCTTCGATTGTTGCACTTAAAGGTTGGAACAAAGTTAATGCATATACTGCGTCAAAAGGTGGGGTTTTATCTTTCAGCCGCGGTCTTGCAGTTGAAACTGGGCCTCACAATATCCGCGTAAACTGCATTTGCCCAGGACAGACCGAAACCCCTATGACTGAGGAAGTACTGAAATATTCACAACCGATTGGCTTGCCTTTAGGGCGTATTGGCCAACCGGCAGACACGGCGAATGTTGCTGCTTTCTTATGCTCGGATTTTGCTTCATTTGTGACTGGTGCAACAGTTCCTGTTGATGGAGGTGGAAGTGCGGCCTGATATCGGAGGATACCACTACCTGCTTTCAGATATTGTCGTCGACAATAAACGGTGGGTACCTGAAAAAGTTGCGTTAATTTATAAAGGTCGTGAAACGACATGGGCTGAATTTTCAGCATTAATGGAACAGTACCAGCGCGCATTGGCAAGCCTTGGGGTCACGCGCGGTTCACGTGTGGCTATCCTTGAGCGTAACTCTGATAGCTATGTTATACTTTGCTACGCTCTTGCGGGCATGGGAGCCGTGATGGTCCCAATAAATATGTGGCTGCGTCCGGCTGAGATTACCTACATATTGCAAGTTAGCATGCCGTCTTTGATGCTAACAAGTCCGGAGTTCCTTGAGCTTGCACAGGATGCAGTTGCACCACTTGCTGTTCAGCCACAACTTGTGCTGCGCAACCGGGAGGGTGAGCTTCCGGATAATATTCTTGATTGGAGCCGCGTCATTGCTGATGCACCTAAGGATATAGAGGTTTCAGCTCCATATGATTGGGATGATCCACATCTCATTTTGTTTACGTCCGGGACAACCGGCAGACCCAAGGCGGCGGTTATCTCTCATCGGCGCACCGTATTGGATACGTTGAATGCAATGCCTGCATTCGATATTAAGCGTTTTGAGCGTTTCTACTGCTATATGCCACTATTCCACACTGGCGCATGGGACTATTTAAAGATTTATTTCATGCAACGTGGCTCGGCTGTTATTGCTGAACGGTTTGATGCGGCTCAATCAATCCGTGAGATTGAAGATCATCGGTGCACCGGTATGTTTGGTGTACCTGTTGTTTTGCGCAAGATGGTTGAAGACGATAGCTGGACAGACAGTGACATGTCATCAATGCGGCTAATTACCTATGCGAATTACGACCCTAATACAATGATCATTGATGTCATGGAAGCTTTCCGCGCACGTGGTGCGCAGGATATTCGTATCTCAATGGCTTACGGCTTAACTGAAGGTGGGTGTTATATATGTATAAATCGTCCTGAAGATGCTGAAAGCCGTCCATTGTCAATAGGCGTTCCGGTGCCGGGTGTGCAAGTTGCATTGTTGGGTGAAGACTTGAACGAAGTAGCGCCCGGAGAAATGGGAGAAATCTGTGTTCGCTCTCCGGCTCTTATGAGCGGATATCTTAATCAGCCGGAGGCTACAGCAGAAATATTCCGTGGTGGTTGGCTTCATAGCGGGGATATTGGCCGCGTGGATGAAGATGGTTTTTTCTATCTGGTTGATCGCAAGAAGGACATGATCCGATCGGGTGGTGAGAATATTTTTGCCAAAGAGGTTGAGCTTGTTATTCTAAGTCATGAAGCGGTCTTGGAAGTTGGGGTGCTGGGCATACCTTGCGCTGACTATGGCGAGCGTGTTGTCGCTGTTGCAGTTTTGAAACCCGGTTGGGAGTTAGCTGGCTCTGAGATAACAGCCTTTGTTCGCGGTCAGATTGCCGGCTTTAAAGCACCCAAAGATGTTCATTTTTGGAGTGAGCTACCGAAAACACCAGCAGGAAAGATTATGAAGCATGTCATACGCAAACAGCTCCTCGATAGCTGAACCATTGCTGAATGAAGATGGTTTTGTAGCTGAAATTAATGATGGTGTCTGCAATCTTCGTATTGCGACGGGGTCAGTTAATGCGGTGACATTCCATCAATGGGAAGGTTTTATTCGCCTTTTTAAAGCTTTGCCCCAATATGATGTGGGGGTTGTTGTTGTATCTGGGCTGCCTGGAAATCATTTTTGCGCCGGAAATGATTTTAGGGAATTCAGTAAACTGAATCTGGCAGAGGCAGAAGCTGGTGCAGAGCTTATAAAAGAAGTGACTGAAACTGTGCGACAGAGTTCAGTTGTTTCAATTGCAGCTTTACATGGCGGGGTTATGGGCAGCGGATTGATGATGTCTTGTGCCTGTGACATCCGACTAGGGAGCATAACTGGTCGGATTGGATTGCCTGAGGTTAATGTTGGAGCTTATGGCGGTTATAGAATTTTGACTGAGCGGCTTCCGGATTCTGAAGCGCGTCTATTGACGTTGAGCGGTGTGCCTATGCCAATGATACGCGCGTATAATTTGGGGTTTGTTCAAGAGCTTCTTGATTGCAACGATGCCCTCGATCAACGCGCTAACGAGCTTGCTCGTCTGATTGCTCGAAAAACTACAGGTGCTTTACGCCATGAAGTAAAGAACTGCATGAATGACTCAATCGCATTACCATTGGCAGCAGGTTTTGAACGTGAAATTCAACTTGGTGCTCACATCATGGCGATGAACTAAGGCAACAAAAGGCTACGATCTTAAAGCTCAATAGGCACTGCCAAATTGAAAGCCGAAAGCACGATATCACCGTATTATAAAGAAAATACGGTGATATCGACAATTTATGCAAGCATCAGGAGCCGAGGAATAAACATGACTGAAACTAGCTATGTGTCAATCCGCTTTGATAACCAAACAGGTATCGGCTATCTCGAACTTAATCGCCCTGACAAACTTAATGCAATTGATTTGCCTATGGCAAATGCATTTTTGGCGGCAGTACGTGAGTTGGTATCTAAACCGAATTTACGTTGCATTGTCTTATCTGGAGCGGGCCGTGCTTTTGCTGCGGGTGGTGATGTAGCTTGTTTTGCCCCACCCAATAATCCAGCGGAGCAGATTAATGCACTTCTTGACCCTCTACATGCAGCAATTATCGCACTGCGCCAATGTCAGGCACCAGTGATTACAGCAGTTAAAGGGGTGGCGGCAGGTGCAGGCTTCAGTCTTGCAATAGCAGGGGATTTGGTTCTTGCGGAAGAGAATGCAAAATTCATCATTGCCTATACCGGGCTTGGTGCAACGCCGGACTGCGGGGCTAGCTGGTTCTTGCCGCGTCGTGTTGGACGAGCACGAGCGATGGAGATTTTGCTAAGTGATCCGGTTATCGATGCCCAAGCGGCCAAGGAATGGGGTATTGTTAATAAAGTTTTGGCGAGTGAAAATTTTGAGTCACTGGTGGAGGAGTGTGTGTTACGGATAGCCTCAGGACCGACACAGGCTTATGGTGCTTGTAAGGCTCTTATTGATTCAGAAGTTTCATTAGCACAACATCTCGAGGATGAGCGTTCTTATTTTATAGCTACTAGCCAAACTGGGGATTTTCGTGAAGGTGTCTCAGCATTTCTTGCTAAGAGGAAACCAGTATTTAAAGGACGATAAAAGTGTACATGATAACGCTGATTTAAGCGTTTGGGAGAAAACCTAAACATTGAAGCGTTAGGTTCTCTTTATTCACTCGCTTTGAAACTGTTTAATCATTGCAGCAAAAGAACATCCTGTAAGCGGCTGATTTTGCAAGCTTAAGGGGTCAAAGCCTTGTGCACAGCTTTAGCGCCTGCCTATTGTGGCGCTTTAAGCTCAATTCATCTTGATGATCTGGTTGCGAGCGTCATAGCGGCACTCGTTGCACTTAACGTATTGCGAAATTTTCACTGGTCTTAACAGTTCAAATTCCTGAGCTAGCGGCAATAAATTCAGCGCTATTTAATTCTCAATGATTTGCTTACAAAGCTAGTTAGCAATCGCGTTTATTTCATTGGCGGATTGCATCGTATTTTTCTAACATACTTAGCGCCCGGTGTTTTATTGTGGGGTTACAAGATATATTCATGCAGTAGCTCTCTTAGAGCTTGATGGTGAGGAGCTGCTGCCGGAGCATCAGCAAGTGCAGGCAATTCGGGGAAGTAACGCACCTCAAGAGGGCTTTGAGAGAGATTGGCTAGCGCTTCTCTTTTGCATGTTGCGTGGAGCCACCGCGACTCAGTGCAACCCATTGAAATTGCTAGTTAGTCAGTTGCAACATGAAATACACAATAAAAATGCGCTGCCAACAAGCTAAGTATCTGTTTTTATTTGGGATTGTGTTGGTGGCGGAGGGAGGATGATGTCCTCTGGATACAGTTAAGTCATTGGTATTTACATGAAAATCGTGATTTTCCCACAGCTTTCAACCAAGTACATGCGTACAATAGTGCGTTCATTTTGGCAAGACGATATTAATAATCTGACTAGGTTTTTAAAAGCACTTAATACATAAGGCAAAAGTTATTGATGATGCATATGGGAGTAACACCTAAATGGCGCGTCAAGCGTACACTACCAGAGCGAGAAGAAAGAGTGCTGTATCTGGGTGATAAATTGGGCTTGCCTCAGATTTAAGCATTGGGCTCTCTGTTCTTGGGATATGGATCGCGTTGGTTTTCGTTGAAATTAAAACTCCTACCCAAGATACTGCTTTTGTTGGCTAGAATTAACGTTTGCGTAAAAGAACCGCCTTGTTCGGGAGGAGAGGAAGGTATTAAGTTGAAACTGGGAATTTAATCACCTCAGTAAACCGACTGCTCAGCGGAAAGCTATAATTTTTTTCGTGGTTAAAAGACGTGAGATTCCACTTAATGATGGATTAGTGAGGTTCCCTCTCACGTTCATGTATATGTTGCTGTTCTTATCGATAGCTCGATAGAGATAATGCCATTGGCAGGGTATTTAAATGTAAGCGTTAGCAATACGGATAGAGCCGCAATGAGGCCCCAAAAGTTGTCTTAAACGTTTTCCAGCAAAGGTGCATAGGCTAGAAC
>CANQXU010000074.1 GCA_947627865.1 uncultured Paenochrobactrum sp. | reverse complement strand
CGCTCAAAATGCATTACTCGAATGCGCCAGTAAAACCCACGTAAAATCCAGAACCATTCGTGTTGTGATGAACTATGCAAAGCCATTATCAAACGGCACTCTGATTATGAAAAGATCACTCAGATAAATATCTAAAATAATATAGCTTTTTAACAAAAATAACTGCTCTATAAAGATACGCATTTATAAGTTTTAGTTTATCCGTACCTTAAAACCATTACTTGATAGCTATTGAACCACTGTTTATAGAACAGTGACAACACGAATGGAGACTTATAGATGTTTGAAGTGGGCTTGGTACTTTTAGTACTAACAATATGCTGGTTGGCAATCATTATTTTCAGATTGGCTACAAAAAGAGAGATGGCTAAATCAAAGCTTCAGCTCAAGCTGGCACTTATAACCCTCATCCTCTCTGTGTTTTTCTTGTATCACGGTTCGGGCCCTAAAATTGACGTTCAAAATATTTCATCACTGAACAAGATCAGCTTATCTGTAACGATCTAGGACTCCACGAGCATCAACTGATACTTAACCATTTGAATATTGCGGCACCGCAATTCAAAGTGTATGAATATTCAAATAATAACTTAGACAGCCTTGGCTACATAGAGAGGCTGCCTAAGTTATGGATTATCTTCAAAATTAATCAGCGAACGATGAATGCATCTTTAGCGCCAAATTCCCAAGCCAGTCGCAACATATCATCATTTTTATTTTGAGCAGCGACTGCTGTAACATTATATAGAGACCCGCTTTCCCCCGGCAATTGGGAGATTTGCAGTTCGCCGTAATTTTGCAACTTAGCAACTAATGCTTTTGCAGTTTTTAAATCAGGGAAATAGCCAAGATCAATATATTCAGCATTGGTTTCACTAATATTCAACGAAGATAATGAATATTTGTTACGCCAAGCATCCGACATAGCATTTACACTCAGCACAGAAGCATAAATAGCATCTTCCAAGCCTGATGCTCGCGCAACCCTATCCGATGCATATCCTGCTAAAGCAATATTATAGCTATTTTCTGGACGCACTGCCGGCATTGGTACATTGCTTGCTGGAATAGTAAGAGTGTCATCCGACAATATTGGTTGGTACTGATCATTTTGAACTGTTAAAATGCTCTGCTGTGGCAGGGGTACTGCACTCGTTTCGGGTGTTGTACCGTTCATAGCCAACATAACACCGCTTGCAGGCTGACCGATAGAATCCGAGCCGCTCTGATATGATGCGAGCAGAAACTCATCATCATTACCTTCTAAAGGCGCACGACCGACATATTCAACTTTAACTTTGGCTGTGCCGCTATCGGTATAGTCCAGCATTTCCGCAGCTTTTTGAGAAAGATCGATAATACGGCCCCCATGATAAGGGCCTCGATCATTCACGCGCACAATCACAGAACTTCCATTTTCAACATGCGTAACGCGCGCATAGCTTGGCAGTGGCATTGTCGGATGTGCAGCAGTCAGATGGTTCATGTCATAGACTTCACCATTGGCCGTCAGCCGACCGTGGAAAGCCGAGCCATACCAGGAAGCTTGTCCGGTCTTGGCGTATTTTTTATCTTCTTTAGGATGATACCATTTACCCCGAATTTTATATGGCTTTCCCGTCTGGTTCCTGCCACCACCACGTGGCATCGCCTTACCATGAGCACCGGCTACACGAGGGCTGGCCTTTACGCCATATTTAGATTCAGGGAAGTATTCTTTGGTCGCGGCTTGTTTTTTAGGCTTGCTATCGGGAGTTGGTGAGGCGCAGGCGGCCAAGGTTAATCCTAAAGCGGTGACTACGAGCAATCGCATTGGATTTGATTGCGAGACCTTGAATGCGGTATTACTAAAAAGAGTAACACCAAAACCTTTTAGAATAACCATTAATCCAAAACGTCCGTTCTAGCAGGCATGATATAAAAACATCATGCTAAACATCTCGAATGCCCATCGGCATCAATTTCACTTTTTACATTAAGACGCGAGCTTAACCTGCATTGCATAGCAAATCGACCCCCAAAGGAGGTCGAAACTACGAACGTGGTAAATGATTGTTAAACACTGAAACAATCCGATTAATGTGCAATAGCACCTACAGACTGAATTTTAGACAATGGCAGCCCAACAGAGCTTGTCAAACGTTCCAGTTTCTGCGGCTCAGTCAGCTTATTATCTTCAATCAAAGTAATTTCTTCAATCGTCAAACCACTCGTAATGGCTAGATCTTCAAAGGAATATCCCATTGACTGACGCAATGCAGTGAAAATATTAATCCCATTAATCGCGGCATTCTTTAGTTCTTCAAGTAATATAGAGCTTTTCATTACAATCCTTTTTCATCATTATTCATTTTGATTGCACTTATTGAGCGCCAAAAGCACAGATGGATGTCTGTGTTTATTATACTATGAGCGAGTATAGTCACCCAAAGCCGATAAAGGCGGGAACAGCAGTCTGCTAAAAAATAAGGTCAGCACCAGAATGAAAATGCTGAAACGTCGCGAGGAACTGCGTTCAATCTTAAATTGATAATTAACTAAATAGTATAAAACTTATGTGAAATCTATAGCGTGACACTAAAAAAATTAATTTAATATTATTTTCAATCATCAAAAATAGTTGACTTTACCCGCCATCTAGGATCAGCCAAGCCAGAGCTCAATACCCTTTGCCGCATGCAATCCTGTTGCGAAGCAAGCCGTGAGCAAATAGCCACCTGTCGGCGCTTCCCAATCAAGCATCTCTCCGGCGACAAAAAAGCCTGGCATGCGGTTAAGCATCATTGATGCATCTATTTCTCTAAAGCTTATACCACCAGCAGACGAGATAACCTCATCCACAGCGCGGGCTTTTACTAACGGTATTTCTAAAGATTTAATCAAGCGCGCAAGGTCACTTTTATGCAAATTCGGGTGAATTTCGTGAACCAAAGCAATTTTAACAGGTGATAATCGTGCGGCTTTACGCAGAATTGTAGAAATTGAAGCCTTAGAATTTAAAGAGAGTATCCTAGCCTCTAATTGCTCAATTTTTATATCAGGTGCCAGATCGAGCTTTAAACTAGCTTCCCCCTTATACTTAAGAGTATCGCGCAAGGCAGCAGAATGCGCATAAATCAAACTACCTTCAACGCCATAATCAGAGATGACAAACTCGCCTTGTATGGTTCCCGCATCGGAAGTCACCGTGACTGACCTGACCGCACTGCCGGCAAAGTGACACTTTAAATAATCACTCCAAGAAACATCAAACCCGCAATTGGCTGGCTCAAACATCTCAACCGCAATTTTTTTATTTTCGAAATACTGCACCCAACCTGCATCTGAGCCAAGCTTGGGCCAGCTGGCACCACCGAGCGCGAACAAATAAGCATCGGCTTCGAATGTAAAATCCTCACCAGCAGAGGAGATTAATACCCCTTTAGATGCAAACCCATTCCACTGATGGCGGGTTTTAATCGTGACACCCTGCTTTTCAAGCTTTCCTATCCATGCTCTGAGCAAGGGAGAAGCCTTCATAGCTTTTGGAAATACTCTTCCTGATGAGCCTACAAAAGTTTCTGCACCCAGATCATCGGCCCATTGCTTAACCTGCTCTGGTCTAAAGCCATCCAGCGAGGATTCAAGAATTTTAGACCTATCGTAGAAACGTTGCTTAAAAAGCTCATATGGCTCGTTATGTGTCAGGTTCAGTCCCGTTTTGCCCGCCATTAAAAATTTACGTGCGACAGTCGGCATGCGCTCAAAGACGGTCACTTCAAAACCTTTGCCCGACAAGTAATCAGCCGCCATTAAGCCAGCAGGACCAGCCCCGATAATGGCAACTCTTTTATTTTGTTTTAAACTCGTCATAAATTATCAGTCTTGCTTTTCAAGCATATCTTTAACTGCAGTAGCTAACTGCTTGAGAGAGAAAGGTTTTGGCAGGAAGCCAAACTTAGCATCTTCAGGAAGGTTTTTGGCAAATGCATCTTCGGCATAACCAGAAACAAAGATAAACTTTATATCCGGATAGTGTTTTCTCAACTCACGCAGCAAGGTCGGCCCATCCATCTCAGGCATCACAACGTCTGAAACGATAATATCAACCTGCCCGTTAAGCTCCTCAAGAACCTCAAGAGCTTCAACACCTGTTGAGGCTTCATGAACTGTATAGCCTCGAGATTGCAGCGCCCTGACCCCGCCCATCCGCACTGCATCCTCATCTTCGACCAACAGAACAGTTGCGGAGCCAGAAAGATCTTTTCTTGTCTCTGTCTTATTGTCTGCAATCTTCAAATTGGTATCTGCAATTGATTGCGTCTCTTCAATATAACGAGGTAGGAATATCTGGAATATAGTTCCGGCACCTGCTTCCGAATGGCAATTAATATACCCACCAGTCTGCTTAATAATGCCGTAAACCATTGAAAGTCCAAGTCCGGTTCCTTTACCAACTTCTTTAGTGGTAAAGAACGGTTCAAAGATTTTTTCCAGCACGTCTGACGGTATGCCATTACCGTCATCTTCAACCTCAAAAAGCACATAATCAGCAGCTGGCAATTCACGATAATTGAGTTCTTTTGCTTCGCTAGCCAATAAATTTCTGGTGCGCAGTGTAATATGCCCGCCATCAGGTCCCATCGCATCCCGGGCATTCACCACAAGATTAACTGCAACCTGTTCAAACTGGCCGATATCGGCCTTGATCATCCATAAATCTCTGCCATGCTCAATTTTTAAATTAATATTAAAATTGTTGAGCAATTTGGTAAGCATAAAGCGAAGATCAGCAAGAACATCCGTAAGGTCAAGAACTTGCGGGCGTAAAGTTTGACGTCGAGAAAATGCCAATAACTGGCGCACCAAAGCCGCAGCACGTCCTGCATTGTTTTTGATATTCATAATATCAAGAAATGAAGGGTCAGATGCTCTGTGATTGGCAAGAAGCATTTCAGACGACATCATGATCGCAGTCAGCACATTATTAAAGTCATGTGCAATACCACCAGCCAGCTGCCCAACGGCTTGCATTTTTTGGCTTTGTGCCATTTGGCCTTCAAGTGCTTTCTGCTCGGTGATCTCAACCGCAGAAACAATCGCAGCCTCTTCATCCTTCTCATTTTCAATCCCGCTAACAGGGCTGATATAAAGACGAATATGGCGTTCTTCGTCATTTGCAAGCACCGTATCGACAGGTGAAATATGAGCCTGCCCAGTGAATGCATCGGAGAGTGCTTTGGAAAAGGTCGCTTTGTCACGCTCATGCACAATGGTTTCGATATCGATACTGCGTTCAACAGCACTTTTATCAATCATTGTAGCGAATAAATCCAGAAAGCGCGCATTCGTACGAATTGTTTTTCCATCACGCGCAACTGCTGCAATGGCCATTGGGGCCGAATTGAAAAAACGTGTAAAGCGTATTTCTGAACTGCGCAAAGCTGCTGATGAGTCATCCCCCTCAACACGATTCAGGACGATCGTACGGCTTGTACCTTTTTGGCCTTCCTTACTCATATAGACACGATGATAGAGCCTGACGGGCAAGCTCTGTCCGCTAAGTTTTGTTAGATCAAGATCGATAACAGAGTTTCGGCTGCTTTCAGGCTTTGCTTTGACTGAGTTAATCAAAGCCATTCCATTTCCGGCAACAATATCCGATATCAATACGGAGCCCGGAATAAAAGCACCCAGATCAACCCCCAGCCATTCTGCAAGAGTTGCATTGAGATAAATAATCCTGCCTGCCTCATCGGCAGAGAAAAATCCAGCGGGAGCATGATCCAGATGATCAATTGCTTCTTGCAGTTCAAGAAAAAACTTTTCCTGATCAGCGCGCTCATCAGAAATATCAGCTATTTGCCATGCAATCAGTGCCCCGTTCCCATACATGGCATCATTAACGGGACGGACTTTAACGCGGTACCAATTGGCCGTCTCATGCTTGCCCTCACCATTATTTATCAACGGTTCCGTCAAGCGTATTTCCTCTTGTGCGGAAATACCCTCGCGAGCGCAATTCATCAAACGATAGACAGCATCTGTCGCAGTTGTCTCTTTGGCTAAAATAACATCAGGCGTTTTTAGCTCTTCTTTAGAGCCAGAACCAAACATTTTCATATATGCTTTATTGGCATAGACAACCTGACCATTCATATCGGAAACAAGCACGCCCTCAGGCTGACTGTCTACAAAGCTATATGAAAAGTCATTGCTGACTTCCGGCTGTGTAAAGCCAATCAGACCAATGGCGGTGGCAATCAGATAAAAAACACCCAACATAGACAAAATGCCAAGCAGGATAAGTATAACCCCGTCACCAAGAATATTACGGAATAAAAATAAAACGAGCGTAAGCCCAATCAAGAAACAGCCGAGTATGAGCAGCCGTAGCCCTGCCCCTTTGTTTTTCTTTTGCTTCCCGCTTTGTTCGGGGTAAAGTCCGGTTTTTGTCTTTTGCGACATGTGCCTCGCCATCCCATCTACTGTCTATGCGTGCTGAATATATTTAACTGATAATAAGACGCTATGGATTCGTAATTTTAATTTAATTTCATGGTTCATACAGATTTTTTAGCCATATGCACATGGAGACTAACTTCTTCACTCTTATTTGCAGGAAATATGCCTGTAGTCTGTCTGTAAAAGCTATATCTTTCATCAAATATTGAGATATCAGTTTAATTATTACAATTTATTAGCAATAATTTACATCTATCCAAACACAAAACAATCTATAGCAATTCCCATTTCCTGTGATGTGCATTACTATGGCAAGTTACAGATTTTTTTAATTTAAATTGCGATATGAATGGGCGCAAGGAAACGGTTTCACCGTAACGCGCATATGTGCAATTATTGATCGACAAAAGGATGAGACCGATGAATGACTGGCTGATATCGACTTTGGGTGAGAGTGCAGCCAAATTCGTCTGGTTCACCCTATTGTTTATCATTTTCATCATCGCAGCATTCTTGATTGTTCGCCTGATTTCCCAACTCTCAAAAGGCAATTCCAATGACAGCCGACATCATCGACAATCAGAGCCTGTCATGCGATTGGGCGTGATAGATAGCGCAATTATTGATGAAGCCAGAAAACTGATTTTAGTACGCCGCGACAATACCGAGCATCTTCTGCTGATTGGCGGCCCGAATGATTTGGTTGTTGAATCATATCCATGTCAAGAAGCCGCTCAATTTGATTATTCGCCCTCCCAAATCAATGAGGACCAGATTGAACGTTATAGCTCAAATCAGGACTATGGATATTTAGATGAAGATACTTTTTCACAATCCACACCAGTAGATCATGCTGCGTCCGTTTCTGGAGCCGATCAAGATAATTCAACTATCAGCCACGGCAATAAAGATGAGCCACGCTCAGTGACGCATATTTCAGCATCACAGCAACCACCAGCAGTGCAGATGCCAAGAGATAATGAAATCAGTAGAAATCAAAACTACGAGCCGCTCTCATCGAATGATCAAAGCAGAGCAGAACCTCACTCTTTAGATGTGCCAGAAGTGGCTCATACATACAGCTCTTCAAATGCACCTGTTTCAGAAAACACAGCGTCGCAGCCCTATGCTGGTGCTGTGAGCCAAGCAAATGCCAATGAGCAAACGCCTGCTAAAAAGGCGAATACCGCTCAGGTCCACCCTGTCTATCCACTTGGACAAGTATCACGGGCGGTGATTGAAGCTTCTACGCAATATGCCAGCAAATACCGTACGCCGGAAATGCCAATTCCAGCAACGATTGTCCAGCCAACACCAAGCCGCGTTTCAACTGCCCCATCGGCTGAAAAAAGAGTGGCCCCTGCAGCGCCTGTTATACCTGAAACGATAGCCGAAAATCCGCAGCTAAACACCGATTTTGCGGCCAGTGATGACAATAATATAACAACTGAGTTTTTATCTGAAATCGAAATCGATTTTGGCGATGCCTTCACAATTGAATCATTGGAGACACAAGACCCCAAATCAGATGAGCAAACATTTGATTTGGGCGGTAATTTTGAAGACGAACTGCTTGCATCACTGGATATCAGCCCTGCGCAAAACTCTTCACAGCCAAGCTTTGAAGATGAGATGGAAAGATTGTTGAGCGACCTGACGCCGGGCAAGAAAAATTAATCTCGTTCTTTATAAAGTCTGCATTAGACTCACCTTAAATTAAAAAGGCCGCGTGATACGCGGCCTAAATTTATTTATTGTGAAACATGTTTGCTGCGTATTACCTCCTCCACCGCGCAAACATAGTTTTTATCAATCGTCGCGATAAACTTTCTCACGTTTTTCATGACGCTCTTGCGCCTCTATTGACAATGTCGCAATAGGACGAGCATCAAGTCGCTTTAAACCGATTGGTTCACCCGTATCTTCACAAAATCCATAGGTTCCTTCATCAAGCCGAGCCAGTGCAGAATCAATTTTGGAGATCAATTTTCGTTGACGGTCACGTGCCCGCAATTCGATAGATCTATCTGTCTCGGATGATGCCCGATCCGCCAAATCTGGAAGATTGGAATTTTCCTGCTGCAAAGTTTCAAGAGTTTCACGCGCTTCGCGCAGAATCTCATTACGCCATGCAATCAGCTTGCCCCGAAAATAAGATTTTTGCCGTTCATTCATAAACGGCTCTTCATCGGTAGGTTTGTAGTCAAGGTCGATTAATTCGCTCATTTGAATCACCCCACATCTTAAAGGCGTGGCTGCTATATATGTCGATAGATAATAAGACACAATAAGAAATAGCACCAAATACAATCTATACGTGTATTTTTAATAAAATTTCACATTTACTCATATAATTTTCTTTTAGAAATTTGCAAAAATACCACAATATATAGATATTTCCGCCAACCTTCATCTAAATGTGACCGAACTCAATCACTTATACGAATCATAATTTTATTGACAGCTACAACCCTAGAGTTGAATGAAAATGACGGCGCTTGAGCGAATATGGTTGAAATTTAGCTCATGCACCCTATTTGCTACTATCAGAACATGCTAATTATTTATTCTTGATTGTTACTGTTCGCTTCTGTCGTTTTCAGTCATTTTGCAAAAGCTGCGAACGATTAATTCTTACCGTGAATTTTACGAGGTAGTTTTGGCTAAAATCACCAGTTTCACCGATGAAGCAAAAATAGCCTTGGAAACTTTAACGGAGCGATCTAAGTCCGCATTGTCACCTTCATTACGTTTAGGTGTAACTGGGCTATCACGAGCTGGAAAAACCGTTTTTATAACGGCTTTGATACATAATTTATTGCAAGGTGGAAGACTGCCCCTTTTTCAGGCCCATCAGTCGGGACGCATATCAAAGACCTATCTCGAACATCAGCCCAATGATGCTATTCCCAGATTCCATTATGAAAACCATCTGTCGGATTTGGTTAATGAGCGTATATGGCCAGAATCTACGCGAGCGATATCTCAATTACGCTTAACAATTGAGTACAACTCAGCCTCCGCTTGGGGGCGCTGGCTCTCAAGTGGCAAGCTTTCAATTGACATTGTAGACTATCCTGGCGAGTGGCTACTCGACCTCCCCTTACTTGGGAAAACCTATCGGCAATTCAGTCAAGAATCTTTTGCGCTAGCACGTCAGCCTGCGCACAGACAGTTTTCACAAGACTGGCTCAACGAAGCACATAGCGTGACTGCGTCTCAAAAGGCTGATGAATTAACGATAGAGCGTTTAGCGCGCAGTTTCACGGCTTATTTAAGGGCTGGCAAGGCAGATGAAAAAGCTTTATCCAGCTTGCCGCCGGGGCGTTTTCTAATGCCGGGTGACCTTGAAGGCTCACCAGCACTGACATTTTCGCCTTTACCTGATCTCGGCGAGAGCAAATTTCAATCCGATAGTTTGGCTGCAATGATGGAGCGCCGCTATGAATCTTATAAAACACATATCATAAAGCCATTTTTCAGGGAGCATATTGCACGCCTTGATCGTCAGATAGTGTTGGTTGACGCGATGCAGGCCATCAATTCGGGACCCGAGTCCTTAGAGGATTTAGAAAGAGCACTAACAGAAATATTATCCTGTTTTCGCCCTGGGCGTACAAATCTGCTCAGCGGACTTTTTAAACGCCGTATTGGCCGTATTCTGGTTGCTGCCACCAAGGCTGATCACTTGCATCATGAAAGCCATGACAGGCTTCAAGCCATTGTTCGCCGTCTTGTTGATCGCGCCATTCAAAATGCCGAACTATCAAGCGCCGATATTGACGTGCTGGCTATGGCAGCCATTCGCGCAACACGCGAAGGGACAGTTACACAAAACGGTGAAAAACTGCCTGTGATAATCGGCACCCCCATTGCGGGCGAGCATATTGGCGATCAGATATTTGACGGCAACACAGAGACCGCTGTTTTTCCGGGTGACCTTCCTAAAAATCCCAATAAGGTTTTTGATATCAAACAGAGAACATCTCATGAGGATTTAATTCGCTTCATCCGTTTTCGCCCTCCAATATTACAACCAGCCGAAGATGGTTTAAAATTGGTTTTACCGCATATCAGGCTAGATCGGGCAATCGAGTTTCTGATCGGAGATAAATTACAATGATAAATCCCGATAATCATGAAGATGATAATCCACGAAAAGCTGGTGCTTTCAAAATAAATGACGATCAAAAATCAAAGCCCGTCCATGGCGGTGACTTTGGCGCACGTGCACCACTCGCAGTGACAGATCCAACATTATTTTCGCATGATGAAAATGATGTTTTTGAAAATTTATCAATCGATGAACAAGATTTGGATTTATCGGTTGAAAGCGCAACAGGTGAAAGCAAGGGTTGGTTTAGCTTATCAAATATTTTTTGGACTTCTCTTGGTCTGCTCATTTCATTTGCGATTGGCATATGGACACAAGATCTTATCAACGCACTTTTTGATCGCTCAACATGGCTGGGTTGGCTCGGATTGGTTGCAGCCATTATAGGCCTTATCGCGTTGATTTTAATGGTTTCGCGCGAATTTATAGCAATCAGGCGACTTTCTTCCGTGGCAGATTTGCAAAAATCAGCGCATATCGCCTTTAAGAATGATGACGCACATCAGGCCAGATCCAGTATTGAGCAGCTTGCTAAGGTCACGGAGAATATAGCGAGTACAAGCCGTGGACGGCAAATAATTTCAGACACAAAAGATGATATCATTGATGGAAAGCATCTTATTGCTCTGGCTGAGCGCGAGGTATTATCGCCACTGGATGCTCAAGCGCGAATGCTCATTCTAAGCTCTGCAAAACGTGTTTCAGTGGTCACGGCGATAAGCCCACGTGCTTTGGTCGATGTTGTATTTGTGATTTATGAATCAGCAAAACTGATACGTCGGATAGCCGAACTTTACGGTGCGAGACCAGGCTGGTTCGG
>CANQXU010000073.1 GCA_947627865.1 uncultured Paenochrobactrum sp. | reverse complement strand
TTTGACGGGGATGAAGCGGATGAATAAGCTGAGTAATTTTCCCGCTGACAGTAAAGTTGAAATGGAAAAGGAAATATTTGATAAGCCAGAGCCGCTGGATATTGAGCATATTCGTGAGCTGGAGGCCATAATTTTTGCTTCTGCCGAGCCTGTTTCCATGCGGGCACTGAGCGAACGCTTGCCACATGTAAAAAACATCGATGATCAGCTGTTAAACCTTAAAAAGCTCTATGAGAATCGTGGTGTCAATTTGGTGCAGGTTGGTAACGGCTGGGCATTTCGTACAGCGGCTGATCTTGCTTATTTAATGATTCAAGAAGTGCAAAAATTGCGTAAGCTTTCGCGCGCAGCATTAGAAGTTTTGGCTATTATCGGCTACCATCAGCCTGTCACACGCGCCGAAATTGAAGAAGTACGTGGAGTGGAGACTTCTAAAGGAACATTAGACGTTTTGATGGAGACTGGCTGGGTAAAATTGCGTGGCAGACGGCGTACGCCGGGCAGACCTGTTACATATGGGACCACAGAAGCATTTCTTGATCATTTCGGTATGGAGGAAATTAGAGATCTTCCTGGATTGGATGAATTGCGCGGTTCAGGATTGCTGTCAGGTCGTATACCTGCAGGGTTTAGTGTACCAAGTCCAACTGTGTTACCTGATGAGCTGAGCTTGGATGAAGATCCGCTGGATGAGGTTTCACTGGAAGATCTCGGGCTTCTTTCCCCATTAGATCCCGATGAAATTCCATAAGTAACTTTTGGTAGAATCTTTGCAGAGCTTAAAAGCATGGATAAGTTTTTTGCTGAATATGAGCCGTATCAAAGCCCTAATTCGCTTTAATAAGCATAAAAGCACAGAATGACGTGTCTAGTCGCTTTAAAAAGCTGGACAGATGCTTAGTTCTGTTTGAAAGATGCGCACAAAACGCTTAGATGAAACGAAGTATTTCTATGCAATCGCGCATGTGCGATAAGGAGAGGTTGTTATGGGTAGTTTTTCAATCTGGCACTGGCTGATTGTTTTGGCTGTAGTTCTTCTGTTGTTTGGCCGCGGTAAAATTCCTGAGCTGATGGGTGATGTTGCCAAAGGCATTAAGAATTTTAAAAGTGGCATGAGTGACGAAGAAGAAAATGCTGCTGATTCCAAGACAATCGACAATGACACACAAGAGCCTGTAAAAAATACAAAGAAGACCACAAAGTCTTAATCTTGTCTGATCGATGAAGCGGGGCCAAGTGTCCTGCTTCCAGTCTGATTTAGTTTGGTTTTAATGACGCGTCAAAACGCGAGGGTGTGTTATGCTTGATATCGGTTGGTCCGAGATACTGGTAATTGCGATTGTTATGATCGTAGTTGTTGGCCCAAAGGATTTGCCGAAAATGCTTCGTGCATTTGGCAAGGCAACTTCGCGCATGCGTTCTACGGCGAATGAATTTAAAAAGCAGTTTGATGAAGCTTTGCGTGAAGCGGAGCTGGATGATGTTAAAACTGTTATTGAAGAAACCCGCAAATTAGACCCGCGCAAAAATATGACAAAGGTTTTTGAGCCAATCCGTGCTGCGGGCGAGGATTTGCGTTCAAGCCTTACACAGTCTCCAAAACCTGCTGCTGATACAGTGAAAACTGAGGCAAGTGAGAGTGACAAGCCTGCTGATTCAGGCAAAACAGTCACAACAGAAGCAGTTACCTCACAGCCTGTTGAAGCAGAGAAACCAGCCTTTACTATTTCTGATCCAGAGCCTGAAAAAAGGGTGAACTCAGCGTCTTCTCGCAAGAAAGCTGAACCATCAGAAGCAGATGTTGCAATAAAAAGCAGCAAGGCTGCTGCACCTAAAAAAGCAGCGAGCACAGAAAAGCAGGCAAAAGCAACCGCGAAGCCAGCTGCAAAAAAAGCTACACCAGCCAAAAAAACAGCTGCCAAAGCGAGTTCGTCAGTCGCAGCCCAGTCAAAGTCTAAAACAGTTAAAGAAACGGAAACCAAAGCGTGAGTAATCAGGATAGGGATGAGGTCGAGGATAGCTCGGCTCCGTTGCTCGAGCATTTGATTGAGTTGCGCCGTCGTCTTATCTGGGCGATCGTTGCTTTCTTCTTGGCATTTATTTTGTGTTTCGCTTTTGCAAAGCAGCTTTTCAATCTTTTGGTTCTGCCTTATCAATGGGCAATTGACTGGGCAGGAATGGATCGTGAAAAAGCTGAGCTTATTTACACGGCTCCGCAAGAGTTTTTCTTTACACAAGTAAAAGTTGCCATGTTTGGTGGGCTGGTTTTAGCTTTTCCAGTTATTGCATCGCAAATTTATAAATTTGTTGCTCCAGGCTTGTACAAGCATGAGAGAATGGCGTTTCTTCCATTCCTTATCGCTGCGCCATTGCTGTTTATTTTGGGCGGTGCCTTGGTGTATTTCTTCTTTACACCAATGGTCATGTGGTTCTTTTTGGCTATGCAGCAAACAGGTGGGGGCGGTGATGTACAGATTTCCCTTCTGCCCAAAGTGTCTGAATATCTCAGCCTGATCATGACGCTTATTGTTGCATTCGGTTTGGTGTTCCAGTTGCCTGTTGTGACAAGCTTGATGGCGAAAGCTGGCTTAGTGACGTCGCAAGGGCTTAAGGACAAGCGAAAATATGCGATTGTGATTGCATTTGTGGTCGCAGCTGTTCTCACACCTCCTGACCCTGCAAGTCAGATCGGTCTCGCAATTCCAGCTATTCTTCTTTATGAAATATCTATCTGGCTGGCAAAGCTGATTGAAAAGAAGCGTGATGAGCGCGCAGCTGACAATGCCGCTAGTGAAGAAACAGAATAATTTACAAAATTACACAATAAAAGATCAACTTAACTAAATGAAATGGTCTGAAGATTATGCTTGATATCAAGTGGATCCGTGAAAATCCTGAAGCTTTTGATGAGGCACTTGCTAAGAGAAGTGCGGAATCTCAATCATCACGTATTCTCGCGCTTGATGAAGAGCGCCGCCAGCATATCAGCAAGGTTCAGGTTGCTCAGGAGCGCAGAAATGCAGCTTCGAAAGAAATCGGCAAAGCTATGGCTGCAAAAGACATGGAAACTGCCGATAAACTAAAATCGGAAGTCGCTGAATTAAAGGTCTTTTTGAGCGAAGCGGAGAACAAAGAGCGTGAACTGGATCAACAGCTTAACGGCATCTTGTCCAGTCTCCCGAACATACCCATGGAGGATGTTCCACTTGGCTCGGACGAGAGCGACAATGTTGAAGTCCGCAATATTGGTGGAAAACCCAATTTCAGTTTTAAGCCAAAAGAACATTACGAATTAGGTGAAGCATTAGGATTAATGGATTTCGAACGTGCGGCTAAAATGTCTGGCGCACGCTTTACGATCCTGAAGGGCGCATTGGCTCGTCTTGAGCGTGCATTGGGTCAGTTTATGCTGGATTTGCACACGACCGAGCACGGTTATACAGAAGTGATGCCACCGCTTCTGGTTAAAGATGATGCACTTTACGGCACTGGCCAGTTGCCTAAATTTAGTGAGGATTCGTTTAAAACGACAGATGATCGTTGGTTGATCCCGACAGCTGAAGTGCCTTTAACCAATCTTGTTTCTGGCGAGATTGTGGATACGAAAACTCTGCCGTTGCGTTTCACAGCATTGACTGCGTGCTTCCGTTCGGAGGCAGGTTCAGCTGGTCGTGATACACGCGGCATGCTTCGCCAGCACCAGTTCCAAAAAGTTGAGATGGTTTCCATAACTGATTCTGAAAATGCGAGCGCTGAACATGAGCGCATGACAGCATGTGCAGAAGAAGTTTTAAAACGTCTAGGTGTACCATTCCGTACAGTCGTTTTGTGTACGGGTGATATGGGCTTTGGTGCGCGCAAAACATACGATATTGAAGCCTGGCTTCCTGGACAAAATACATATCGTGAAATTTCAAGCTGCTCTGTCTGTGGTGATTTTCAGGCGCGCCGTATGAATTCGCGTTATCGCCCTGAAGGTGAAAAGAACACCCGCTTCGTTCACACTTTAAATGGCTCCGGCGTTGCTGTTGGACGGGCGCTGATTGCTGTCATGGAAAACTATCAGGAAGAAGATGGAAGCATTCGCGTTCCTGACGTACTCGTGCCTTATATGGGTGGAGTGACCAGAATCGAAAAAGCTGCTTAAACCTAGTAGTTATTCTTCGGACGTCATGTGAAGGAGCGATATTGATGCGTATCTTGCTAACCAATGATGATGGTATCCATGCAGAAGGATTGGGCGTGCTTGAACGCATCGCCCGTCAGCTCTCTGATGATGTTTGGGTTGTAGCGCCAGAGAATGATCAAAGTGGTCTGGCGCATTCTCTCACCTTATCAGAGCCATTACGTTTGCGTAAAATTGACGATCGGCATTTTGCACTGCGCGGGACACCAACCGATTGTGTGATCATGGGGCTGCGGCATTTGTTGCCGGAGCCGCCAGATCTCGTTTTGTCCGGCGTAAATTCAGGGGCCAATATGGCCGATGATGTAACTTACTCTGGTACGGTAGCTGGCGCAATGGAAGGTACATTGCACGGTGTTCCTTCAATTGCGCTTTCCCAAGAGGGAGTTTATAGCGCAGAAGGGCGGCTTATGCCTTGGGATGTTGCTGAGGAACATGGTGCAGCTGTTATTAAAAAGCTTCTTGAAAGTAAGTGGAACGCTGGCGTTTTTATGAATGTCAATTTCCCGAATTGCATTGATAGAAACGTTAAGGGAATTCGCGTTACTGCCCAAGGAAAGCTCGCGCATGATGTGAAGCTGGAAGAACGCCTTGATGGCCGGGGCTTTAGTTATTTTTGGCTTCGCTTTGGCAGAAGTCAAGCTGAGCCGGTGATCGATACGGATGTTGACGCTCTCAATAATGATTACATCTCTGTTACGCCTTTGCAGATGGATTTAACCGCTTATACACTTTTAAAAGATTTGGATACTTCTGTAGGGACTGACTTTTAATGATAAATTCGGCAAAGCGATCAAGTTTGAGCAATCATGAAAGCTTTGCCGCTTTCGTTATCCGTATGCGTGCAATCGGTGTTAATGATCAGCGCATTTTTGCTGCTATTGAAAACGCACAGCGCAAAGATTTCATTGATAGTCAGTGGTCGCACCTTGTATATACTAAGCGCTCACTGCCAATTGATTGCGGCGAATATATTGAAGGCATAGACGAGCAGACGCGCTATCTCGCTCAATTACAGTTGGAACCAACGAGCAGGGTTCTGGAAATTGGCACAGGGAGCGGCTTTACAGCTGCAGTTATGGCGCAAATTAGTGCGCGTGTTATGACGCTTGATCGTTATAAAAAACTGTGTGACGAAGCGCGGATCCGACTTCAAAAATTAAAAATTGAGAATGTGAATATCAAATATGCGGATGCGCGCAATAACATTCCTGGCGGCCCATTTGATCGCATTATAGCGTGGGTAGCATATGAAGAGTTACCATTACACTTGGTTGATATGTTGGCGACGCATGGTGTGATAATTGCTCCGGTGGGTCCAGGGGATGGTTTGCAGGCAATGATGAAACTATCAAAAGTGGGAAGCCGCTTTGAGAAGGAAGTGCTTGGCAATGTCAGATATCAGCCATTTATAGAAGGTACTTCTTCTTTCTTTTAAAATGCGGATGTGATTCTCCTCACATGCAACTGGACTGTGTTTTACAAATTTTCTTGACTTTAAATCTCCTCCTTCAATTTTCCCTGCCCATTTCTTACTTATGGTATCTAAATTCTGAATTTTTTTGAATTTTATAGACGATTTTAACCAGAGAGTAAGATTAACGCGCTTTAATCAGTCTAAGTAATTTGAGTATGGACGGGTATGAAGATGCGTTTCAGAATTTTAAAGCATACGTCCGAGCGTTTGTTGCGGAATGTCGCTATCGTTCTGACCGCCGGACTTGCAGCCGGTTGCAGCGCGGATACATCGCGCTTTTCCGACGGTTTTTTCGCGTCAGCGGTTCCGTCTGGTTCGCAGCAATATAGTTCCGGTCAATCAGTCGATGGCGGTTACACAGGCTCAGTAGCAAGTGTTGCGCCTGTTGCGGCGGGTAATGTTCAGCGTAATGAGCTTCCTCCGGTTGCCCAGTCATCAACTGTTGTGGCAGCGGCCTCATCAATGGCGCAGCCAGCAGTTCAGCAAATACAAAATGCACAGGGAAATAATAGTTTGGCGCAAGGTGCGGCAGCAGCTGCTGCGTCAATGGTCACAGTGCAGCCAGGCCAGTCACTTTATGGTATTGCCACAAAATATGGTGTTTCAACGGCTGACTTGATGCGGATTAATGGCATTACTGATGCCAATGCAATTCAGGCTGGTCAAAACTTGAAGCTGCCTTCGGCATCAACAGTTCTCGCTTCTGCATCAACTGCAGTAACAAGCAAAGTGAATGAGACAGTTACCAACGCACAAGAGCGTGTATTGGGCCAAATCCCTGCAAGTGCTGCGCAGGCAGCCAATGGTACCTATCAGGTACAAACAGGCGATTCACTCTATTCTATAGCTCAGAAGAATAATGTATCGCTTGATGCTCTTAAACAAGCCAATGGCCTGAGCAACGGTGCAATCCGCGTAGGACAAGCATTGGTGCTGCCTGCAGCCGGTGCAGCAGTTGTGGCAGAAGCCGCGAATAAGCCGGCAGCTCCGGCTGTCAAGCAAGAGCAGGTTCAAACTGCAGCTCTATCGCCAAATGCAGGGCAGGAGGCAGCGATCAATACAAAACCATACACGCCACCTCAATCCAGCAATAAAGTGATCGAGGATGCTCAGAAGGATGCCTCCATTGCTCCAAGCTCGACAGGTATCTCACAGCTGCGTTGGCCTGTCCGTGGTAAAGTATTGTCTGGCTTTGGTCAGCGCGAAGGCTCTGCGGTCAATGATGGTCTGGACATTATGGTTCCAGAAGGCACATCAGTAAAAGCTGCTGAAAATGGCGTTGTCATCTATGCCGGTGATGGCCTTAAAGAATTTGGTAATACCGTTTTGATCCGCCATGACAATGGCTTGGTGACGGTTTACGGCCACAATAGTACACTGAATGTACAAAGAGGACAAAAAGTTCGCCGTGGTGATGAAGTGGCACGCTCGGGTATGAGTGGTAATGCGAAATCACCTAAACTTCATTTTGAAGTCAGGCAGAATTCAACACCAGTTAATCCGACCAAATATTTGGAGAGCTAATAAAATAGCTTATGCAAAGCGTTTGTTGATTTAAAGAAGCCCCGAACCAGTCGGGGCTTTTTATATTTTAAATAGCAATTTTCAACCGACCAGCAAGATCTTGTATATACTGCCATGCAACACGTCCGGAGCGATTGCCTCGTGTCAGAGCCCATTCGAGCGCTTCTGCATGAAGCTGGTCGAGGGGGTAATCTAAAGCATAATATTCTGCGTATGTGTCAATCATTGATAAATATTCGTCTTGGCTACATTTGTGAAAACCAAGCCAAAGGCCAAATCTGTCTGATAAAGAGACTTTCTCTTCAATCGCTTCTGAAGGATTAATGGCTGTCGAACGCTCATTATCAATCATTTCTCGTGGCATCAGGTGGCGGCGGTTGGATGTGGCATAGAAAATGACATTATCTGGCCGACCTTCTATGCCTCCGTCCAATGCGGACTTTAATGATTTATAAGTTACATCGTCCTGATTGAAAGAAAGATCATCGCAGAAAAGAATAAAGCGATATGGAGCTTTTTTAATCAGCTTCATCAAGGCTGGCAGAGAGTGAATATCTTCTCTGTTAATTTCTATAAGTTTCAGATGTTTGTTTTCTGGCATTTTGGAGTTGATGCTTGCCTGTACCGCCTTCACCAGTGAGGACTTTCCCATGCCTCTGGCACCCCAGAGCAACACATTATTAGCGCTGAAGCCTTCTGCAAATCGTTCAGTATTACCAATCAGCTGCTGTTTGACTTGCTCAACACCTTGAATAAGGCTGATATCAATCCGATTAACGGCGGGAACCGCTTGTAAGGCCATATGCTCTGCGTCCCAAACAAAGCAGTCTGCCTCCTCAAAATTGGCATCCTGAACTTTTGCTGGTGCCATACGTTCAATTGCCTCAATCAAACGATCCAGTTTTTGTTCAAGCGTGCCGCTGACAAGATTCATATCCATATTTCCCCAACATCCTGTTTTATCATATTGCCTGATAGTGGATAATCATCCACACTGCACGTTAATCAGACGTGACTGAGGCTTATCATGATAAATTCACTTCGTAAAAGTGTATCAAATGTTTTTGCTCAGTTGCTTTTCGTGAGCTAAACATAGTATTGCGGAAATGATTAGATTTTGAATTGATCTCAAAGGAGACTTCCGCATGTTTGTCACTCCAGCTTATGCACAAGCTGCCGGCGCCACATCAGGAACTGATATGCTCATGAGCATTCTTCCGTTCGTTTTGATTTTTGTCATCATGTACTTCCTGATCATCCGCCCTCAGCGCACGCAGATGAAGAAGCGTCAGGCACAGCTTTCTGCAATCCGTCGTGGTGACACGGTGGTTACCGGTGGCGGTGTTGTCGCTAAAGTTACTAAAGTTGTTGATGAACAAGAGCTGGAAGTGGAAATCGCTGAGGGTGTGCGTGTTAAAATGCTGCGCTCTATGGTTGCCGATGTTCGCACCAAAGGCGAGCCTGTAGCAGACAACAAGAATAAATAAGATATAATCTTATGCATTCAAAAGCCCTCTTGCCGGACAGCAAGGGGGCTTTTTTTATTCAAATTCATTTTTATCAGTAATATTAACTACATCTGTGGGTTGTGATTCGACAGTAAATGTGACCTTTTGGTGGTTAAGGGTAGACATTCGTGCCACAAAACCATATCTTAAGAATCACAGCGGTGCTTCGTGATAAAGAAGCGCATGGGAACGTTGTCCTCAACCGTCGCGATGACGGTTTATTTTCGGCCATCAGTTTGGTCGTGCTTCATATGCCGAAGCTTTCCCTTCCGGTTTGTTTGCCGGTAAATCTTTTTGTTACGGCACCTCAAGCGTGATCGTTCACGCGTGTAAGAACTCCGTTCTTTTTTCTGAGGTTTGCATAACACCTATGCGTTGGTGTCGTAATTCTTAAGTCCTTTGCATGTTGCTGTTGCAGCATGTTTTCGCTCGGACTTTTTTTGGCTTCGGCAGTTTTAATGGCGTGTTCGCTGCGTTTCAGCGCGTTACAGCCGTGCTTAAGCATTTTTTATCGCATGAGGAAGCGATGGAAAAATGAAGAAAAGGAATTGTGACTAATGCAAGAAACTGAATTATTTCAGCTTTCAACAATGACCGCTTTGTTACTTTTATTAGGTTTCTATGCGGCAACATTCTTAATGTCTTTGACCATCGGAAAAAAACAAGAGACTGCTGATGGTTTTATGGTTTCTAACAGTTCGGTAGGCTTTGGCTTGTCGGCAGCCAGTATGATTGCAACATGGATCTGGGCTGCTTCTTTTTATGCCAGTGCTACATCGGGCTATAAATATGGTCTGTCAGGGCCGATACATTATGGCTTCTGGGGTGCATTAATGATTTTGTTCATTTACCCTTTTGGCCGACGTTTTAGAAAGCTTGCGCCTCAAGCGCATACACTGGCAGAAGTTATTCATGCCAGACATGGTAAATCCAGTCAGCTAATCATGGCCGTGTCCAATCTGATTGGTAGTACAATCAGCTTGATGGTGAACTTTACCGCTGCCGGTGCACTGGTTGCCGTACTTAGCCCGCTATCTTTCACCCAAGGTGTTCTCATCGCTGGCTTAGGTGTATTATCTTATACATTGTGGTCGGGCTTCAGAGCATCTGTCATGACTGATTTTGCTCAACTTGTTGCAATGATATTAGCCGCAGTGGTTATTATACCTTTGATCTACATCAATGCTGGTGGTTCGGATCTTATCACGCAGAACATGCATCGTTTAACCGACGAACAGGCTAATTTCTTTTCAACAAAAGCAATATTGGAGCAGGGTGCACCTTATTTTGTTGCTGTTTTGGCTTATGCTATTGGTAATCAGACTATTGCGCAGCGTTTATTTGCTGTACGTGAAGATCTGATCAAATCAACCTTTTTAACAGCAACGATAGGTTATGGTGCTGTTGTTATTGGTCTTGGCATGCTTGGTTTGTTGGCACTATTTGCGGGCATTGTGCCTATGGATGGTGATTACAACAATATTATTCCGCAAATGGCCTCTTCTTACTTGCCGCCAATTGGTATTGCGCTGTTCTTTATTTTGGTGATTGGCTCTTTATCTTCTACTGCGGATGCTGATCTTTGCGCTTTATCTGCGATTATTATGACAGATATTTATGGAAAGAATATCGCTAAAGGTAAACCTGACCCGAAGAAAATGTTGAAATGGGGCAGAATGACAATGATCATCGCAACTATGGTTGGTGTTATCTTTGCCAGCCTGCGTCTGGATATTCTTGTCATGCTGGTCTTTGTCGGAGCTCTATGGGGAGCGATTGTATTCCCTGTTATTGCCAGTTTCTATTGGGAAAAAGTTACTAATCGTGCCTTTACAACTTCTGTATTATCAGCGGTTATTTTGTTCACGATCGTACGTTTTGAGCTTGTTCCGATTGTTGGTCCTGTTGCATTTTTCTATGAGCTGACAGCAGCAATTGGTGCATCAGTGGTGCTTGGCTTAATGACATTTGCATTCTTCCGTAAGGAAGTTGCCTTTGCTGTAGCCTTCATTGCTTTCGTAGTTATGACTGTGTTTTTTCATAACTTCCTGCGCGATTATATCGTGCTGCTGGCCTCGCTGACCGCTTATGGCGTTAGCGCTACTGTTTGCTGTGTGATGAGCATCATCAGCAATGAGCGCTTTGATTTCTCCTTATTGGCAAAGCGCGTAACCGCCTTCCATGAGGAAAAGCCTGATGCTGAACCGGTTATCGGCGTTAAGCCTGTTCGTGTTTAATTAAAAATAAGAAGGGAAATAATATTATGACTTTAATGAGTTTTTATATTCTACTTTGGCCTACAGTATCGACTGCAATTCTAGCTTTGTTGCTTATCTCATTGTTCAGAGATATCCGTGCTGCAAAAGCAAATGGTACTGAAATGATTTAATCAAAAAAGGAGGGCTATGGCCCTCCTTTAAAATTCTGTTATAATATTGCTATAAATAAGTTGCATTCTCTAACTTTAATAGCCATATAGGCGAATAGGCGCTTGGGTCAATTATGACTTTCCAATGGACATTGTTGCGCCAGACTGAAACAACAAAATAAGTTGTTGCTTCAGGGCACCCTTTTGGGGTCGCGGCAGCGCAATGAGTGTCTTGATTTATTTCTACACTTTGTCGTTCTTTATTTTACTATTCATCAGCATGCGCCTGATGCATTGAACGCGGCTGTCTACAGCTGTAGTGAGAGATTAAATTGACGAATGAAAT
>CANQXU010000072.1 GCA_947627865.1 uncultured Paenochrobactrum sp. | reverse complement strand
TTTAAAAGTGCCGACCGACTCTAACAGCTTGCGGTCGGCCTCTTCAGCAATTGAAATAGCCTTTATCAGATAATCTAAAACAGACTGAACATGCGAGGAGCGTGGTCGCGCTTTATGTACGACGAAGGAAATAAAGCGATGCCTAAATTCAGGGAATCCGGTGTCCACCGGCAATAGCTTCCCTTGCTCGACTTCTTGTCGTGCGGCTTGTAAGGGCATTAATGTAATAAGATCACTGAGAATTGTTGATTGAATTAGAAATTCCAGCTGGTTGGTTACTAGTAATGGCGATAATCTGAGCTTTCGTTTCGCATATACACTATCAGCCAGAGATCGGATGCCAAAACTCGTGTCCGGAATGGCATAGTTCCAGTTTTCTAAACTTCGCACACTTGTATCGGCTTGTAATAATGGATGATCTTTACGCACAAATGCGAGTAAAGGTTGTTTCCATTGTGCTATGATCTCTATACTTGGATTGGAAAAATGATCATAAACCAGCCCGATTTCAGCTTCATAGTCTTCTATGGATGATAGAACAAGATTACGTCCAAGTACACGCAGATGAATGGCCGTTTGCGGGTTTGCCTTTTGATAGAGGCCGAGATTGGGCGCTAAAAAGCTTTTGGTAACACCCTCAACCGTGGCGATATTGACGATGCCGGTTTTATCAAAGGCTGCTAATTGTAAATCCGTGGCAAGGTCTGACATAGTGTGGAGAACCTTGATAGCGTGCTCCAAAAAAACATTGCCAATCGGTGTGAGTTCCACACCATTTGGACGTCTTTCAAATAATGTTGCATCAAAAACCTCCTCTAATTTAGCAATTTGTCTGCTAATAATAGAAGGCGATAGCCCCAGCTGATCTGCGGCGCGGCGCATTGATTTTGATTTCGCAACAGTCACAAAAGCTTTGAGATCATCAATTGATGGCGACATTACTTATCTAATCCAATAAATTCCGAGTTTATAAGCAACGATACAAGTTTTCATACAAATATCCAGTCGAAGGCTAATTTAGTATCTGGGCAATATCTGGATTGAAATCTTGGCTATTTACAAAAGTTTTACTGAACAAAATTTATGTCTTTTTATGCGCAGATCTCACAGAGTGGCTAGTGCGTGAAATAAGATTGGCACCAACAAGAATTTTAACTGGCGGTTGGGCATCGTTGGCCTTAATCAAATCATCCAATAGGGTCACGGCGAGATTGCCAATTTTGCGCTTGGAAACATCAACTGTAGTCAAAGCGGGCTCCATCGTGGCACTTTGCGGCAGATTGTCGAAGCCGATGACCGAAACATCATCAGGAATATTTATGCCTTTAGTTTTAAGCGCATTGATAAAGCCGTAGGCTATGATGTCATTTGTGCAAAAATAGGCTTCTGCCAAGTCAAGGCCTGTATTCAGCAGAGCGCAGGTATCGCGATGTGCGCCTTCATAAGTGGATTCTACTGAGAGAATGTCTGTTTCCCGCACAGGCATTTGCAGTCTTTGCATGTTTTTTAAAAATGCATCGCGCCGCAACTGAAAATTTGTTGTTTGAGTATGACTTGCTACAAAGCCAATGCGGGATAGTCCTATCTGCTTGAAAAGGGACAATACTTTATAAACTGCGTCTTCATTATTCATGTCTACGAAATTAGCGTCGATAACATCATGAAACGTATCTATAAAAATAGTTGGAAAGCCAAGGCCTTGGATCATATGGATATCTTCGGCGGATAGTTCTGTACCTAAAGCAATAACACCTTTGATCGAAGCGCCAGCAAGCGATTGTGCTATAGAACTGATTGGCTGACTTTCAAAGCTTACAACTTCCAAAGTGTAATTTCTACGCGTAGCTTCTGAAGACATGCCATCAATATAATCTGCAACGAAAATATTATGATCGCGATTGACCGTTCCACCATGCTTGGCAATTTTAAGAAAACGGATTGTTTCGCCTGAGCCTGTAACCGTTGGAGTGCGTGAGGCTCTGGGAATATAATTCATCCGGGAAACGGCTTCAAGCACGCGGGCACGGGTTTCTCCGGAAATCTCTCCTTTACCATTAAGCACAAGTGAAACAGTTGCAGGTGAAACGCCGGCTGTCTGAGCGATGTCTCTGATTGTGTAAGGCTTTTTTTTCTTCATATGCACCGCAAGACAGTTATGGCTGAGTAAAAGGCGCAGAATCTTATGCTTTAAGGACTGCACTATAAAGATGTTATCCGGTTTTGCGCTGAACATTATTCATCAGCGTAAAGTTGAACGGGTTCAAGTTAAGCATTTTAGTTGGAGAGAAAGAGAGCGCCTAACTCCCTCTGACAGGCGCTCACTGATTCATCATGATGTAGATAGTTGATTTAGTAAACAGGATGAAGAGGATTTAAAACGATTAAGGTGAAATTCATGGTTTATACGTGATGCATTTAGGACAAATGCGCTTGACAGCCCTTTCCTTATTGGACAAAGATTTACTAAATTTGAGTTTTGTTTAGTAAAATTTGAGGAGGGGATCATGCAAAGGACAAGCAATCAGCTTGCCATGCTTGTTGCCATCAATTTGGGATTGCTCGCTTTGGGCGCTTATATCTCAGGGGGGACATTCCTTTCTCTGTTTAACCTCCAGTCAATGGCAGGTCAGGTGCCTGAGATCGGTCTGCTTGCAATTGGTGTTATGCTGGCAATGTGTGCTGGTAATGGCGGTATTGATCTGTCGGGTATTGCACTTGCCAATCTTGCCGGTGTTATGTCAGCAGTTGTTGTCTCAATGTTCATCTCAAGCACAGAAAACCAACTCGGCTTCAGTATTGCTTTCATCTGTTTAGCAATGGTGATTGGTATTTCGGGCGGTATTCTCAACGGTTTCCTGATCGCCCGTTTCAATATTACGCCTATTTTGTGTACGCTTGGGACACAAATGGCCTTCACTGGTCTTGCAGTTGTCGTATCGGGTGGTCGCGCTGTGATGGTGGGAACACCAGATTTCTTGTCTGCTATTGGCAATGACATGTTCTTTGCCGTGCCGATTAGCTTTTTGGTGTTTATTGCAATTGCTTTTATCACGGCTTGCGTGATCCGTTTTACGCCATATGGTTATTGGCTGATGCTGATGGGTACCAACCCTAAAGCTGCAAAATTTGCGGGCTTTCCACGCATGCGTATTTTGGTCGCCACTTATGCAACCAGTGGTCTGCTTGCAGCTATTGCCGGCATTATCATTGCAGCGAGAAATGTTAACGTAAAGTTCGACTATGGCAGTTCATATCTGCTGGTGGCCATTCTCATTGTTGTGATGGCAGGCGTTAAGCCTGAAGGCGGTTATGGCCGCGTTATCTGTGTGCTGTTGAGCGCAATCGCCCTCCAGCTTTTATCAAGTTTACTAAATTTTGGCGGTCTTTCTAATTTTGTTCGTGATTTTGCTTGGGGGCTGTTGTTGCTCATGTTCCTCGCTGTCGGCAAATACAATGTCGCGAGCATCTTGAATTTAAAAAGACGTCAAAACGGTTCTATCGGTGCTGAACCCTCAGGCACCCGCACATAGTTATTGGGGGATTTAAGAGTGGAGGATGTAATGCAGTCAATCACGAAAAAGTTGCTCGCCGGAACAATTATGGGCGTAGTAATTGCGGGCGCAGGTGTAGGCACACTTGTTGCACAGGAAAAACCAGTCATCGCTACCGTTGCAAAAATCAGCGGTATTCCTTGGTTTGACCGTATGAATACAGGAGTTGAAGCCTATCAAGCGGCAAATCCAGATGTTGTTGCATCTCAAAGTGGTCCTGCAACAGCTGATGCTGCACAGCAGTTGCAGATTGTGCAGGATTTGGTTGCCAAGGGTGTTGACGCACTGGCTGTTGTTCCAATGGATCCAGCCGTTCTTGAAGGTATTTTCAAGCGGGCAATTGATCGTGGCATTGTCGTCGTGACGCATGAAGCTGACAATCAGGTCAACACAATGGCTGATGTTGAGGCATTCGATAACTCAGATTACGGCACAGCTTTGAACGAGCGACTTGCGCAATGCATGGGCAATAGTGGTAAGTGGACAACTTTTGTTGGTTCTCTTGGCAGCCGGACGCATATGCAGTGGGTTCAGTCTGCTGAAGAAAATGCGAAAAAATATCCTGACATGCAGCTGGTTGATCCGAATAACGAATCTTTTGATGATGCGAATGGCACCTATGAAACAGCCAAGGAAATTCTTCGCAAGCATCCGGATCTGAAAGGCTTCCAGACTTCTGCTGGTAACGATGTTTTGGGTATTGGCCGTGCAATCGATGAAGCTGGCTTAAGCGGCAAAGTTTGCCTGGTTGGAACGGGTCTGCCTAATCCATCAGCAGATCTTTTAGAATCCGGTGCAATCACTGCAATTGGATTTTGGGACCCGCAAAAGGCTGGCATGGCAATGAATGCGATTGCAAAAATGCTTATTGAAAAGAAAGAAATCACAGAAGGTACAGATCTTGGCGTTGAAGGCTACAACAATGTCAGTGTCAAAAAAGGTGCTGGTGATGGCCTTCTGGTGATCGGCAATGGCATGGTTATCGCCGATAAAGACACCTACAAAGAGCATCTCTTCTAGTCATATCTCTTTGAAAAATATTATTGCGCGAGCCATCTCGCGCAATAATCTAAATGCTTGAATGTGGATTGATTGGAAACGCATTCAGGTGGTCGCTCCTAAAGCTGGCTCTGGTCGAAAATGCATGAGAGTTGGGCTATGAAGGAATTTAATGTGTCTACTGTGACAAATAATAGGACGAGTGACGACAGCATCCCGCATCGCTTCCTCGAACTGCATAATATCCACAAAAGATTTGGTGGAGTTCATGCGCTTCGCGGCATTGACCTGACGATTGATCTGGGACAGGTCTATCACCTTTTAGGGGAAAATGGCTGCGGCAAGAGTACTGTTATCAAGATTATGTCTGGGGCTCATGCACCAAGTGAAGGCAAGATTGTTCTTGATGGCAAGACTTTCACCTCGCTTAATCCTATACAGTCTTTAGTTGCTGGTATTGAGACTGTTTATCAGGATCTATCTCTTATTCCCAATCTGACTGTTGCCGAAAACGTAGCGCTGAATGAGCAGCTTGTTGAGGGGTATGGTCGTTTATTCCGTAAGCTTAATACAAGCAAGCTTCGTGAAACTGCGGAGCGGGCCTTAACTGCGGTCGGACTACCATCCGATAACGCTTTTTTGAACGAAATTGTTTCCGAGTTACCACTCGCAACGCGCCAGTTGGTTGCGATTGCACGCGCGATAGCAACGCGCGCAAAACTGATTATTATGGATGAGCCGACAACCTCGTTGACCCGACGAGAAGTTGATAATCTCATTCGCGTGGTTGAGCGGCTACGTGCTGAAAATGTTGCTGTGCTTTTCGTAACGCATAAACTCGATGAGTGTTATCGTATTGGTGGCAATGCTGTTATTTTTCGCGATGGTCGTTGTGTTGCGCAGGGTCCCATAGATCAATATTCTAAAAACCAATTGTCCGAATTAATGATCGGCAGAGCAATTGATGCTATCCGCTATCGCACTGCCAAGCCCGGCAATGATGAGCTACTTAAAATCGAGAATCTAACTGCCCCAAGTTTCAACAATATCGGATTTACGCTTCGTAAGAGTGAAATCATTGGGATCACAGGGCTTGCAGATTCCGGACGAAACGAGCTCGCCATGGCAATTACAGGCGTGTCGCCTGCAGTTTCCGGCCTGATCAGTCTTGAAGGTCAAGCGATCCAGGTCAAAGATCCGGCAGAAGCTATAGAGCATGGTATCGGCTATGTTCCGGAAGACCGTCTTGATGAAGGATTGTTCCTTGATAAGTCCATATTTGAAAATGAGATAACTCTTATTTTCAAAAAGCTATGTAATAGCTTTGGTATTGTTGACCAAAAAAAAGGACGACTTATTGCTGCTTCATTAATGAAAGAAATGCAGCTCAATACCACCAATCTTGACCTTCCAGTTGGTGCTCTCTCTGGTGGCAATCAACAGCGCGTGTTGATTGGTCGCTGGCTTAGCATCAATCCTAAACTTCTGGTACTTCACGGGCCGACCGTTGGAGTTGATGTGGGCTCAAAAGACACAATTTACCGTGTAATTCAGTCCTTATCGGAAGCTGGAATGGGGCTGATAATCGTCAGTGACGATCTTCCAGAGTTACTCCAAAATACGGATCGAATATTTGTCATGAATTCAGGAAACATCGTGGCTGAATTCATGACAAATGATGCCGATGAAGACCAGCTCTATCAAGCCATGTTGTCACAGCACAAGGAATATGCCCAATGAGTGCTTCGCAATATCAGCCGGATTTGGGCAACACCCAATCATTCAACTTGCGTAAGTTTATTCGCCGACGTCCAGAGAGCATCACCTTATTCTTGTTGGTAGCTATCTGCACGATTGTCTCCATTATCAATCCGGCTTTTTTACAAGCCTCGACACTGATTGATATTGGTCGCGCAAGTGTTGTGATGGGTTTGTTTGCGCTTGGCGTATTCATTATTCTTGCAGCTGGTGGAATTGATGTATCTTTTACTGCAATCGCAGCATTTACGGTCTATTCACTCACGCTGTTAGTTCAAAACTATATGCCTGAGTTGCCAATCATTTTTATTATATTGATGGCGGTAGCCGGTGGTGTTTTTCTCGGCATTATCAACGGCTTGCTGGTGCATTACCTGAAAGTACCATATCTGATCGTCACGATCGGGACACAATATTTATTCCGTGGTTTTCTACTGGCCTTTATCGGTACGGTTTGGATCATGTCTTTGCCCCCAACTATGGGCGCTTTTGGGCGGTTGCCGCTGTTTCAGTTTGAAACGGCAGCGGGTGCTACAATTACGATGCCGTTCTATTTTCTGATTTTACCTGTCGCGGCTATTATCACTTGGTGGATTTTAAACCGCACTTTGATGGGACGCGCCATTTTTGCAATGGGCGGTAACAGCCAGATTGCAAGCCGACTTGGCTATAATCTACGTACAATTCATATTTTTCTATTCGGATATGCCGGTGGACTGGCGGGGCTTGCTGGTATCATTCACGTTACAGCAAACCGTCAATCAAGTCCGTTTGAATTTGTAGGAATGGAAATCATCGTTATCGCTGCTGTGGTTTTAGGCGGTGCTCGCATCACAGGCGGTACAGGTAGCGTGCTCGGCACTCTGCTTGGTGTGCTACTCATCACTGTTATTAATAGTGTTCTGGTATTGGTGGGCATTCCCAGCACCTGGCAGCGACTGGTTATTGGCTGCTTTATTTTGCTGGCTGCTGCTTTCTTCGTCACCAGTCAAAGCAAGAAATAATCTGATATTCTCAAGAGGAAGTTATGAAAAAGTTTCTAAACGATCCGGTCAATTTTGCAGATGAAATGCTTGAAGGGATTTATCTTGCGCATCCTGAGCTGACTTTTGTCGATAATGACAAGCGCTGCATGGTTACAGCAAATATCAAGGCCGGTAAGGTTGGTATCGCAACCGGTGGTGGATCAGGGCATTTGCCGTTGTTCCTCGGTTACATTGGTGATGGTATGCTGGATGGCGCTGCTGTTGGCGGTGTTTTCCAGTCACCAAGCTCTGAGCAGATGTATCAGGTGACCAAAGCGATTGATCAAGGCGCCGGTGTTCTTTACATCTACGGAAACTATAGCGGTGACCTGATCAATTTTGATATGGCAGCAGAACTGGCTGATCTTGACGGTATCACAGTCAAGCAGGTCGTCGGCAATGATGATGTGGCATCATCAATTGTTGGTGAAGAGCATAAACGTCGTGGCGTTGCTGGCATTTACTTCATTTATAAAGCGGCAGGCGCTGCTGCTGCCAAAGGCTTGTCGCTGGATGAAGTCACACGCATTGCAGATAAAGCGCGTCTTCGCACCCGTACTATGGGTGTTGCACTGTCCAGCTGCGTTGTACCAGAAATTGGTCATGCAACTTTCTCTATTGGTGAAGATGAGATGGAAATCGGCATGGGCATTCATGGTGAGCCTGGTATCAGCCGCAAAAAACTGGCACCTGCCGATGCTGTGGTCGATGAACTCTTAGAGCGTATTTTTGCTGAACAGAGCTATGAAAAAGGTGAAGAAGTCGCTGTACTTGTTAATGGCTTGGGCGGCACACCTTTGGAAGAACTTTATGTTATGTTCCGCCGTATTTCGCATACTTTTAGCGAGCGCGGTGTCAAGGTTAAGCATGTTTGGATAGGCGAATTCGCCACTTCAATGGAAATGGCCGGAGCTTCAATTTCAATCCTGCATCTTGATGAAGAGCTGGAGCCTTTGATTGCAGCCGCTGCCAACACGCCATTCTTTAAACATTTTGCAGGTTGAGGCTATTTATGAACGTTCTAACAGCATCAGATCTGATCAATCTTTTTGGCAATTGGAAGCAGCTATTTGCTGAGCAGCGCGAATTCTTGATTGCGCTTGATGGTAAAGTTGGTGACAGTGATCTCGGCATTACCATGAGCAAAGCTTTTGCTGCTGCTTCAGACGCAGTGTCGGAGGAAGGCGAGGCTGCGGGCATCGCCAAACTTTTGCGCACTGCCGGGGCAACTATGGCGCGTGTTGCACCATCTACAATGGGAACGCTGACCGCTACCGGCTTTTTACGCGCTAGTAAAGCTTGTGATGGTTTGAATGAGCTTGGCACTGCAGAGGTCGCAGGTTTTTGGCGTGCCTATCGTGATGGTATTGCTGAACGCGGAAAAGCAAAGCTTGGCGATAAAACACTGCTTGATGTGTTGGATCCAATCGCAGTAACATTGGAAGCACAAACTGCAGCGGGAGCATCTTTGCAAGATGCACTGTCAGCTGCTGCGAAGGCAGCAGAAGATGCGCTTGAAGCCACGAAATCTATGGTCGCCCAGCATGGCAAGGCAGCCGCTTTTCAGGAGAAAACAGTTGGCCTACAAGATGCGGGTGCAACAGTTGGTGTTCTCCTGATCACCAGTATGGCAGCTTTTGTA
The DNA here is from genome assembly GCA_947627865.1 of uncultured Paenochrobactrum sp. Lineage (GTDB taxonomy): Bacteria > Pseudomonadota > Alphaproteobacteria > Rhizobiales > Rhizobiaceae > Paenochrobactrum. The sequence goes on along the minus strand of CANQXU010000072.1, from coordinate 2,455 downwards.
TCATAATATGCGTAATTTTGACCTTCCGGTAGCATAGTTACCGGAAGGTTTTGTGTTTGAAATGCCATAATATTAGCGATAGCTAATCTTGTATTTGCACAGAAGACCACTCTACGAGCTTTATAAAATCTCGCCGACTTTAATCGTGCGCCCTTCCTTTACTGATAGCAAGGCTGCTTCAGCGAGGGTCAAAGCAGCTACACCGTCTGTGATGCTTGGGGATGGGGTGGAGCCTTGTTCTAAACAATCAATAAAAGTAGCAATTTCCGCCGCATAAGCATCCAGATAACGTGTCATGAAAAAATCATGCAATGGCGGGCGTGTATAGCCAGTTTGATTGGCAATTTCTATTGATACAGGGCGTTGGTTTTCCGCAGAAATAGAGCCGAGTGATCCATGCACTTCAATCCGCTGATCATAGCCATATGTGGCACGGCGTGAGTTGGAAATAATACAGTGACGGCCCGTTTTTGTGGTTAAGATTATGCTTGCACTATCATAGTCTCCAAGCTCGCCAATTTGGGGGTCTACAAGCACGGATGCCTGCGCTGTTACAGTGCTGATTTCTTCTCCCAGCAAAAAACGTGCCATATCAAAATCGTGAATAGTCATATCCCTAAAAATTCCGCCGGAAACCTTAATATATTCAGGGGGCGGTGCGCCAGGATCACGACTGGTAATGGTGATCATCTCAATAGCACCAATTTTGCCCGCCTTTATTGCATCGTGAACTGCTTTAAAATGCGGGTCAAAGCGACGATTAAAGCCAAGCATAACAGGAGTTTGATTATTCGTAACCCTGTCGGCACAGGACTTAGCCCGCTCAAGATCGAGATCAATCGGTTTTTCACAAAAAACCGGTATTCCCTTTGCCGTAAAGCGTTCTATTAAATTCGCATGTGTATTGGTCGGAGTGCAGATAATAACCGCATCTATCTGATCAGAATTAAGAATTTCATCTATACTAAGTATTTTACATTCTGTTGCTGCGGCAAGTGCTTGGGCTGCTTCATTATTAGCATCAGCAACAGCCACGAGTTTTGCGCGAGGGTGCGTTGCTATTGCTTGCGCGTGAACCTTGCCAATCCGGCCGGCTCCTAAAAGTGCTAGACGTTTAACCAATGAGTTCCCCTCTCATTTTAGCAAGCTATATTCTGATTGTTTAAACCCATTTATTATCTGGTGATTATAAGTCAGATAAGATCACTTTATTTGTTGCATTTTTATGTTATGGAATTTTTATTCTATTTTGCTAAATAGTGTTATGACTTATGTCAAGAGCGCTTGGATATTGAGCCATAATTTGAAATATAAAATTGCATTATATTTGGCTCTCTACGGAAAGGATAATAATGAGTGATTTTAAAACACCGCATTCAGTTAAAGAATTTGAAGCAAAATTATTGGAAGTATCAGCCAGTTTGCCAAAGCGCTTGAGACAATGCGCTGATTATGTTGCTGCGAACCCTGACCGGATTGCTGTTTCAACCGTATCGGAAATGGCGGAAAGCGCAGGAGTCCAGAGCTCTGCCTTTATGCGATTTTGTCAAATTATGGGCTTTTCTGGCTTTTCGGAAATGCAGCGCTTGTTTCGTGACACTTATGTTGGAAACTGGCCTGATTATCCAAGCCGAATGGAGCAATTGAGAGAAAGCGGTTCAGGAAGTTCAGCTAATTTATTGGCAGAGTTTGCAGATGCGGGCAGAGTTTCTTTAGAAGGTTTGCTCAATACGATTGATCCAATCGTGTTGGAAAAGGCTGTTCAAATTCTGGCACAGGCAAAAATGATCCATATTATTGGTGTGCGCCGTTCATTTCCTGTTGCGACTTATCTGGCTTATGCACTTGAGAAAATGCGGATTCCGGTCATGCTGCACACATCTGTTGGCAAAATGGAAAATCTGCACGCTATCCGTGATGGAGATGTAATTCTGGCCATTTCTTTTACGCCATATGCGGAAGAAACAATTGAAATGGTCAATAAAATTAGTGCGTCGCAAGAGGATAAAGAAAATCAATTTGTTGCGATAACCGACACAGTGCTGAGCCCGCTCTGTCCGATAAGTGATGTCTCATTATTGGTTACTGAGGTGGATTTTGGTGCTTTCCGCTCATTATCCGCGACTCTTTGTCTTGCAATGACACTTGCCGTTGCGGTTGGGACTTTACGTCAATCCGATATACCTCAAATATTAAAATAGAATATTTATTGCAAATATTGAATAATAGAAAAATCCATTCTATGGTGCAGTTGGACGGTAAAACAATAAAAACTGAATAATGGGTTACCTAAATATCACTTATTATGTGAGGGGAGCAGCATGAAGCATCTCGACGTCATTACGATTGGCCGCTCATCGGTTGATCTCTACGGCGTGCAGATTGGTGGTTTATTGGAGGATATGGGATCCTTTAATAAATATATTGGTGGCTCCCCGACGAATATAGCGGCTGG
>CANQXU010000071.1 GCA_947627865.1 uncultured Paenochrobactrum sp. | reverse complement strand
AATCCCCATAATTGCGGTTTTTCGCTAAGGGCAACACTCACTCTGCCAAGCTCCTTCTTATTTCGTTTCATTTCACATTCATCTTGTCAATAATATATCAATTTGGCCAGAGCATAATCATTATAGTAATTGGCTCATATGCTTTTGCCCTTAGGAGCAATGTGTCAAAAAAAGATGAACTGATTATTAACTATAATGCTCATCCAATATTAAAATGATTATAGATTGTTGCCTTGCAAAATGAGTGACTAAGTTTGTCCCAAAGCATTAGTGGTTTCAGAACGTCCAAGAGCAAGCACTAGATGGACGTTCTGAAAATATTAATTAGGCGCGTTTGCGGAAGCGCGCAGCAAAAAAGCCATCAAGTCCGGCAATTTGCGCATTGTCATTGGGATATGCTGCCGGAGTTGTTCTTAAAAAGCCTTCTTCCGTTATAAATTCTGCAAATCCCTCACATTCTTCAGGAGTAATGGGGTAGGCTTCCAATTGCGGATTTTTGAGTGCTGCTCTGGCCATTTCTTCACCCTCTTTAGGGTCAAGTGAGCAATTGGAAAATACAATGATCCCGCCCGGTTTGACAAAGAAAACAGAGCGCACAAGCAGATCCGCCTGAAGTTTTGCTAGCTTTTCAATATCTTGGGGTGTTTTTGTCCAGGCAACATCCGGATGCCGGCGAATTGTACCTGTTGAGGAGCAGGGCGCATCCAGTAAAACCGCATCAAAAGGCTCGTCTGGTGTATATTTCATCAGATCGGCTTGTTTGGCAGTAACGTCGAGTTTCAAGCGCGCGAAGTTAGCTTTCAAACGTTTAATGCGGTTCGGAGATATATCAAAAGCGGTTACATTGGCGCCATTGGCTGCGATCTGAGCGGTTTTACCGCCTGGTGCTGCACAAAGATCAGCAATATTTTTGCCTTTGACATCACCCAAAAGCTTGGCAGGCAAACTCGCAGCAGCATCTTGCACCCACCATTCCCCATCATCAAAACCCTCAAGCTGGGTTAATGATGACGATAGAGAGGCGAGCCTGACAGAACCATTGGGCATTACAATACCGCCCAGTTTTTCAGCCCAACCTTGCGGATCAGATTTTACGGTGAGGTCAATCGGTGCTTCTAAGGCTTGAAGAGCCAGAATTTCTTGTGTTGCCTCTTCACCATAAGCTTGTACAAAGCGCTGATAGAGCCATTCTGGAATATTCTTAGCGAGCGGCGCCGGATTAGCCAGTATGCGCTCTTTGCTACGTGACATGCGCCTCAAAACAGCGTTCACCAGTCCTGCAAATTTGCGGTTGCGGGGATCAAGGTTAGCCGCCGTTACAGCCAGATCCACAGCTGCATGATCAGGAACATCAAGATAAAGAATTTGCGCAGCAGAAATATGTAGAAGTTGCCTCAACGCAACTGCATTTTCCGGCAGCGGGCGTTCAAAATAACGCGCCAACGTTGTTTCAATAGTGCCGCGATTGCGTAATGCAGTTCCTAACATCGCACGCACTAGACTACGATCGCGCTCTTCAAGCGCCAGATATTGCGGGTGCCCGTGATTATTATCCGTCAGACCATCAAGTGAGGTATATTTTTCAATGACAGCACCGAGTAGTCTTGCCGCACAAAGTCGCGCGGCCAAACCAGGGTGTTCTTGCGTGTTTATAAAGTGGTCTGCTTTATCCGCACGTTTTCTAACCTGTCCTGATCTGGAGCGTTGTGTTTTTTGTTTTTTTTGATCTCCGGTCAAGACCATGGTCCTTTATATTTGTTTTCGGATGATGATGGAGCTGAACCCCAAGGACCCGAATTATTGGGATCCGCACGCATAGTTCCACGCGCGGAATTCTGATTATTGTTCTTTCTGACGCCCATTTCAGCGGCCATTTGTTCCAAAGCTGCGATACGATTGTCTGTATCAGGATGGGTTGAGAACAAATTGTCTGCGCCGCGACCACTGAGCGGGTTGATGATAAACATATGTGCGGTGGCCGGATGTTGTTCGGCCTCCTCATTCACGACTGCTTTAGCACCACGAGCGATTTTGTCCAGTGCAGATGATAGCCATAATGGATTGCCACATATTTCGGCGCCACGTCGGTCCGCGGCATATTCACGAGTACGGCTGACAGCCATTTGAACGATCATAGCAGCAAAAGGTGCAACAATCATTGCAACAATAGTACCGATGGTATTAAGCACATTATTCCCGTTTTCACGATTGCCTGCGAACAGAAAAGCAAAGTTTCCGAGCATAGAAATTGCACCCGCAAGCGTCGCAGTAATCGTCATGGTGAGAGTGTCGCGATTTTGCACATGCGCCAACTCATGGGCCATAACGCCCGCAACCTCTTCCAGGCTTAATCTGTTCAGTAATCCGGTTGTTGCAGCTACAGCTGCATTTTCCGGATTTCGGCCAGTTGCAAAGGCATTGGGCTGATCTTCATGGATGATATATACTTTTGGCATCGGCAGGCCAGCATTTGCTGCAAGTCCTGCTACCATACGATAATATTCAGGCGCGGATCGGTCATCGACTTCTTGCGCATTATACATACGCAATACCATTTTGTCCGAATTCCAATAACCGAATAAATTCATAGCTATGGCAATGACAAGTGCAATAAGCATACCGCCTCCGCCGCCAATGAGATAGCCGATGCTCATGAACATGGCTGTCATCAGCGCAATCAGCATGGCAGTTTTTGTCATGTTCATAGTGTGGTCTCCGATGCGTATAGTTTAAAATGTTTCAGTGCAGTATCACTTGCAGTTCTGGTGATAGTTTTGCACTGCGATAAATGTTTGATTATATGATGGGTATGCCAGAGCCTTTCTTCAAGAATCGAAGCGGCTTGCTGATTTGAAATATTTACCAGAGATTGGCGAAATGAGCGAAGAAAAGACCGTGGACGAAACCCCAAAGACACAAACCCGTCGTTTTGAAGATTTGCCACCAGCAGCACAACGTGCGCTTAAAGAAGCAGAAGAGCGCCGCTTGGCTTTAGAAGCGGAAACTGCGCCACGTGAGATCGGTGGCCGAGGCGGCAAAGATCCGGCACGTTATGGCGACTGGGAAATAAAGGGTCGTAGTATCGACTTTTAAAAGTTTTTAAATATCATTATTAGAGCCCTAGGCCGGATTTTCGGCCTAGGGCTTGTTTTTTATGCCTGTTGATTTTGACGACGTGCAATCAGATCGTCTACAACACTTGGATCAGCGAGTGTTGATGTATCACCCAGTGAACCAAAATCATCTTCGGCAATTTTACGCAAAATACGGCGCATTATTTTCCCCGATCTGGTTTTAGGCAGGCTCGGTGAAAACTGGATTTTGTCCGGCGTTGCAATCGGTCCGATTTCTGTCCGCACATGGCGGATCAGTTCTTGACGCAAAGCGTCTTCATCAATGTTTTCATCTTCACTGACCATTAAAGAAACATAGCAATAAATGCCTTGTCCTTTGACAGAGTGAGGATAACCTACAACTGCGGCCTCTGAAACTGCGTGATGGGAGACCAAGGCTGATTCAATTTCGGCTGTGCCCAGGCGATGGCCGGAAATATTGAGAACATCATCGACACGACCAGTTATCCAGTAATAGCCGTCTTCATCGCGACGACAACCATCTCCGGTGAAATATTTGCCTTTATAGGTACTGAAATAAGTTTCGATGAAGCGTTGGTGGTCGCCATAAAGCGTGCGCATTTGAGCCGGCCATGAATCCGCAATGCATAGATTGCCGTCGGCCACGCCTTCCATGATATTGCCATCACCATCGACCAATTCAGGTTTGATGCCGAAGAGTGGACGTGTCGCTGAGCCTGGCTTCAGATCGGTTGCACCTGGAAGTGGTGAAATTAAAATGCCACCAGTTTCTGTTTGCCACCAAGTGTCGACAATTGGACAATTCTGATCACCAACAACATTGTAATACCATTCCCATGCTTCCGGATTAATCGGCTCACCGACCGAGCCAAGCAATCGTAAAGATGCACGTGATGTGTGGGTGACAAAATCATCACCAGCGCCCATCAGAGCGCGGATAGCTGTTGGCGCTGTGTAGAAAATATTAACTTCATGCTTGTCAACCACTTCCCAAAAACGGCTATGATCGGGGAAGTTTGGTACGCCTTCAAACATAAGAGTTGTGGCACCATTGGCGAGTGGGCCATATACAATATATGAGTGACCTGTGACCCAGCCAACATCCGCTGTGCACCAATAGACATCACCATCTTTATAATCGAACACATATTCATGCGTTAAGGCCGCATAAACAAGGTAGCCACCAGTGGTATGCAATACCCCTTTAGGCTTGCCGGTTGATCCTGATGTATAAAGGATGAAAAGCGGATCTTCCGCATTCATTGGCTCTGGTTCACAATGGGCGTCAACAGTCGCGACTTCACGATGATACCAGATGTCACGACCGCTACCCCAATGGATTTTTCCGCCAGTCCGGCGTACAACCAGAACTTTATTCACAATAACAAATTGTTTGGCTGCGATATCAATCGCTTTATCGGTGTTTTCTTTGAGTGGAATTGGCCTGCCGCCACGAACGCCTTCATCTGCAGTGATAACAAATGTTGATTCACAATCGACAAGACGACCAGCAAGAGCTTCAGGAGAAAACCCAGCAAAAACAATTGAATGTATGGCGCCAATGCGGGCGCATGCCAACATTGCATATGCAGCCTCAGGTATCATCGGTAAATAAATGGTGACGCGGTCACCTTTTTTAACGCCATGTTTTTTCATGACATTTGCCAGACGGCAGACATTCTCGTGTAATTCACGATAGGTTATTTTTTTATCAATATATGGATTGTCACCTTCCCAGATGATAGCGACCTGATCGCCGCGCTTTTCCAGATGACGGTCAATGCAATTATAGGAAATATTGGTCACGCCATCTTCAAACCAGCGAATTGAGACATCGCCATCAAAAGACGTATTTTTGACCTTGCTATATGGCTTGAACCAGTCGATACGCTTGCCATGCTCTCCCCAGAACGTGTCCGGATCTTCGATACTTTGCTTGTACCATTCCTGATACTTTGCATTGTCCATTAAAGTATTTTGTTTAGCGCCCGGGAGAACGGGATACAGCTTCTCAGACATGAATTCCTCCGTAATGGTCAAGCAAACCCTCCATGCTTGACCTCAATTTCGTTCTGCACTGGCAAAACGCAGTCATAGTTATAACCAAGCTGGACTCATCGTAAAGTTTAACCTGCTGTAGATTTGTCGCTCATAATGACGCATGCTTGGTTATAATATAATGATATATAGTCGTCCCCCAAAATGGACTGGCTATAAAAACGGCTTTAGCGGCTCCCGAAAATTGCTGAGCCGACACGCACGGATGTTGCGCCAAAATCAATGGCAGTCTCATAATCTCCAGACATTCCCATGGATAATTCGCTGAGACCTGCTTCTCGCGCCAGTTTTTCTAGAAGGGCAAAATGTGGTCCCGGATTTTCATCAAATGGCGGGATGCACATAAGGCCCGCGATCTCAAGGCCGTATTTTTCTTTGCACATCTGCACGAATGCAAGTGTCTCTTGAGGGGCGATACCTGCTTTTTGGGCTTCTAATCCTGTGTTGACTTGCACAAATAATCTAAGGTTACGATCTTGTTTGCTCATTTCTGAGCTGATTGCAGCCGCAATTTTCTCACGGTCAATTGTCTCAATAACGTCAAATAGTGCGACAGCTTCAGCTGCTTTATTCGACTGCAACGGGCCAATTAAGTGCAATTCAATATTTTCGTATTTTTCACGCAAGTCAGGCCATTTGCTTTGTGCTTCCTGAACGCGGTTTTCCCCAAAAATCCGGTGTCCTGCTTCAAGTATAGGGCTGATGTCATCGGCATCAAAGGTTTTCGTAACGACTGTTAGTTTTACTGAGTCGGATTTGCGGTCTGCTTCCTTGGCTCTAATTGCAATTTTATTGCAAATATTGAGGAATGTTTGATGAATTTGGTTTGATCTGTCGGACATGTTATGCCCCTTTCATGCAATTAACCGGTTTTTTATCCCAACTTGTTCAGCTAAGATAGGTCTTAAACTTGACGCTACTGTCAATACATGGTGAAGCTCCGGCAATCAGTAAATTCATATTCATCCTTTTTGTGTGAGTAAAGACGGTCATGGCTACCGAACGGTATAATCCACGCGTTACAGAATCTCATTGGCAGAAGATCTGGGACGATGCAAAAATCTTTGAGACGGACAATAATGATCCGCGCGAAAAATATTATGTGCTTGAAATGTTTCCGTACCCGTCGGGACGCATTCATATGGGGCATGTTCGCAATTATGCAATGGGCGATGTCGTAGCACGTTTCAAACGTGCACGCGGCTATAATGTTCTGCATCCAATGGGCTGGGATGCTTTCGGCATGCCTGCCGAAAATGCGGCAATGCAAAATAAAGTTCATCCGAAAGAATGGACATATCTGAATATTGACACGATGAAGCGCCAGCTGAAGTCTATGGGGCTTTCACTGGATTGGTCACGTGAGTTTGCGACCTGTGACGTCGAGTATTATGCGCGCCAGCAGATGTTGTTTCTGGACTTTTTTGAAAAGGGTCTGGTTACGCGCAAAACATCCAAGGTTAACTGGGATCCTGTTGATAATACGGTTCTGGCAAATGAGCAGGTAATCGATGGACGCGGTTGGCGCTCTGGTGCTCTGGTTGAGCAACGTGAGCTGACCCAGTGGTTCTTTAAAATCACAGATTTTAATGACGATCTGCTTGCAGGTTTGGATGATCTGGACCAATGGCCAGAAAAAGTGCGCACCATGCAGCGCAACTGGATTGGTAAATCCGAAGGTCTCTTGCTGCGCTTTGGGCTTGATCAAACCAATGCACCTGAAGGCGCAACCGATATCGAAGTTTATACGACGCGTCCTGATACAATTTTTGGTGCGTCCTTCATTGGTATTTCACCGGACCATCCGATTGCAAAGAAGCTGGCAGAAACAAATGTTGAGCTGGCTGCCTTCGCTGACGAGTGCCGCCATGCAGGCACATCCGTTGTTGCGGTTGAAACGGCAGAAAAGCGCGGTTTTGATACAGGCTTGCGTGTCAAACATCCATTTGATGACAGCTGGGAATTGCCGGTTTATGTCGCAAACTTCGTTCTGATGGATTATGGTACAGGCGCTATTTTCGGCTGTCCGGCTCATGATCAGCGTGACCTTGATTTCGCTCGTAAATATGAGTTGAAAGTAACCCCTGTTGTTGCTCCTTTCGATGCTGATATTGCAACATTTGCTATCGCTGATGAAGCTTTCACCGATGATGGAGTGATGATTAACTCACGTTTCCTAGACGGGATGACACCCGATGAATCTTTCAAGGAAGTTGCCGATCGTCTTGAAAAAACAGAGTTGGCAGGCACTCCGCAGGCGAAGCGCAAGGTCCAGTTCCGTTTACGTGACTGGGGAATTTCACGCCAAAGGTATTGGGGTTGTCCAATTCCGATGATCCACTGCGAGAGCTGTGGTGTTCAACCCGTTCCGCGCGCGGATTTGCCGGTAAAACTACCTGATGATGTCGAATTTGATCTCCCGGGCAATCCCCTTGACCGGCACGCAACTTGGCGCCATGTGAACTGTCCAAAATGTGGCGGTCAAGCACGACGCGAAACCGATACTATGGATACGTTTGTCGATTCATCATGGTATTTTGCACGCTTCACGTCGCCATTTGAGAACGAGCCGACAGATCCAAAAGCTGCCAATGAATGGTTGCCTGTTGATCAGTATATTGGCGGTATTGAACATGCGATTTTGCATTTGCTCTACTCGCGCTTCTTTACCCGTGCCATGAAAGTGGCAGGACATCTCAATGTTGATGAGCCATTCAAAGGCTTGTTTACCCAAGGGATGGTTGTTCACGAAACCTATAAGCACAATGGTCAGTGGGTTTCACCAAATGAAATTAACATTGAAGACCATGACGGTCAGCGTACAGCCAAGATGCTGGATAGCGGTGAGCCAGTAACGATTGGCTCCATTGAGAAAATGTCTAAATCAAAGAAGAATGTTGTCGATCCGGATGATATTATTTCTTCTTATGGTGCAGATACCGCACGTTGGTTCATGCTTTCGGATTCCCCGCCAGAACGTGATGTTATCTGGACTGATGCTGGGGCTGATGGCGCACATCGTTTTGTGCAGCGCATCTGGCGTTTGGTGCAGGAAGCATCTCCTTCCTTGAAGGATATTGCTCCAAAAGCTGCAACGCAAGGTGCTGCCCTTGATGTATCCAAGGCCGCTCATAAGGCCGTTAAGGCAGTAGGGGACGACCTTGAGAAGCTGGCGTTTAACCGTGCTGTTGCTCGCATCTACGAGTTGGTCAATGCTATTGCAGGCCCAGTTCAACAGATTGCGAAAGGGCAGGCCGATGATGAAATGAAGGGTGCGGTACGTGAAGCTATTGAAATGCTTCTTGCTATGATTGCACCAATGATGCCTCATCTTGCCGAACAATGTTCTGCTGAAATGGGCGGTCATATAAATGGCTTGAAAGTCTTGGTTGCTGAAGCAGCTTGGCCTCAGTTCCGTCCTGAACTTTTAGTTGATAACGAAGTGACTTTGCCAGTTCAAATCAACGGAAAGAAAAAAGGGGATTTGACAATTGCCCGCGATGCAGATCAAGCTACGGTTCAGAAAGCGGTGCTTGCACTTGATTTTGTCCAATCGCAGCTGAATGGTGCTACACCAAAGAAAATCATCGTCGTGCCTCAAAGGATTGTCAATGTCGTCATTTGAACAGCCGAATAAACGAAACCGATTGATAGTTACAATCGCTGCCATTGCCGCAATATCTGCGGCAGCGGCAGGATGCACAGTTCAGCCGCTTTATTCTGGAGGTTCTGCCAGCGATACTTCTGCTCTCATACAGGCTAATCCTACGATGCGGGAAAAACTGGCATCCATTACGCTTGACCCAGCCAAAAATGTCTTTGATCTGCAAGTCCGCAATCGTTTGATCTTTTTGTTGAGCGGCGGGGCTGGCGAACCTGCTAAGCCCGCTTATCGCGTCGGTCTTGGGCTTAATCATTCGGTGCTATCATCGGTTACGGTGGATATTGGCAATAGGAATGATACAACCGGTCGGCCATCTGCGGGTTCTGTTCGTGCAACATCCCATTACGTTATTCGTGATATGGATGGTAAGCCGCTCGCAACCGGCTCACGCTCGGTCACGTCGTCCTTTGACCGTCCGAGACAGGAATTCGCAAGTCTGCGTGCTGAAAAAGACGCACAAAAACGCGCGGCCGAGGAATTGGCAGAACAGATTTATCTGGCTATCGCTCAGAATATGTCGAAGCTCTAACAGCTTTTAAAAAGCCCCTATGAAGGGGCTTTTTTTATGCTTTAAATATTGGCTGTGTAATCACGCCATGCTGGCAGATTATAATCCGGTAGGCTTTCCGCCATCATAACCGCACGTGCAACTGCTTGCGCCATAACCATTGCGGCGATAGCGCCGACTGATGTAACATTACCCTGGAGGCCTTCAGCTTTGCCAGTCGAGAGTGCAAAGATTGTATCACCATCAGACATAGTGTGAATTGGATTGATACTGCGGGCAAAGCCGTCATGCGCCATACCGGCAATCTTTTTGAGCTCGGCTTTGTTGAAAGGAACGTTGGTCGCAATCGCGCCAATGGTTGTGTTGGCACCTACAGATTTTACAACATTTCGACCATTCATAATGGCTGCCATTGTATCGCGGAAACCCTTATTATCTTCCTTACGCGCACCAGCCAATATCTGGTTATTGCGCGGGTCGTAAACGTCACCAACCGCGTTAACAGCAACAATGGCTCCAATGACGGCATCAGTACCTGGAACTTTATAGCTCGCAGTGCCAAGGCCGCCTTTCATGGCAAAGTCTGGACCAAACATCTTACCAACAGTTGCACCGGCACCTGCACCGATATTGCCTTCACCTGATGCTTCCGCAACTGCTGCCGCCGCTGCTTTGTAGCCAGCCTCGGCATCGGGACGAATAGAGAAATCACCAACGCCTAAATCCATTAAAATGGCTGCTGGAACAATTGGGACAACACCGCGGTCGCCAATTTTAAAGCCAAGCTTGTTTTCTTCCAAATAGCGCATAACACCACTAGCGGCATCCAAGCCATAAGCGCTGCCACCGGACAAAAGTACGGCCTGCACTTTATCAACCATATTGATCGGGTCGAGCAGATCTGTTTCGCGGGTGCCTGGTGCAGATCCGCGCACATCAACGCTTGCTGTGGCACCTTCTTCACATAAAATGACCGAGCAGCCAGTAGGGCGCGAGGTTAATGTATGGTGGCCGAGTTTAATGCCTGGAACATCAACAATACTGCCACCGAGTAATTCCGGCAGTGCATTGACCTTTGCAATTGTATCTGCTGCGCCAGCTGCTGAAGACATGAGCGGTATTGCAGAAATACCAGCCCCCAGTCCAATCATCGTTTTTGCGAAAGACCTGCGGTCCATTGTCGATTCTCCTCCAATTTAGTTCCTATTCTTAAGTATAGATATAAATGCAGCCATCCAATCTTTATGTTGTCTAAGGTCGGAAGAACCTATTTACATTAAAGTTTGAAGCTATCTAGCTTTCAACTGTTGGGCGGGTGGCCAAAGAAGCCATAAGATCACCAAAGCGCTCGCCTTGAACGCTGATATGCATTCGCAAATACTGACGTGCAGCTTCGCCGTCACCAGAAATAATTGCTTCCACTATTTCTGCATGTTCTTTCAAGGATGAGTGTATGCGATTGCGAAATCGTAGTTGAAGCCTACGATAGGGCTGCAAACGTTGGTGAAGTGCCATGCACTGTTCAATCAAGAAACTATTATGGCTTGCATTGTAAATCGCATGGTGGAAAACTTCATTATCATAATAATAAGCATCGGCATCATTGTTTTCTGCTGAAACAATGCAGCGCTGATGCGCAGTCTTTATATTCTCAATATCCTGGTCTGTGTGGCGTCTTGCGGCCAGCTCTCCGGCCATCGCCTCCAACTCGCCCATAACTTCAAACATTTCAAACAAACGGTGCGGGCCGGGATCAATAATGACGGCACCGCGATTGGGGCGAAGTTCAACCAAGCCGATAGCGCTGAGTTGCATTAGCGCCTCCCTGACTGGCGTTCGCGATACACCAAAATGCTGTGCCAGCTGAGTTTCATCCAGTTTTTTTCCGGACGGATATTGATGCATGATGATGTCATTTTCGATTTTTTCTCTTAGCTTCTGCACCAGATCCATCGTGACACCTTATTTCGTTTAAATGGTTACCAATTTAACTGAATATACAATTTTCTCGAAATTGCATACACCTTATTGACATGGAGTGAAGAATGATACCATTCTCAAGGGTAAGTCAAAGTTGTGTTTTTGTAAAAGCAGCTGATACAGTC
>CANQXU010000070.1 GCA_947627865.1 uncultured Paenochrobactrum sp. | reverse complement strand
TCACTGCATGAATGTTTGTTGGCTGCTTTGGAGCAATGGGTTTTAGAAGTGGACTTTAGCCCGCGGCTGGATATGGCCATGCGTCATTGGGGGCAAATAGATCCTGATATTGATAAGAAGGTCAGAAATGCCGATCTTGAAATTATACAGGCTTTTAAAAATCTTTTTGAGAAATTTGGCTATCCGCCTGAAGAAGCTTTTATCCGTGGTCGTAACCTATATATGATGCAGGTGGGGTACTATGTACTCGATTTACATGAGTTGATAGAAGTCCGTTTAGGTTATCTGGAAACTTATTTTTTAACCTATACCGGACAGAAACTCGATCCTGATTTAGCCTATAATTTTACTGAGAAAATTCTCAAGTCTAAAAAATAAGCTCAGCTTTTATTGTATGTGGCATATTATTCGGCACTCAATGGTGTGACTTTAAGGAATGCTCATTTTAAAGCAAAGCGTAGTATATATCGCTGTATGTAACAAAACTGTTGTATAATAAACTCCGATGGACTATAAATATACTTTCATAATTGTATATTAGTGCTTACGATGATGATTAGCGAAAATATCGCAAATCATAGCTATATGAAAATGGTAGGGCTTTATGTCATTGTTCCACGAAGATTCTCAGTCCGAACACTCCCTGATCAGCCGGTCACTGGCTACTCCGGCATTGCGTTCGGACCAATGGTTGTCACTATTGGCTACTGCACGTGAATGGGCGGTAAATAAAAAGAGTGCCAAGTCCGATCTTGATAAAGCGCTAGAGCGTTTGAATGCGATTGAACGCTTTTTTGCATATCCAGGCACTGCACTTTTGGAACGACTTCATGCACGTTTGGCAGATGATGATGCTAAAGGTTTTTTGCGTGTTGCGCAAAAAATCTCAACCACGATCATCTCCCAAAAATACATGGCCGATATTACCGCTTGGGACAGTGCCGAGAAAGAAGAAAGCACGCCTGCCGAGCGCTTGCCGCAAGCCATCAACCATGTGACGACAAAGCCTTACTTCGAGGTGCTAAGCATCGTTCCGCATATGACGTCACGCTGGCAGCATATTGCGCAGGAAGCCCGCGCCATTCGACGCGTTGAAGATGAGTTCGTTTATGAAACTGTTGTGGTCGGCAATGCCGAGGATGCACTTACAGCAATTCTGGTCAATCCTTCTATAGCATCCGTTGTTTTGTATGAAGGATTTGCTGCCAAGGCGGCAATTGATAATCCTTTAATTGAAGCCATGGCGAAAGTTGCCAATTTCAGCGATGTTGATGGTGAAGAAGAGCTTGCCTTGCGCACGGCGCGGGCGATCAAAAAAATTCGCCCCGAGCTTGATCTTTATTTGCTGAGCGATCGTGCCATTGAGGAACTGGCCGGAGATCCGGAAGCCGCGATTTTCAGCCGCTTGTTCTATCAAGTTGAAGAACCACTGGAACTTCACCTTTCAATCCTTGAGGGCATTCAAAAACGCTTCAAAACACCATTTTTTGATAATCTAAAACATTACGCTGCCCGTCCGGTGGCAACATTCCATGCCCTACCGATTGCCCGCGGTAAAGCCGTGTTCAAGTCCCATTGGATCCGCGATATGGGCGAGTTCTATGGCGCAAATCTGTTTTTGGCAGAAAGTTCAGCCACAACCGGCGGCTTGGACAGTCTTCTAGAGCCTACCGGCAATATCAAGCAAGCGCAGGAAATGGCGGCGCGTGCCTTCGGCGCGGATCATGTTTTCTTTGTCACCAATGGCACCTCCACCAGTAATAAAATGGTGCTGCAAGCATTATTAGCACCGGGTGATATCGCGATTATTGACCGTAACTGCCACAAATCTCACCATTATGGCTGCGTATTGGCAGGAGCATTGCCATATTATGTCGAAGCTTTCCCGCTGACGGAATATTCGATGTATGGGGCGGTTCCGCTCAAAACGATCAAACAGGCTTTGTTGAAATTGCGCGCCAGCGGCAAGCTTGATCAGGTAAAACTGGTCGATCTGACCAACTGTACTTTTGACGGTCATGTTTATAACACCCGTCGTTTTATGGAAGAATGTCTGGCGATCAAGCCGGATCTGATCTTCCTTTGGGATGAAGCGTGGTTTGGCTTTGCCCATTGGTCACCATTGCTGCGCCAGCGCACTGCTATGGGGGCCGCCGCGGCAATCGAAGATTATCTTCGCACACCAGCCGCCAAACAGGCTTGGGAACTACAGCAGCAGGAGCTTGGCGACAATCCAAGCGATGAGCAATTGCTGAATACGCGTCTTGTGCCAAATCCGGATGCCGTGCGTCTGCGTGTCTATCAGACCAACTCGGTGCATAAATCCATGTCGGCGCTGCGTCAGGGCTCCGTTGTTCTGGTCAAGGACGTTGACTATGCGGATGTGGAAGCGCAGTTCCACGAAGCTGTCTTTACCCATGCATCAACCAGCCCGAATTTGCAGATTATCGCGACCCTTGATGTTGCCCGCCGCCAGATGGAGCTTGAAGGCTACGGCCTTGTTTCCAATGCAATGCAGGTCGCACTTGAAATTCGCCGCCGTGTCAATTCGCATCCTCTGATTTCGAAATATTTCAAAGTCTTGAATAATGCGGAAATGATCCCCGCTGAATATCGTGTTTCGGGTCTTGATGACTTTAACGATAATCAGGTGACATGGAAGGATGCTGTCGAAGCTGTGCGTGATGACGAGTTCCTGCTCGATCCGACCCGGATGACTTTGACCTGTGGTGCGGCAGGATTTGATGGTACAGCTTTTAAAAATCTACTGGCGGACCAGTTTAATATTCAGGTCAATAAAACATCACGCAACAGCATTTTGCTGCAATCGAACATCAATAATTCACGTAGTGATATTGCACTGCTTATCCGCGTCTTACACGAGATTGCGACTGATATTGATGCGAGCTTGAAAGACGGCGGTGAAGCAAAGCAAGAAGTGTTTAATGAACGCGTACGTTCATTGATCGAAGATGTGCCGAATTTGCCGAATTTCAGCCGTTTTGACGACCGTTATCGGAGCGACCCGACCAATGCCACCTTACAGGGTGACATTCGGACCGCCTTCTACGATGCTTATAAGATGAGCGAATGCGAGCATATTCGCCTTGAAAGCAATGAAGTTGACGAGCGCTTGAAAAATGGCCCTGAATTGGTCTCTGCTAATTTTGTCATTCCTTACCCGCCAGGCTTCCCGATCATGGTTCCGGGTCAGGTGATCACAGAAGAGATCATCGAATTTATGCGTAAACTGGATGTGAAAGAAATCCATGGCTACGATAAATCGGTAGGGCTCAAATTATTGAAGCGCAGTTAATGCTTTTCAAGCGGCGATAAGAGCCTGATAGGAAAATGCTTCCGGTTATCTATACCGGAAGCATACCTCTTTTAGGAATTCTATCAGGCAGATATTTGGCTGTGTGTTGAAAATCAGATCAACAAAGCTGCAAGCAGAAGATCGCGGGCAGTTTCTATTGAGAAAGATTGATTTATGATTGTGTGGAATTGGTTTGGGGATGCGCTGCGTGCAGCGCCGGAATTGGCGATTTTTCTGGCGCTTGCAATCGGCTTTTGGGTTGGTGCAATCAATTTTGGGAAAATAGCGCTCGGCTCTGTAACCGGAACCTTATTGGCGGGGGTTTTAATCGGTCAGCTCGGGATTGAAATCTCGCCGCAGATTAAATCCATCTTCTTCATAATGTTCCTGTTTGCGGTCGGCTTCGGGGTCGGGCCGCAATTCGTACGTGGTATTGCAAGTGATGGTCTGCCGCAGGCAATTTTTGCCGTTGTGATATCGGTATTATGTTTGCTGTCTGTCTATATCGCAACCATCATTGCAGGTTTCGATGCAGGCTCGGCAATCGGCTTATTGGCGGGTTCGCAGACAATTTCCGCTTCTATTGGCATGGCAACAGATGCTTTTAATCGAAGCGGGCTGGATCCGGCAGAAATAAAACAGCAACTCGATGCTATTCCAGTTGCTTATGCTGTAACCTATCTCTTTGGTACCATTGGTACCGGTATGATCGTCGCATTTCTAGGGCCGAAATTGCTGCGCATTAATTTGCAGGAAGAATGCCAGCGCTATGAGCGTGAAATGTCGGTTGGCGCTCCAGTGGATGGTATTGAGACTGCTTGGCATCAATATATTGTGCGGACTTTCAAATTGGAAAAGCCGGGTGTTGTTGCTGGTAAAACGGTTGCAGCAGCTGAACTAATGTCGGGGAGCCGAATTTATCTCGAGCGCTTGCGCCGCAACGGCAAGATCATTGATTTCACCGATGATACAGTTCTCGAAGTTGGTGATATTATTGCAGTTTCCGGCCCTCATGAGGCTATGGTTGAATGGTCTAACCAAGGTGACGAAGTTAATGACCATGAGCTACTGGATATTCCGATTGAAACGGTCAATGTGGTTGTCACCGAGAAAGCTTTGGATGGCCGGACGCTGATTGATATCGCTGATCTGCCATTCGCGCGTGGTGTTTATATCAACCGTATTCGCCGTGGCTCGATGAATGTCGATGTTCCGGTTCAGGCGCAGTCCAAAGTTTATCGTGGTGATATTGTTACGATAACCGGCAGTAAAATGCATACAGAAACAGTGGTGAATGCGGTTGGTTATGCCGACCGTCCGACCAGTGTTACGGATATGGTGCTGGTCGGGGGCGGTATTGTGCTTGGTGGACTGGTTGGCTCAATTGTTGTGCCGATCGGTGGTGTCCCGATCACGCTCTCAACATCAGGCGGCGCGCTCATTGCCGGTTTGATTTTTGGCTGGCTTCGTAGTTTCACACCGAAACTTGGTAATGTACCAACGGCAACCGTCTGGTTTATGAACACAGCCGGTTTGAATATTTTCATCGCCGTTGTCGGTATTTCAGCAGGTCCAACCTTTATTGCCGGACTAAAGGAAGTGGGTTTCTCCATGTTCTTATGGGGTATTTTTGCCACTGGTGTGCCGATGATATTGGCACCATTGATCGGAAAATATATTTTCCGCTTTGATCCGGCGATCAATCTTGGCTGTTGTGGTGGTGCGCGTACCAGTACCGCATCGGTTGCCATGGTGGCCGAGGCGGCTAAAAGTAACGTACCGATGTTGGGCTATACTGTTCCTTACGCGATCAGCAATACATTGCTGACAATGTGGGGTATGGTTATGGTCTTGCTATTGATCTAGCCCATAAAGGGTTGCAGATCTCATTTGAATGCTGACGATAAGCTAAATAATTGGGGTGAAATTTGCCTAACTATCATGGCAAATAAAAAGCCCCCCAATCAGTGATTGGGGGCTTTTCCAATTCACTTAGCAGGTATTAATCACCACTGTGAATGAGCCAAAATTTTTCAAGAACAACGGTATTTTGCCAGCTTACGCAGGCGCCGGGCTGAACCAGAAAAATATCGCCGGTCACGAATGTTGCACTATCTTCATCATTGGCTAGGGTAACCTCGCCTTTACGCAGCATCATAACTTCGGCAAATGTATATTGAAGGGGATGGCGGGCATAAGGAGACGTAGCCCAGACACCCCAAGAGATCTTGTCTTGTTCAAAGAACTCATAACGCGTCGTTTGTGGTGCTGGTGTTGTCAAAAGTGCGGGGTTTGGTGCGCCTCCCGGGCTCATTGGCTGGTCAAGATTAAGTTTGCTGAGTTTCAATTCCGGATTATCTTGGCGAAGAACTAATATGACACAATCAGCATTGTCGGCGCTCCATACAAGCTCTCCGGCAGGCAAGTTTGCAGCTTCACCTTTTTCTAGTGATATCGTTGTGCCGTCGGTTGATTTGAGTGTTAAAGTGCCAGCACGCAATAATATGACTGACGAAAATGGATTGGCTGAGCTTTTTTCGTTACCGGATAATAATGCACGCCCAAAGCCAAATGGCTCTTTCGCTGGTGTGGTTGCATCAATGATTTGAAAAGCTATTTCAAGGTCAGATGCGCAAGATGGTAGCGCACCCAAGTTCACAACGTTTTTCAACACGTTCGTATCTCCTAAATAAATCACTTGGATGCAAAGCCCAGACTGTCTTTGATCCAGTACCAGCGAATCCCGATATCCATGACTGGCTTGCGAATAGCGTGCCAAGCAAGGCGAGGAATTTTTGTTGTCGGGTAAAGAGCAGGGCGTCCTTCAGCAATTAGCTGAGCATACATTTTACCAAATGATGTCGCCATCGCGATGCCGCGGCCATTATAGCCCAGCATAGCGTGCAAGCCCGGCTCCGGATTATGCAGATGCGGAAGTCCATCCATCGTCAATGCAACATGACCAGACCAATGATAGTCAATTTCAACAGATTTCAATTGTGGGAAAAGTCGTATCATGCCAGCTTGAAGTGCTTGCATTAATGAAGCTTTTTCTTGCATGCCAACCGCGCCGCGCCCACCAATAAGAAAACGGCCATCATTTGACTGACGCATGTAAAAAGCAATTTTTCGTGTTTCGGATAAAACAATGCCGCCCGGCATGATTTCTTTTCGTTGCTGTACAGAAAGCGGCTTTGTTGCGATGAGCATACTTTGTACTGGGAGAATACTTTGCGCCAGTTTGGGAACGAGATTGCCTGTATATCCGTTGGTTGCGATCAGCACTTCTTTAGCTGTCACTTTTCCTTCTGACGTTTGTGCAACCCATTGATTGCCCACTCGGCTCAAACTCGTAACGGGTGAGTTCTCATAAATTTTTGCACCCAAAGCTACGGCAGAGCGGGCGAGGCCACGTGCGTAGTCGAGTGGCTGCAAGGCGCCAGCGCGCGGGTCGCGCCAGCCACCAAAATAGCGATCAGTTCCTGAGAGTTCTGAAATGCGCTTGCGATCAAGAAACTCGACTTCAACGCCTTGATCTTGCCATTGCTTAGCGCGTTTATAAACAGCGGTGGTTGCAAGTTCAGAATGCGCTGCCTGTATCCAGCCTGCACGAATTGGTGCGCATTGTATATTGTGCTTGTCGATAAGGTTGAAAACCAAATCAGCAGCACCCCCGACCATACTGATCATGCGTTCGCCGTGATCTTTGCCATAAAAGGCGAGAAGATCCTCAGGGTCATGTTTCAGGCCAGGTATAACTTGACCACCATTTCGTCCAGAAGCACCAAAGCCAATATGGCGCGCTTCTAAGACTGTGGATTTGATACCATATTCAGACAAGAATAATGCACTTGAAAGTCCTGTAAAGCCACCACCTATGATGATGACGTCTGCATCATGCGCACCTTGTAGCGTCATAGAGTTAGCTGGGGCTTCGTTTGATTCATTCCACCATAAGGAGCGGGAGAAGCTTTCAGGACTACTAGACATTCTCTAATTCTTTCTATGCGGATATTTTGCTTAATTACTGGTGTTTATTCAGGTTTGTTGACCCAAAGAATAAGCGCTTCTTCATCATGATTATTGAAAAATCTGTGGCTGATGGTTGAGGGTAGTGCAAAGCCATCTCCAGCCGAGAGGAGATAAAGTGTGTCTTCAACTTGCAAAGTAAAGCTACCGGAAATAACAAAGCCGAGCTCTTCGCCTGAATGTGTGTAACATTCTTCACCGGAGCTGCCTCCGGGAATGATACGGACAACGAAGGATTTTATTGTCTCAATAAGTTCCGGAGATGCACGATGTTTGATAACACCGCCAACATTTAGAACCTCAGTTTGCTCATTAGCACGTAAAACATAAGGATTTGCTCTGACTGCTGTAGCAAAGCCTTGTGGGTCAATGAGCTGCGCCGGACTCATTTTGAGCACTTCGGCGATTGTATAAAGAGTGCGCACTGTGGGAGAGACAAGCCCACGCTCGATTTGAGACAGGGCACCCGTCGATAGGCCTGATACTTCAGATAAATGTCCAAGTGTGAGTCCCAGCTCCTGTCTGCGCATACGCAAACGGACGCCAATATCGTTTGCTTCATTCTTGGAATCTTGCTGGGTGCCTTGTGTGTCCTCGTATGTAGGTGCCTTGCTCAATTGCGGATCCTTTATTGAAGCTCATTTCGAAAGCTATTGAATCATAGTTGAAATTTATTCAGTATTCTGCTTCATATTTTCATTATATTCAATATTTGAAAGTGTAATTCATCAATTTCAGGTTGGTGTGGGACTTCTGGGAGGTAAAATGTTGAAAACTCGGCCAAAAGATACGCCTTATTGGTGGGAGGCGGCACAACCATTTCGTTATTCAAGCGATGAGATTGATTCGAATTTTGACGTAGCAATCGTGGGGGCCGGTTATGCAGGGCTATGCGCCGCGCTCTATTTGGCGCGTGCAGGGCGCAAGGTTCAGTTATTTGAACGTGAAAAGCTTGGATTTGGTGCATCAAGCCGCAATGGTGGTTTTACAAGCGGCAATATACGACCTGATAATAAGTCTCTTATCCGTAAGTTCGGCATTGAGCGTGCTAAAAAAATAGCAGCAGAGGGGCATCAGGCAAGGCGCTATTTGATCGATTTCATTGCGCAAGAAAAAATCAATGCAGACTTCCAACTGGTGGGCCGGTTTTGCGGTGCAATGACGCGCGCTGAATATGATGAATTGGCACGAAGTGCCGAGCTGTTGGAGCGTGAGGAGGGGATAGAATCATATGGCGTTCCCTCCAATGAAGTGCATCGCCATATTGCTACGGATATCTATGCGGGCGGTAGCGTGCGTATGGATATTGGCGGATTGCATCCAGCAAAATTCCACGCTGAATTAATACGTCTTGTTTTGGCGGAAGGTGTTAAGATTCATGGCGAATGTCGCGTGGAGCGTGTTGTTCAAGGCTCTGATAAGCATACAATAATTACTGAAAAAGGATCAGTATTCGCTCGGGATGTATTGGTTTGTACCAATGGTTACACTGATCATAGTGATCGGTGGCTGCGCCAAAGATTAGTGCCGTTGCGCTCAAGGATTATCGCTACAGAAGAGCTTGGAGAAGAGCGCGTCAAATCTTTGGTTCCGGGCTTGAAGATGCTCACGGACACAAGAGCGATGTCTTATTATTTCCGGCCGTCACCCGATGGCAAGCGGATCCTTTTTGGCGGACGTGACGTGACGAGTAAAGGCGATCCGGCATATGCAACAGAGCGCAATTTTACTGAGTTGTGCCATGTTTTTCCTGAGCTCCAAGGTGTGAATATTTCTCATAGCTGGTTTGGTTATGTTGCAATGAACAGGGACATGGTACCCCGAATTTTTAAACGCGGTGCTATACATTACGCAACCGGATTTTGCGGGTCAGGAGTCGTATGGGCGCCATGGATTGGGATGAAGGTAGCTCAAAAAATTACCGGAATGCCTGAGAGTGAAAGTTGTTTTGATTTTCGGCCACCACGATTGGTCCCCACTTGGCGTGGCAAGGCTTGGTTTATGCCAGTGGTGTTTGCAAATCTGGCGCGCAAAGATCGTAAGGTTGAAGCGGCAGCAGCTAAAGAAAGGCTGCTTGAAAAATCTGCAAATTTTCAAAATGTTGAAAAGTGAAAAAATAATACTGGATTGTGCAGTTAAATGGCGCTAGGTTTCAGTTTGTTAAATTTACTAGGGGCTAAAACCCTACTTATAATTAAACCGCTACATTTTGGAAGGAGAGTGTTATGCGTCTTAATGCAATTTTAGGATTTAGTTTGGCTCTGATGGTGGGCGGCTCGGCAACAGCTCTAGCTCAGGATGCTGTCAAAGTTGGTTCTTCGCCGACTGGTCTTCCATTTACTTTTGTGAATACCGAGAACAGCCAGATGGATGGTGTTCTGATCGATGTTGTAAAAGCAATCAAAGATGATCTAGGTATTGAGCCGGAATTTGAAGCTGTCCAGTTTTCAGCACTCGTTCCTTCCTTGACTTCAAGCAAAATTGATATCATCGCTTCTGCAATGTTCATCACTGAGGCACGTGGCAAAGTTGTAGCGTTTTCTGATCCTGTCTATGGCTATGGTGAAGGTCTTTTCGTTCCTATTTCTGATGATACAGCCTATAAAAGCTATGATGATCTCAAAGGCAAGACAGTTGGTGTGCAGGTAGGTACGACTTTTGTGGATTTATTCCAGAAAAGTGGTCTCTTTAACGAAGTTAAGATCTACAAGGGCATTCCTGACATTATTGCAGATGTTAATGCTGGACGCATTGATGCAGGTTTTGGCGATGGGCCAATGGTTGCATATTATCTGAGCAAGGGTCAGTTCCCGAAAGTTAAAGTTGTTGAATCATATGAGCCTTCAGCCGCTGGTGAATTCGGACTTGCATTACGCAAGGACGATGAGCGTATGCCGAAGGTTAATGAGGCGATCGCACGTATTAAAACGGATGGTACGCTGCAAGATATTCTTGCAAAATACGGCTTGAAATAATTTTCGTCGGGGTAAGGCAAATTTCTTGTGTGCTAACCCGGAGATATCGGAATTTTGATGAGACCGTCAGGTCTCATTGATTCCGATTTCTTGCCTAAACAATTACAGAGTTATCTCAAATGCAAAATTTTTTAATTGATGCCCGCGAATATTTTCCGGTGCTCTTGCAGGGTGTTAAGTTTACACTTCTCGTCACTGGTGGTGCGCTTGTCCTATCCACTTTGTTAGGTCTTGTTTGGGCACTCATGCGCGTGTCAGGAATTCGTTGGATTTCGGCTATAGCAGCGACTATTGTCAATGTTATCCGTGGTATCCCAATTCTTGTTCAGCTTTTTTATATTTATTTTGTTTTGCCGGAGTTCGGAATTGCATTATCTGCACTCCAGGCAGGTATTATCGGGCTGGGCATTGCTTATTCAGCTTATCAGGCTGAAAATTTTCGTGCTGGTATTGAGGCGATTGACCATGGTCAGACCGAGGCTGCACTCTCGATTGGTATGGGCTGGTTTCAAACCATGCGCCGTGTGATCCTGCCGCAGGCAGGACGTGTTATTTTGCCGCCTTATGGTAATACCATGGTTATGCTTTTAAAGGATAGTTCTCAGGCTTCAGCGATTACTGTTGCCGAACTCACCTTGCAGGGTCAGCTTCTTGCGTCTTCTACATTTAATAATATGAGCGTTTATACCCTCGTGGCTATTTTCTATCTCTCTCTAAGTTTGCCGCTAATGTTGCTGGTTGGGCATATCGAAAAGGTCTTCAACAGAGGCAAGGGGCATTAATCATGGCTATGATACAAATCAAAAATGTCAGAAAATCCTATGGCAAGCTTGAAGTGCTCAAGGGAATTACTGGTGAGGTTCATAAAGGTGAGGTCGTATGCCTTATCGGGCCTTCAGGATCTGGTAAATCCACAATGCTTCGCTGTCTGAACGGACTGGAAACTTACCAGGACGGAGAGATTTTAGTAGAAGGCCGCCGTGTTGATGCAAGTCATTCATCAATTCGTTCTATTCGCATGGAAATGGCGATGGTTTTTCAGCGCTTCAATCTTTTTCCACATCGCACAGCGCTTGAAAATGTTATTGAAGGGCCTGTCTATGTGAAGGGTGAAAAACTGGCTGAA
Organism: uncultured Paenochrobactrum sp.; assembly: GCA_947627865.1. Taxonomy (GTDB): domain Bacteria; phylum Pseudomonadota; class Alphaproteobacteria; order Rhizobiales; family Rhizobiaceae; genus Paenochrobactrum. The sequence goes on along the minus strand of CANQXU010000070.1, from coordinate 8 downwards.
GCGCGTGA
>CANQXU010000069.1 GCA_947627865.1 uncultured Paenochrobactrum sp. | reverse complement strand
TCGCCTGCTTATACATTCAATGCGGCAACAGGTGTTCTGCATTGCGGCCAGCCTGTTACAAAAGAAGTTGAGGGTGTTGAATATACACGCGAAACTAAATTGGGTGAATGGTAAATAAAAAAGGCCGGTGATCCGGCCTTTTTCTTTTTGGCGGCTAGTTGATGCCGCGTTTTTCAATCATCGCATCAGCAGATGGCATTTTCCCACGAAAGTTTTTGTACAATTCTTCAGGGTCCCGGCTGCCGCCAGCTGAATAAATATATGTTTTCAGCTTGTCTGCAAGTTCGGCATTGAATGGATCATTGGTTTCTTCAAATGCCGCAAAAGCATCTGCATCAAGCACTTCTGACCACATATAAGAATAGTAGCCGGCTGAATAACCATCGCCTGAGAAGACATGCAGGAAATGTGGAGTACGATGACGCATAATAATAGCTTTGGGCATGCCTAACGCTGCAAGCGTTGTTTTTTCAAACTCTAGCGGATCCTCAATAGTTGTTTTGCTTGTATGAAATGCCATATCTACCAGAGCTGAGGCTGTAAATTCTACAGTCTGGAAACCGGCATTAAACTTTTGGGCAGCCAGAACCTTATCGAGCAGCTCTTTGGGGATTGCTTCACCATTTTCATAATGAACTGCATATTTTGCCAAAATTTCAGGCACGCTCAGCCAGTGCTCATAAAGCTGCGAGGGTAGCTCAACAAAGTCACGGGATACGGATGTGCCAGAGACTTCAGGCCAAGTGACATTAGAAAGCAGTCCGTGCAATGCATGACCAAACTCGTGGAAGAGCGTGCGAGCATCATCAAGTGATAAAAGGGCAGGCTGGCCTTGGGCAGGTTTGGAGAAGTTCATCACATTGTAGATGATAGGTTTTTGTCCCCCACCCAATTTGTGCTGGGATTGTAGTGCACTCATCCATGCCCCTGAACGCTTGGAAGTACGTGCAAAATAATCCCCCAGGAACAAGCCGCATCGTGTGCCGTCGGCATTAAAAACCTCAAAGACACGCACATCAGGGTGCCATGCCTTGATGCCTTTGCGTTCTTCAAATTTGAGACCAAACAGGCGGCCGGCAACATCAAATGATGCTTCAATAATCTTATCAAGTTGCAGATAAGGCTTTAGTTCAGCCTCATCAAAGGCGAATTTTTGTGCGCGCAATTTCTCCGCATAATGGCGCCAATCCCATGGAGCAACACCATGATTGCCGCCTTCTTCAAGGATGAGGCGCTCGAGCTCTGCTTCTTCGTCATGCGCTTTGGCTTTGGCTTTCTCCCAAACGGGCTCCAATAGCTGCATCACGGCATCAGGAGTTTTTGCCATTGTGTCATCAAGCTTGAAGGCAGCAAAATTATCATATCCAAGGAGCTTTGCTTTGCGATCACGCAAGCTAATAATTTCCGTAATAATTTTGCGGTTGTCGGTATCGCCGCCGTTTTCGCCGCGTAAGCTCCAAGCGGTAAAGGCGGCTTCCCGCAGAGATCGATTTTCTGAGAAACATAAGAATGGCTCGATGATGGAGCGTGACAAAGTCACAGCCCATGTGTTTTCATGTCCCCGTTCTTGCGCAGCCGCACGCATTGAATTGCGCAGAAAATCCGGTAGTCCTGCAAGATCATCTTCACTGGTAAGGAGTAAAGCCCAATCTGCCTCATCCTTTAGGACATTCTGGCCAAATTGTGCGCCAAGACTTGCAAGTTTTTCATTCACTTCAGCAAGTTGTGCTTTATCCGTTTCGTTCAATTTTGCACCAGAACGGACAAAGCCCTTCCATGTTTTTTCAAGCACACGATTGGTTTCTATATCCAAACCCAGTGTTTTGCGCTTTTCATAAAGAGTGTTGATTTTGCTGAAAAGCAGAGGGTCCATCATGATACGCGAGTAATGGCGCGACATTTTAGGCGCAACTTCACGTTCCAGCGCTTGAATGGCATCATTGGTATGTGCGCCGGCACGCAACCAGAAAATAGCGGAAACACGATTGAGGGCATTGCCTGAGAGCTGGAGCGCTTCAAGCGTATTTGAGATTGTTGGTTCTTCTTCATTGGCAACAATCACTTCAATGTCAGCAAGGTCCGAGGCAAGTGCCGCTTCAAAAGCGGTTGCGAAATCTTCATCCTTAATTGCGCCAAATTCCGGCAGACCAAGTGGCCCGTTCCAATTGGTCAAAGCCGTGTTGTGTTTGGTGCTTGGCATTGATGCCTCCTTGCAGACAAATAAATTTTGAAAATCTTGAACAGACTTATGTATTTATTGCGCTCATCACAAGCTTTCTATGTCAGCAATCTGCCAAGCTCAATATATTTGATGATCTTGCACAGGCTTGACGGGAGAGTGGGATATTAGTAAGACTGCCTTATTATAAGAAGGGCTTACTAATGGCGAAAAGAGAGTATGATCCTGATAGTTTTGGCTTTCTGGTTAATGATATTGCCCGCCTTTATCGCGCAGAGCTGGACAGGCGCATCGCGCAGGCTGGTTTGGATATAACACCGGCTGAAGCGCGGACTCTTGTACATGCCGCCCGTATGGAACCTGTGAGGCAAGCTGTGCTGGCCGAGCGTATGGGGGTCGAGGCGATGACCTTATCCGGCTATTTGGATCGTCTGGAGCGAAGCAATCTTGTCATGCGCAGCCCTGATCCGGATGACCGTCGTGCTAAGCTGGTTGTTTTAACCGGTCACGCGGGCGCTGTATTAAAACAGATTGATGCTATTTCTTTGGCCGCAAGGCAGGTCGTGTCCGAGCCCTTTGCCGTTGATGAATGGGAACAGCTGAAAGACATGCTTAAAACTATTCGCAATCATTTATGTAAAACACCGCGCACTGGCTAAATGCTTTTGCTTCCACTTTTCGTTTTTCTTTGTGAAGTTGTATTCTGTTTGGTGTTGTAATGAATATTCATCAAGAACCCAGTGTTCTTAAAGCGTCAGAGCAAGCTTCTGCAGCTGCATCGCTCAAGCCATTGATGTCGGAGAGGCGGGTTGCCCTGTGTGGTGGTTTGCTGGCGGCTATCGGTGCGATGTCGTTGGCACTCTATACGCCTGCTATGCCGCAGATAGTTGAAGCCTTTGGTACAACTGAGGCTATGGTTAAAATGACTTTGTCTGTGTATTTCGCAGGTTTTTGCGTTGCACAGCTCATTTGTGGTCCTTTATCGGATGGCTATGGTCGGCGTCCTGTAACGCTTGCCTTCATGGGTATCTATTTACTTGCCAGTGTTTTGGCGATGGTTTCATCCAACATAGAAACATTACTTGTGGCAAGGTTTTTGCAAGGTGTTGGCGCAGCCGTAGGCGTCACGGTTTCGCGCGCTATCGTGCGCGATCTTTTTACCAATGATGCCTCAGCACGTGTCATGAACATGATCGGCATTGTAATTTCCATCGGTCCTGCTTTGTCCCCGACACTTGGTGGTATTACGATGGAGCTCTTTGGCTGGCATGCCATTTTTGCCATTATGGTTTTAATGGGCTTCATCGTCATATTGGTGGCAATTTTTGCGATCCGCGAGACAGTGGTGGCTGATCCCTCTCGGATCCGCCTGCGCGAATTATTCAGATCTTATGGCAAGCTGCTTGTAAGTCGCTATTTTATGTATCCAAGTTTGGCTGTTGCGGGAACAACTGGCGCACTTTATACAGCGGCGACCGTATTGCCCTTTATTTTAATGCAGCGTGTTGGCATGAGCGCAACCGCTTACGGACTGGGCATGTTGCTGCAAACAGCGAGCTTTCTTTCGGGCGGCCTATTGTTTCGTGCTGTGATGAAGCGGATTTCCCCTACCAGACTTTCAATGATCGGCTTTGCTACAGTATTATTTGGCAGCATAAGCATGGCCGTAGTTTTGACATTGTATGAACCCACTTATCTCAATGTCATGTTGCCGATGTGTTTTTATGCCTTTGGTATTGCATTGATCATGCCCCAGATGACATCCGCCGGCATGGCGCGTTTTCCTCATATAGCGGGTTCAGCATCAGCAATGATGGGGTTTTTCCAGATGGGCGGTGGGCTGGTTGGCGGATCAATCGCGGCGACCATCAGTGATCCGGTCTTGGCGATGGCGATTGTCATTCCGATGATGGGATTGATGGCGGCGGTGGTTTTCGTTTTGTGGCTTCGTTTGCCGAAAGAAACACATGTTTCCCAAATTGCTCAAATTAAGAAAAAAGGCTGATTGTATTAAGGCTTGCGATAAAGAGATATTGAATGGTTTCGCAGATTTCTTCGTCGAGCAGCCTTGACTTTAAACACAACACAGCGCACACAACAGGGCGTTGCTGCCAATGTTGGCAGCCGCATTTATCAACTGGAGTTTTATCTCTTATGCCCAGCGACAGTCCCAGTCGATTGTGCTAGCCGTCTTGAGCTACGTGGTCTGATCATTCTGTGATCGGTTTGCACGATTTGTTCTTGGCGGCAGATCGACAGAAAGGCAAACTATTGACCGATACTTTTCCGGAACTACATCTGGTGGCCGAACTGCCAGTAGACGCTATCGTAGAAAGAATCAGCAGCCTACGTGCTGGTGATGCTGTTGAGCTGATCAACGAGCTTGATGATGATCAGGCTTTTGCAGTCTTTTCATTGCTCTCGCATGATCAGGCTGTGCGTTTGCTTGATCAGCCTGAAATACAACGTGCCCCTGAAATCATTGAACATTTGGCGCCCGGCCTTTCATCTTCTTTGCTGGATGAGATGTCTGCTGACCGTGCCACTGACGTCTTTCAGGAGCTTGATGAACCTTTACGCAACCTTTTGTTTCCGCTGCTCGCAACTGAAACAAAAGTTGCGCTGAAAAAACTGATGGGTTACGCGCCGGATACGGCGGGTAGCTTGATGACGATCGAGTTTATTGCAGTGCCAGCCAATTGGACGGTAGCGCAAACTCTTAGTCATATTCGTCAGGTCGAACGCTCTCGTGAGACAGTGTACGCGATCTATGTCACGGACCCGAAAACGAAGGTTTTGCAGCGCGTGGTTTCTTTGCGCCGCTTGATCATGAGCCATCCTGATGAGCTTATTTTATCCGTTGGGCGTGATGAGAAGCCTGTCGCTATTTCACCACTGACCGATACAGAGCAGGTTTCACGTTTATTCCGTAAACATGACTTGTTGGCTGTACCTGTGGTGGATGAAAGCGGCCATATGATCGGCATTGTTACTGTTGATGACGTTCTCGATGCCATGACCGAAGATATGAGTGAAGATACTTATAAATTTGGTGGTATGGAGGCGCTCGACAAACCTTATATGCAAATCAGCTTTCTCCAAATGCTTAAAAAGCGTGGTGGCTGGCTTGGCATCTTGTTCTTAAGTGAAATGCTGACGGCCAGCGCCATGCAGCATTTTGAAGTAGAGCTTGAAAAAGCAATCGTACTGACATTGTTCATCCCGCTGATCATGTCATCGGGTGGTAACTCGGGCTCTCAGGCAACCTCACTGCTTATCCGTGCGCTCGCATTGCAGGATGTGCGCTTAAAAGATTGGTGGCGTGTTGCCCTGCGTGAACTACCAACAGGAATTGCTCTTGGCAGTTTCCTTGGTTTCATTGGTGTTGTGCGTATTGTAACTTGGCAATATCTCGGTTTTTATGATTACGGTGAATACTGGTATCTAATCGCCGCGACAATTGGGTTGGCCTTGATCTGTATCGTGACTTTTGGCTCAGTTGTTGGTTCTATGTTGCCATTTATTCTACAACGTATTGGCTTCGATCCTGCCAGTGCTTCGGCGCCTTTCGTGGCCACATTGGTGGACGTGACCGGCCTTGTAATCTATTTCAGTGTTGCCTTATTAGTCCTCACTGGAACGATTTTATGATCTGAAACGGCTACATTTTGCAAGTTTTTGGTTGTACCCCTTCCAAAAATGCAAAAAAACCTGTAAAGAGCGCGGTATAAAACTATGGCCGCGCTCTTTTTCGCCGCCTAAACCCCATAAAAGAAGTGATCCCCTATGGAATTGCGCAATATCGCTATTATCGCACACGTCGATCATGGCAAGACGACATTGGTGGATGCTCTGCTCAAGCAGGGTGGTTCATTCCGTGATAATCAACGCGTTGAAGAACGCATGATGGACTCCGGCGACATTGAACGTGAACGTGGTATTACCATTCTGGCTAAAGCTACGTCAGTTGTCTGGAAAGGCACACGTATCAATATCGTGGATACTCCAGGCCACGCCGACTTCGGTGGTGAAGTTGAACGTATTTTGAGCATGGTTGACGGCGTTATCGTTTTGGTCGACTCTGCTGAAGGCCCGATGCCTCAGACAAAATTTGTTGTCGGAAAGGCACTAAAAGTTGGCTTGAAGCCAATTGTTGCTATTAACAAAATTGATCGTCCGGATGGGCGTCCTGCTGAAGTTATCAACGAAGTCTTTGATCTCTTCGCTGCTTTGGATGCGACTGACGAACAGCTGGACTTCCCAATTCTTTATGGCTCAGGCCGTTCAGGTTGGATGGCGGACAGCCCTGAAGGTCCTCAGGATCAGGGGCTTGCACCGCTTTTTGATCTGGTGCTGCGTCATGTTCCTGCTCCAAAAACCGAGCCTGGTCCGTTCCGTATGATCGGTACTATTCTGGAAGCAGATCCGTTCCTCGGCCGTATCATTACTGGCCGCATTCACTCCGGTTCTATTAAGCCGAACCAGAGCGTTAAAGTGCTGCATGCGGATGGCTCTGTCTTGGAAACAGGCCGTATTTCCCGTATTTTGGCATTCCGAGGCATTGAGCGCCAGCCAGTGGACGATGCACAGGCAGGTGATATTGTCGCCATTGCCGGTCTTTCTAAAGGTACTGTTGCTGATACCTTCTGCGATCCTTCAGTGACTGAGCCATTGCTGGCACAGCCGATTGATCCGCCAACCGTTACGATGTCATTTATCGTTAATGACAGCCCGCTGGCAGGAACAGAGGGTGATAAGGTAACCAGCCGTGTTATCCGTGACCGTCTGTTGAAAGAAGCAGAAGGCAGTGTTGCGCTTGAGATCGAAGAATCAAGCGAAAAAGATTCGTTCTACGTGTCTGGCCGCGGTGAATTGCAGCTGGCAGTTTTGATCGAAAACATGCGCCGTGAAGGCTTTGAGCTTGGTGTTTCCCGCCCGCGCGTTGTTATGCGTAAAGGCGAAAACGGCGAAACTCTTGAGCCAGTAGAAGAAGTACAGATCGACGTTGATGAAGAACATTCAGGTGTTGTTGTTCAGAAAATGTCTGAACGCAAAGCCGAAATGGTTGAACTGCGTCCTTCCGGTGGTAATCGCGTACGTATGATTTTCTACGCGCCAACCCGTGGTTTGATCGGTTATCAGTCAGAATTGCTGACAGATACCCGTGGTACAGCCATTATGAACCGTGTGTTCCACGAATATCAGCCATATAAAGGTGAAATCGGCGGCCGCAACAATGGTGTTCTGATCTCTAACGATCAGGGTGAAGCTGTTGCTTATGCTCTATTCAACCTTGAAGATCGCGGACCTATGATCATCGATGCTGGTACTAAAGTGTATCAGGGTATGATTATTGGTATTCATAGCCGTGACAACGATCTGGAAGTGAACGTCTTGAAGGGCAAAAAGCTCACTAACGTTCGTGCTTCTGGTAAGGATGAGGCTGTTAAGCTGACCACACCGATCCGCATGACACTGGAACGTGCCTTGTCTTGGATTCAGGATGACGAATTGGTGGAAGTGACACCAAAATCTATCCGTCTTCGTAAAAGATTTTTGGATCCAAATGAGCGTAAGCGCTCTGAAAAAGCGAAAACCACGACATAATACTTCTTTAACGGCGCCACACGGCGCCGTTTTCTTTTATTTGTTATCGTGATACTGATTGGCCATTCAATGACCAAATACTGTATTGAATTGTGTACTCCTACGCACAGTGCCAGGTGTTGCGCTTATCATTAAGAAAAATATATATGTTTACCATCAGCCGTATTGAAACTTCAGAGCAGGAAATTAAGAAAAGCAAATTTGTTGCTATTGCAGCACCCGTTACGACTGAGGAAGAAGCCAAAGAGTTTTTAGCGCTACACTCGGATGCAAGTGCCAATCATAATTGCTGGGCTTGGCGGATAGGCCAAAATTATCGTTTTAATGATGACGGGGAACCAAGTGGTACAGCTGGTAAGCCTATTTTACAGGCCATTGACGGGCAGGAATTAGACAATATTGTCGTTGTTGTCACCCGCTGGTTTGGCGGTGTGTTATTGGGGAGTGGCGGGCTTATTCGTGCCTATGGCGGAACAGCTGCTTTATGTTTGAGACAAGCAGAAAAAAGCGAATATATTGAGCGGCAACAACTTTCATTTAAATGTACATTTGCCGAGCATAGCCTCATTAAAGCACGCCTCGATGCAATAGATAATATTCTGTTGCAGGGGGAGGAGTTCTTAAGTGATGGTGTTTATTTAACCTTTGCAGTTCCTGCTGTTAGTACAGAGATTGCAGCTCAATTGATTGCTGATCTCACTAGAGGGCGGGCAGAAGTGAAATTTGCTGATTAGCCGTCAATCAATCTTGCATTATTTCAATGGCTATGTTTGGGAATGACCATTCGCGCAGTTAAACGGAGTCCGAAAATTCCAAATAATAGCATCAGCCATGCCGGATCAATGCGTCGGAAGAAAAAGCTTTCGAGGGCCGCATTGAGTGTGCAAAAATAAACGATCATCATAAACATATCGCTGAGCAGTATATTTTCGCGCGTTCTGCGGCTGCGGATAAAGTCTATAATCGGCAGAATGAGCACAAGGACTAATGTGAATAAGAGTATGACAAGCCCCATATTCATAAGCACATCCAAATAGCTATTATGCCCATGGATGATTGGCCGGACATCCCAATCAAGATAATAGGGATTGGCTGCATCTTTGACTGTTGATGATGGCCAAAATCCTTCAAATCCATAGCCCAGCCATAAATGTGAACTTAAATTTTCAAGAGCGAAAAGCCAGATTGAAGTGCGGCCGGTAAATGTTTCATCGATAGACAGTTTGATTAATAATTCGCGGACTGGATCAAATATCACCGAGCCAATCGTCAATATAGCGAGTAAAATTTGTGTTGCTAAGATAAGCGCTCCTGTCAGCCAACGTTTGTCGAGTATCGCCGCGGTGGAAACAACAAGAAGAGTTAATGGAATAAGCGCAAGTGTAGTCTTGGAGCCGGTGCCGGATACAAAGATAAAAGCCGCAATGGCAATTAATATCCCACGCCAAAAATAACCTCTCCTGATAAGATAAATGCCTATAAAAACAAATGCGGCCATCACTTGCCCTGCAATGTTTTTATGCATGAAAACGCCACGCCACAAATATGAGTTTATCGGCTCTGTCAGGTCATTACCATGCGTGCCACGGTCAGGCAGGAGAAATACGCCGGCAAAGGATACGAGGATAATACTCGCTGGAACAAGCGTAAGCATCAGGCTTATGCCATCCGCATCCCTGATGAGTGCCAGAACGCTGAATATGCAGACTATTCCAATAATGGTAAAAATGACTGCTCTGATAGCAACTGCTGGTTCTGGTGCTATCAGAGCAGACAAAATGAGGATGCCACACATCAAAACCCATAAGGGATTTAACAGGCTCATAATCTGCCTTGGATTGGCAAGTAGAAAAATGCAAGCAACAGACACCATGCCAAGAAGGCTAAATCCGAGCTGGTTAACCAAATCGCCACCAGCATTTTCATCTGGACGTCCGGGGAAAGGCTTGAAGGAAAAAAACAAGAGCGCAAAAATTATGCAACTGGCAGCAAGCGCATAAACGCGGGTGCTGCGTGTTTGCATATAACTCTCATTTTGTGCAATCAGCATGTCTAGTTTTTTTCCGGTGCTCTGTATTGCTCATATTGATAGCCGAAATGTGCCATAAACCGACCTAAACCGACATAAATATAGTTAAGCCCAATATTGATTGAACGTGATTGCGCGGCTTTTATTGCAGCTTTAAAAGGTGAAAACCCTAAAATTGCCAAGCTTCGCCCGAAATTTATCAAATGACCGAATGGCTCATCTGCGCGTCTTCGGCGCTCTACCATCGTGGAAATCATACCATTGCGCATGGCGCGTGTGCGTATCCAATCTGCTTGAAGGCGCCGCGCTGGCACGGTTTCAAAAAGTTTGGCATCATTCGCCCAAGCAGCGTTAAAGCCCTTTCTATGGCTTCTGTCGATAAAGTCTGAATCTCCGCCTCCGGTAAAATTAAACATCGGCTCAAGAAAAGGAAATGGCATCTCTTCTAATACACGCCGCATGATGAGCAGATTGCCGGATGAAAAAAGAATGGGGACCTTTCCGGTCACATGATAAGGCGGAGCGAAAACAGGGTGGGAAGCCCAGTTGCGTTTTTGAATGTCGTTAAAAACAGGGACTTGTGGCCCACCAACAAAATCTGTTTGAAACTGTGCTTGTGTTTTACAAAGTTCCTCCACCCAATGAGGTGATGCAATCTCATCATCATCAATGACCAAGAGCTGCTGGAAGTTGGGAAAATAACGCAATGCTGTCAACCATCCGGCATTATAGGCGTTACAATTGCCAGCTTGTTCTTCAACAATAACCATCCCGTTAAATTGACTTTGTAAGAATAATGGCGCAATTGCTTTTGCACCTTCTTGAGCCAAAGCATCATTTTCAATCACTATGAGTGCGATGTTTTTAACAGTTATTTGTGCATTAAGTGACCGCAGTGTTTGCAGCAAATGCTCGGGTCGTTTGAATGTAGGTATGGTGATGACAGTGTCGATTTGATCATATGCCAGATCAGGCGTGATGGCACGGATTTCGATATTGTTTGGCAGCGTCTTGGTCATACTCTATTGCCCTTGAACAATCCTCTGTTTAAGGGAATGTCGCAGAAATTAATTTATAACGATGTGATAGCACAGAATAATTATATGTCATCCTGTAGCTCTTATAAGCAACAATCTCTTATAACCAAGGTTAAACAAGTCTTCAGTTTCATGCTCTAAGGACATGAAGAGTAAGATTTCGGCACATATTATGGATATTGATAAAATGCGACCATTGCGGCTGTTGTTTATAACCTCTCTTGTCCCGAATCAATTGGGGAAGACCGGATACGAAGTCGCCAATATTTCTGTTGTGAATGCATTGATCCGAAATAATGTTCAGCTGGAAATTTTAGGTTTTATCTGGCCGGAGCAAAAACCATCCATGCCCGATATAACAACTGTTATGGGTGAAGTTAATGTGCGAACTTCTGGCGCCAGCATCAAGCAAAAACTGATCTGGGTGCTGAAAGCATTCATTCACAACATGACTATTTCATCAGTAAAACTTCGTATTGTTTCAGCTTGCCAAGTTCGGGACGCGATTAAACACGCCGAGGAAAAAGCAGGGGGGAGCTTTGACGGATATGTCTTGAACGGGGTTGCGCTAGCAGGCGCTTTTGAAAAAGAGTTCACAGATAAACCATATATTTTTATCGCGCATAATGTGGAGTATCGATCGGCTTTAGAAAACGCAGCCTCTGCAAATAATATGATCGAGC
>CANQXU010000068.1 GCA_947627865.1 uncultured Paenochrobactrum sp. | reverse complement strand
TTTATTATCATAAAATATCTTGGGGTTGCTTATCTGCTTTATTTTGCTTGGAAAATGTGGACGGCACCCGTTGATGACGAGCAGGCGGAACTCCCGAAGACCCGTGAAGGTTGTAAGTTGTTTATGAGCGGTGTAGCCATCACTCTGGGTAATCCAAAAATTATGTTGTTCTATCTTGCGGTGTTGCCGACGATAATAGACTTAAGCAATGTTTCTTTTTTTGGTTGGTCGCAGCTGATAATAGTTATGTTCAGTGTTCTTGCAGCGGTTGATCTTGGGTGGGTCTTTCTAGCGGCTCAAGCGCAACGTTTGCTTAAAACACCGAAAGCTATTCGTATTGTTAATCGGGTGAGTGCCGGCCTCGTTGCTGGTGCTGCGGCTGCAATTGCTACAAAATGAGCTCTTGGTGTCTGCAGAAAGTAACTTCAGAGTGATTACGGTCTTGCCGCACCGTAAATCATAAGCTAGGAAACGAGTTAGGGCCGGACATAAAGTTCGGGTGAATGAAATTTATCAGCAATTGGACGAAGAATATGACGGATAAAGCCGACAAGATGAAAGCGCGTTTGCCGCGTGGATTTGTTGACCGATTGCCGGAGGAACTTCGCCATGCTGAGACAATGCTGGCGACAATCCGTTCGGTTTATGAGCTTTATGGTTTTGAACCAGTGGAAACACCTTTGATTGAATATACTGATGCATTGGGCAAGTTTTTGCCGGATCAGGATCGACCCAATGAAGGTGTATTCTCCATTCAGGACGATGATGAGCAGTGGATGTCGTTGCGTTATGATCTGACGGCACCATTGGCACGTTATGTGGCGGAGAATTTTGAATCACTGCCAAAGCCATATCGCAGCTACCGTAATGGCTGGGTTTTCCGCAATGAGAAGCCGGGACCAGGACGTTTTCGCCAGTTTATGCAATTTGATGCCGATACAGTGGGAGCGCCGGGCGTTTCAGCAGATGCTGAAATGTGCATGATGGCTGCCGATACGATGGAAAAGCTTGGTATTGTACGTGGTGAATATATTATCCGTGTGAATAACCGTAAAGTCATGGACGGTGTGCTGGATTCAATTGGTCTTGATGGTGAGGGGCATGCAGGCAAGCGGTTAAATGTTTTGCGTGCGATCGATAAGCTCGACAAATTCGGACCAGAGGGTGTGCGTCTCTTGTTGGGTAAAGGCCGTCTTGACGAAAGCGGTGACTTTACAAAAGGTGCCGAGCTCTCTGAAGATGCCATCTCCAAGGTCTTGGCCTTTACTGTTGCAGGTGGCGCGAGCGGCAAAGAAACCATTGCTAATCTGGAAGCAGTTGTTGCCGGAAATGCCAAGGGCTTGGAAGGTGTGGCAGAACTTGCCGAGATGCAAGCTTTGTTCGATGCTGCCGGCTATGATGGCCGTGTTAAAATTGACCCGTCAGTGGTTCGTGGTCTGGAATATTACACTGGTCCGGTTTATGAGGCTGAGCTTCTTTTCGACGTTACCAATGAAGACGGACAAAAGGTTGTTTTTGGCTCTGTCGGTGGCGGCGGTCGTTATGATGGTCTTGTTTCACGTTTTCGTGGCGAGCCGGTTCCAGCAACAGGTTTTTCTGTTGGCGTCTCACGCTTAATGACCGCACTGAAAAACTTAGGCAAATTCGATACTACGGATACAGTCGGGCCGGTTGTTGTGCTGGTAATGGACAGAGATACGGCATCATTGGCGCGTTATCAAAAAATGGTCTCCGATATTCGTGCGGCAGGTATTCGCGCCGAAATGTATGTTGGCGGCTCTGGTATGAAAGCGCAGATGAAATATGCTGATCGCCGTCATGCGCCTTGTGTGATCATTCAAGGGTCGCAGGAGCGCGATGCTGGAGAAGTTCAGATTAAAGATCTGATTGAGGGTAAGCGCCTTTCAGCAGAAATTACTGATAATGTGACGTGGCGCGAAAGCCGCCCAGCGCAGGTTACCGCTAAAGAATCTGACCTTGTTGCTGAAGTTCGCAAAATCATTGATGCACAGGCGGAAGATCGCGCCCGCAGCAAGCAAAGCTGAGGTCTAAAGATCATGCGTGCCGATAGCTCTCAATTAACAAGCCGGCTTTCGGCATTGCTCAAGCAAAGCGATGCTGAAATGGTTGATATTCCGCTGATCCAACCAGCTGATCCATTTTTGGATATGGCTGGTGAAGATTTGCGACGCCGAATATTTCTCACTGAAAATGAAAACGGAGACAGTTTGTGTCTCCGTCCGGAATTTACCATTCCAGTTTGCCTCAATCATATCAAGCTGACGGCTGCAACACCTAAGCGATACGCTTATTTGGGCAAGGTTTTTCGTCAGAAACGCGATGGTGAGAGCGAGTTTTTACAAGCGGGGATTGAGGACTTTGGCGAGTGGGACGAAGCTAAAGCTGATGCCCGCTCAATTGCCGATGCGCTCGCTTGTGTTGATTTGGCGAATATCGGTGGAAAGGTAGAGGTTGTACTTGGTGATCAAGCCATTTTCGCAGCTCTACTTAAAGCACTAGGCTTGCCGCAAGGCTGGCGTAAGAAGCTTCTGCGTGCTTTTGGCAGTTCTAAATCATTGGATGCTACTTTTGCAGAACTTCTGGAACCAAAGCCAAAATCGGAATTGCCTGAGGAAATCGCATCTCTGATTGCTGAGGGTGAAGAAATTGGATTGGCACGCATTCTTGAAGCTGAAATGCAGGATGCTGGCATTTCACCAGCTGCAGGGCGCACACCCGCCGAAATCGCACGCCGTTTGATCGAAAAAGAGGACTTGGCAGCAACAAAATTTGCAAGCGTTGCTTTGGAAACGCTTAAAGAGTTTCTTGCCATCCGTGTTCCACTCAGTGTTGCATCAATTACATTGCGTGCCTTCGCGGCGGATCATTCTCTGCATATTGATCATGCACTCAATAAGTTTGAAGCACGAACCAGTGCTATTATTGCTTATGAAAACTACAAAGATGCTGTCGTCTATGATGCATCATTTGGACGTCCGCTCGATTACTATACCGGCATGGTATATGAAATTCGCAATCTTGATGATGCGGGCGAGACCGTGCTTGTAGGGGGCGGACGTTATGATCGGTTGCTGACAATGCTGGGTGCTGACGAAGCAATTCCGGGGGTTGGCTTTTCAATCTGGATCGACAGACTGGAGAGACTAGCGGGAGAACAGCTATGACCGCAATGACAATAGCTTTACCTTCCAAAGGGCGGCTGAAAGAACAGACCCTATCCGTTTTTGCACGTGCTGGTCTGCATATAACATTGCCGAAAGATGAGCGGAATTATCGGGCGACAGTCGAGGGAGAGGAGGATATTGAAATCCTGTTTCTTTCGGCCTCTGAAATCGCGCGAGAGCTTGGTTATGGCGGTGTTGATCTTGGTGTGACAGGTGAAGATCTTATCCGTGAAACACTGGCGCATGCGGATGAACGGGTTAAAATTGAAGCCAAATTGGGTTTCGGCCATGCTGATGTCGTCGTTGCCGTTCCTGAAGTTTGGCGTGATGTCGAAACAATGGCGGATCTTGATGATGTCGCTGCTGATTTTCGACAGCGTCATGGTCGCAGATTACGAATTGCCACGAAATACTGGCGCTTGACGCAGCAGTTTTTCTCTCAAAAGCATGGCATACAAGTTTACCGGATCGTAGAAAGTCTTGGCGCTACTGAGGGCGCACCGGCAGCCGGCTCTGCGGATATGATCGTTGATATTACATCAACGGGATCAACGCTTCGTGCAAACAAATTAAAAGTACTAGATGACGGAATTATTCTGCGTTCGGAGGCATGTCTGGTCTCTGCAAAACGCAACGATAGTGATCATCGCATACAAGAGATTGCCAAGCGTATCCGCGATGGGCTTGTGCTAAAGTGATCGTTTGAAATAACAAAAAGACCGCCCGATGATTGAGGCGGTCTTTTTATTTTAAGACTACAGTATTTTTTATGGCCTATTTGGAAAGTCTGGAATCTACAGACATATTGCCAGCACCGGTAACATAGAGTGCAAGCAGACCGCCAGCAATTGCCAAGTTTTTCTGAGTCATGAGGACATTAAGGGCTTGTGAAAAGTCCATATGAGCAACAAGCGTGGCGCCGAGTGTAAATAGCGCAACAATCAATGCAGCTATGCGTGTCTTGAAGCCGACCAGAATGAACAGGCCACCTACGAATTCAACAAGTCCAGCGATAAGTGCTGATGCTGACGGCATCGGAATATCTAGCGAAGCAAAATATCCTGCTGTAGCGCTTAATGCGGTGAGCTTTGCCCAACCAGCAAGAATAAATAGGATTGAAATAAAAATGCGGGCAATGAGTAATATAGCTGAGTGGGATGAACTGGTAGGTGTCATTTGCAACTCCATATGTTTAGCATCATATAGTGAAAATTACTGGTTAACAAAAGTCATGGTTTTAATAACATAATGTTTACTGCATAATGACGGTTAAACTGAATGGGAGAGCATAAGGGCGGGATCAACAATATGATCATATTGCTCTTCACTCACCAGACCACTGTCCAATGCCTCCTGTTTAAGCGTTGTGCCATTTATATGCGCTTTTTTTGCTATTGCAGCTGCATTGTCATAGCCAATAATCGGGGCGAGGGCTGTTACAAGCATTAAGGAGCGGTCCAGCAGTTCCTGAATACGCTCTTTGTCCGCTTCAATGCCTGATACACATTGATCTGTAAATGAGATCATACTGTCGCTGAGGAGGCGTATGGATTGCAAAACATTAAGTGCGATGACGGGTTTAAAGACGTTGAGTTCAAAATGACCCTGACTAGCAGCTAATGTGATGGTTGTTTGATTGCCAAATATTTGTGCAGCCACCATTGTCAATGCTTCTGCTTGTGTTGGATTAACTTTGCCGGGCATGATTGATGAGCCAGGTTCATTTTCAGGCAATTTAAGCTCACCAAGACCAGAGCGCGGACCAGAGCCGAGAAAGCGGATATCATTGGCAATTTTGAAGAGATCGGCAGCGAGAGCATTTAAGGCGCCGTGGAAGTTGGTTAATGCACCATGACTGGCCAGAGCCTCAAACTTATTCGGAGCAGTTTGAAATGTAATGCCAGTGATGTCAGACACAATCTCGGCAAAACGTTCTGCAAACCCAGTTGTAGCATTTAAGCCTGTGCCAACAGCGGTGCCACCTTGTGCAAGCAGCAGGACATCCTGTAGTGCTTGTTCAATTCTTTTTCTATTATACTCAAGCGCGACGCGGTAGCCCGAAAATTCCTGACCAAGAGTAAGCGGCGTTGCATCTTGTGTATGTGTACGTCCGATCTTGATAATGTCGGCAAAGTCGAGCTCTTTCTTGTGCAGAGCATCCGTCATATATTGCAAGGCAGGGAATAAATTATGGATTGTTTCCAGTGCTGTAGCGATATGCATGGCAGTTGGGAAAGTGTCGTTGGATGATTGCCCCATATTGACATGATCGTTGGGGTGAACCGGTTTTTTAGAGCCTTTCACACCGCCCAGCATTTCAATCGCACGATTTGAAATCACTTCATTGGCATTCATATTTGATTGTGTGCCGGAGCCAGTCTGCCACACGACAAGCGGGAATTGATCGTCAAATTTACCCTCGACAATCTCGGCAGCCGCAACTGTAATAGCCCGACCAAGAACAGGATCAAGTTTGCCCAGTTCCATATTAGTCTCAGCCGCAGCTTGTTTAACTGTGGCTAAGGCGCGGATAAGAGGGATAGGAAGGCGTTCAGTGCCAATTTTGAAATTATGCAGGGAGCGTTGTGTTTGTGCACCCCAATATTTATCATCCGCGACTTCAATTTCGCCGAAGCTGTCGGTCTCTATACGGATTTGGGGCATGCTTAACTCCTTAAATCTAAATTAAGCAGAATAAGTGAACTTGACCTGTGCTGACAGTTTTTTCACATGCTTAAAAGCATTGTCGTCAGTTAATCTTCTTCACCATCCTCATTTGTATCTTCATCAATCCACAATGATGGCTGGATACGTTTTTGTGTGTCGCTATCAATATATGTCCACCATCCGGTGTCATTTTCGTCCCAGTCACCACCGGCTTTTTGCAGCCATGTCTCAGAACGGTATTGTGCAAGTGAAGTATTCTCTCTGTCCGTATCATCAAGCCAGATGACGCTCACTTTGCTTCCATCTTTGGGTGCGGTGGAAATTGGCAGCTTTCTCATCAGACAGACTTCCTTCGATGATGGCAGTAATTGAGTATTCTAATATATAGGTAAGGCAGATCAATGCCAATAAAAGCAATTTATGGCAGGAGATGTATTGTGCTTTTATTCTAGGCAATAAAAAACCCGCAAATGCGGGTTCTTTATTTATACTAATTATGCAATTTCCTGCATTGGTTCGTCTGGTTCACGCAGAACATATCCGCGACCCCATACTGTTTCGATGAAACTCTGGCTGCCAGAAACAGCATCCAGTTTTTTACGAAGCTTACAGATGAAGACGTCGATAATCTTAAGTTCAGGCTCATCCATACCGCCATAGAGGTGGTTAAGGAACATTTCTTTTGTAAGCGTTGTTCCTTTACGGAGCGCCAGAAGTTCGAGCATCTGGTATTCTTTACCAGTCAAATGAACGCGCTGACCTGCAACTTCAACAGTTTTTGCATCAAGATTGACGACCAGTTCACCCGTCGTAATCACAGATTGAGCATGACCTTTCGAACGGCGGACAATCGCATGAATACGGGCGATCAACTCGTCCTTATGGAAAGGCTTTGTCATATAATCATCAGCGCCGAAGCCCAGACCACGAACTTTATCTTCAATGCCGGCCATGCCGGAGAGAATTAAAATTGGTGTCTTAACTTTAGAAAGGCGCAATGTACGCAATACTTCATAACCGGACATATCCGGCAAGTTCAGATCAAGCAGAATGATATCGTAATCATAGAGTTTACCAAGATCAATGCCTTCTTCACCCAGATCGGTGGTGTAGACATTGAAGCTCTCTGATTTAAGCATCAATTCGATGCTCTGAGCAATTGCACTATCGTCTTCAATCAATAGGACGCGCATTTCTGAATCCCCTTTCCGTAGCTGACCATCTTATCCTTCAAAGCAGCACACGGAACTGTCGTTGCCTTATTGTGAAGGTGCCAGTAAATGGTTAACAAAATATGTTTCCCGTTGGCAAGCACTATTCTGACTACTTTAAAAATATTTTTTATCTCATTGGAATCCAATGGATAAATTAAAATTTGAAATCTTAAAATCACTTCAAGGAATTGCTTTAAGTGATTCATGTGACTCCTGTTTTCTTAAGTTCGTAAAAAAATTCAGAGATTTACTTAGCCTTAATTACTAACACATATGATTAACGTAGCTCGTAAAGAAATGGTTACCAAAAGTAAAAAATATTAACTTTTTGTTTGGTATATCGTTTTTAAGCGGGCTTAAACTGGATTTTTTGATTTTGTTCATGGGGGCGCTTCGGTGATTTGCTTCCGGAGCGGGTTTCTAGGAGTAGTGCGTATGAAGCCACGTGAAAGCTTAGTCAGGCTGAAGCTGTTTCAGGTAAAAGAAAAGCGCCGTCAGTTGGGTCAGCTAGATCTGATGATGGGCGAGTTTGACCGCATGGCGGCTGAATTGAACGCGCAGATAGTCTCAGAAGAAAATAAAGCTGGGATCACCGATCTTAATCATTTTGCCTATCCGACCTTTGCAAAAGCAGCGCGCTTGCGTCGTGATAATCTGATCACTTCGGTCAAAGAGTTGGCAGCGCAAAAGGAGGGGGCTGAGGCCGAATTGCTTTTAGCCGAAGCGGAGCTGGCACGGGCTGAAAACCTTGAAGAGCGTGATGGGCGTGTTAAAGCTGACGATCGGCTGGCCTCTGGCCGCAGAGCAATGATTGGTTAATAGCTATTGGTTAGCTTTTAAAAGACGGGCGGTTTATCCGCCCTTTTTTGTGCCTGGATTATGAGTGTCCCATACTTTTTATCGGGTAATTATTATGATGGAGCTTGTTTCGAGGCACGGTTTCAACGCATAAAAAAACCGGCCTGTCGGCCGGTTTTTGTTTTTATTACAGCAGTTTAATACTGCTGAGCACCCAAATCTGGGCTGGCTACCTACATGCAATCAGTGACGATACTGTTGTATGCGGGTTGTCCTTAAACCGGCGAGGCCATGCTCGTCGATTGAGGACTGCCAAGAAAGAAACTCCTCCACGGTCAATGTATAACGCTGGCATGCTTCCTCAAGACTAAGTAGTCCGCCGCGAACAGCAGCAACAACTTCAGCCTTGCGGCGAATGACCCAGCGCCTAGTATTGGCGGGCGGGAGATCGGCGACGGTCAGCGGACTGCCATCAGGCCCGATTACATATTTTATACGCGGTCTTACCAGATCGGTCATTGTACTCTCTACACAACACTCAAGGACCTAATCGAGTTTGACTTTACCCGCACAGCTTTAACAAAGAGCTAAACTGTCGGTAACACTCTGGTAAGAATTGGCTATTTTCTGCGTTAAAAGCATAAAAAAGACATCATTCTAGAGTGTTTCAAATAAAAAAATGCGGTTGCTGACGATTAAAACAAAAATAGGTTTAAAATAGCCGTGTAGGGAAGAATCAAAGTAACGCCTTGATTCTGACGGTTGGAACAGTTTGATATTTTTGTTTTTGCATAATTAAATACAGCTATTGGCAAAATGCCGCAGTATGACCTATATAGGACATGAGATAAATTGATCAAAATGATCAGCAATTGGGTTTGTACCCGGATCTGGACTCTGAAATGACTCTGAACAGCCTCGACCTGCCAGGACGGCCGGAAGACACACGCATCGTTGTAGCAATGTCAGGAGGGGTGGACTCTTCTGTTGTAGCAGGGATTCTGAAACGTGAAAATTATGATGTTATCGGTGTAACATTACAATTATACAATCATGGTGCGGCTGTTCATCGTGCGGGTTCATGCTGTGCGGGTCAGGATATTGAAGATGCCCGTCGTGTTTGTGAAGAATTGGGCATTCCCCATTACGTTCTGGATTATGAAGCACGCTTTAAAGAGGCAGTGATCAATCCGTTTGCTAATTCTTATGTGAGTGGTGAAACGCCTATTCCATGTGTTGCTTGTAATCAAACAGTGAAATTTGCTGATTTGTTGCAGACAGCGCGTGAATTGGGTGCAGATGCACTGGCAACTGGCCATTATATTCGCAGTAAAGCGCATGGCAATAAACGCGCCTTATTCCGGCCTGTCGATAGTGAGCGGGATCAGAGTTATTTCTTGTTTGCCACGACGCAGGAGCAGATTGATTATTTGCGCTTTCCGCTTGGACATTTGCCCAAGTCAAAAGTACGCGAAATTGCTGAAGAGTTGGGTTTGACCGTAGCGAAAAAGCAAGACAGTCAGGATATCTGCTTTGTCCCGCAGGGTAAATATTCAGACATTATTGCACGGTTAAAGCCTGATGCGACGAATACGGGTGATATTGTCCATATTGATGGTCGCATATTGGGCCAGCATGACGGGATTGTTCATTATACGGTTGGGCAGCGACGGGGTATAGGTGTTGCCATAGGTGATCCGCTCTATGTTGTTCATCTTGATGCCGCCAATTCACGCGTGATTGTGGGGCCGAGGGAGGCATTGCAAACGCACAAGGTTTTCTTGCGTGATATGAACTGGCTCGGGGATACTGCACTGGAAGAAATCGGTTCTGAAGGTGTGCCTGTTTATGCCAAAATCCGTTCAACGCGGGGTCCAATGCCAGCGATTTTGCATTATGACGATGGTCAGGCATGGGTAGAGCTGAGTGAAGGGGAGAGCGGTGTTGCGCCAGGGCAGGCTTGTGTTCTTTATTCGGATGAAAGCAATACAGGCCGGGTCTATGGTGGTGGCTTTATCGCTCGCTCAGAGCGTGAGCCGGAAGCCGAGGAAATGCTACGTCGTTTATTAAAAGGTGAGACGGCAATCACCGCGGCATAAGTTTTGCCATTTTTATATTGAAAATCGTTACGAGAAGCACTCTGCCATCAAAATGTCAGAGTGCTTTTTCGTCTGTATTTAAATTAGGGTCAGCGAAACTTCCCTTGACATGACAAGGCAATGCCGCAAGCGGTGGCAACATTAAGGCTGTCAAAATCCGGGGCAATCGGGATACGTGCGGTGGTCAAGCTCTGCAAAAGATGCGGTGGCAGGCCTTCGCCTTCAGTTCCTAATAAAAGCACACGACGTGGTGCCCGAGATACTTCATAGATGTTTAACGTTCCGGACGGGCTTAATGCTAAAACTTCAAAATGGGCTGCTTGAAGTGATGCAAGTATATGTTCGATGGTTCCGTCCTGTAAAAAGGGAACTTTGAGCGTGGCGCCCACAGATACCCGAATTGCTTTGCGGTAAAGCGGATCGCAACAGGTTTCGTCTAAAAAGACATAGTCTGCACCAAAAGCGGCTGCATTGCGAAATATAGAGCCGATATTGTCATGATTACTAATGCCTTGAAGGGCAACAATCAAAGCGTTCTCCGGCAAAGAGCTCATAATCGAAGGCATGTCTGGTGCTGGACGTTTTCGACCAATCGCCAGAATGCCACGATGAATATGGAAACCCGCAATTTTGTCCATAACAGTCTGGCTGGCAACATAAATTATAGCCTTCTGATTGGCCTCCATTAAAAGAGGCTCAATCGAAGCCAGTCGGTTTTGTGTTACCAACACCGATATGATATCAAAGCGGTCAGAATTAAGAGCAACATTAAGCACAACGCGCCCTTCTGCTATGAACAGATTGTTACGCTTGACCAGGTCTCGTTCACGCACGGAAAGAAAATCTTTTATCCTTTCGTCGTCACTATCGGAGATTTGGATGAGACGATCGGCAAGATTTTCTTTGTGCATTGTAATTTAAATGAGGCTTTGATTCTAAATCGGTTTAATAAGTTGACGACAAAGTTTTTAAAATCGTCTCAACGCGTGGGCATGTGACAGAATAATAAATAGTCTGTGCTTCGCGGCGTGTGTTGACCAGATTAAAAGCTCGAAGTTTGGCTAAATGTTGTGAAAGCGCTGATTGGCTAAGATCTACTCTTTCAGCTAGATTATTAACCGATTGCTCATTAGCTATCAATTCCATTAAAATCAATAATCGCTTATTGTTGGATATAGCAGTTAGAAAATTAGAAGCAGGTTCTAAATTCATAAAAAGTTTAGAAAAGTCCGCGTGATTCTGCATAGTGTCCATACTCCCCCAAGTAGTGACAATGAATATTAGAGGTTATAGATAACAGGCGCCAAGTAAAATAACAACGCCTGTTCCTTTGTATTGTAAAAAATTCCATTATATTGTAATAAGCTAATATGCATGATGGTTATTCATGCGGCTTTCTTGCCATCTGTACCAAACCTACCAAAGCAGATCTTATCTCATTGGAACCATTTAGAGTTTTATCAAAATTCACTCTTTCTACGCTGTCTTTGTTGAACAAATCAATGCCGTCCGGATCTATCCCAGAAATAAGCCATTGGCCGTTTTCCTTTGAGTTCTTGCATAGTTTTTGTGCATAAAGAGCAATTGCATCAGGGTGATCTTGATTCATATGATCAAT
>CANQXU010000067.1 GCA_947627865.1 uncultured Paenochrobactrum sp. | reverse complement strand
TGTGAAATGAAACGAAATAAGAAGGAGCTTGGCAGAGTGAGTGTTGCCCTTAGCGAAAAACCGCAATTATGGGGATTGGCTTTTGCGCATTCATGGCGCCGTTTAAGTCGGCGTGTTCGTTCAGGCACATTATTTCGTTGGCGTTTTACAGGCTTCACGCCTGAAAATATTCTAATATCCCCTACTGACTTACGCGTTGCAGATCCGCATCTTGCACAAGAGTTTTATCACGGTCGTTTCGCTCTTGCTGGGCGCATTGTAGAGACTGGTGGGCTTTCGCCATTTGCAGTAGAGCCACCAACACGTGAATGGGATGCTGCACTGCATAGTTTTGGCTGGTTGCGCCATCTTCGTGCTGCACAAACCCCGCTGGCAGCAGCCAATTCACGTGCCTTACTTGGTGATTGGATGAGGCTTTTTAGCCGTAAAATCAGTGGAATGGCATGGCGACCAGAGGTTACAGCGCAGCGCATTATTGCCTGGCTGCACCATTCTCCAATGCTATTAGAAAATACTGACGCTGCCACTCAAAAACGTTTTCTGCGCTCACTTTCAACACAAATTCGATATTTGCGCAGCATAGCGGGCTCGATGGATGAAGGCGATGACAAACTGCGCGCCCGCATCGCGCTTGCTTATGCATCTTTAGCGCTCCCAACCTCTCCGTCAGCTATTCGTTCTGCTAAACGCCACCTTGAGCATGAGTTAAATCGCCAGATACTATCCGATGGCGGGCATATTTCGCGAAGTCCGGTTATCTTGCTTGAGCTACTGGCAGATCTCATACCTTTGCGTCAAAGCTATGCCGATAGCACCGACAATCCGCCTAAAGCATTAATCAATGCGGTTGAGCGTATGCTTCCTGCATTACGTTTTTTTCGCCACCGTGATGGAAGTCTGGCATTGTTTAATGGTGTCGGGCCAGTCCTTCCCGAGCGTATTAGTTCGGTGCTTCGTCACGATGATACAGCGGGCGCTCCACTCACCCATGCGCCTTATTCCGGCTATGACCGCCTTTCAATGGGCTCAACCACAATCATCGCAGACACAGGAACACCACCTGCTGTTGGTGCGTCGCGTGATGCCCATGCAGGTTGCTTGTCATTTGAAATGTCGTCAAGCCGACAGCGCTACATTGTGAACTCAGGCATTGATCGTCATGGACCAGCCGAATTCCGCACGCTGGGACGCTCAACTGCCGCGCATTCCACGGCGACTATCAATGACACCTCATCATGCCGTTTCAGTGTCAAATCAGGGCTCTCGCAGTGGATCGGTTCACCCGTTGTTTCAGGTCCGACACAAATGCAGAGGCAGCGTTTAGAAGCCGCTGGAGAGCAAGGTTTCATAGCGTTGCATGATGGCTACTCTCGTCCATTTGGCCTTAATCACGAACGCAGAATATTATTATCGCATAGTGGTAGCATCATTCAGGGAACAGACCGGTTTCTTCAACAAGAGAATAAACAAACACGTGCTCACCCCAATAATAATATTGCAATAAGGTTTCATATTCACCCCAGCGTTCGGGTCGATTTTAATCAAGATGGTTTGATTGAATTAAGCTCTCAAGATAACGACACATGGATTTTTTCATGTCGAGATATTGCGCCAGTCCTTGAAGATTCAATCTTTTTTGCCGGATCGCGAGGGCCAGTACGCGCCAAGCAAATTGTACTCTCATTCGGTGTCAATGATCTGCCGGAAGTGAACTGGCAATTAACCAGAATAGCGCTTGGCAACTACTCCGGGTGAAATTAGCTCATGTGAACAGCCTTTTATTGGTATTTCAAATTCTTTTCACGAATAAAGGTATGAATATGGCGCGGTCTGTGCTAACCGCCTGATATCTCCTCCCCCTTTTATCCAGCAGTGAAGAGACTTATCATGGCTGTCAGTTCAAAACATATTCCTGCTCCTGATTTACATCAGGTGCGTCGTGCCTTGTTGTCGGTATCCGACAAAACAGGTTTGATTGAGTTTGCAAAAGCTCTGCACAAACACGGCGTTGAAATTCTTTCCACTGGTGGTACTGCAAAAGCTATCGCTGATGCTGATATTCCGGTCAAAGATGTTTCACAAGTGACCGGTTTTCCGGAAATTATGGATGGACGTGTAAAAACACTTCATCCTAATGTTCATGGCGGATTACTTGCTGTGCGCAATGACCCTGAACATGCAGCAGCAATGCAAGAGCATAATATTGTTGGCATCGATCTTGCTGTCATCAACCTTTACCCATTTGAAGAAGTACGCTTCAAGGGTGGCGATTATGATACCACAGTCGAGAATATCGATATTGGTGGCCCGGCAATGATCCGTGCATCCGCTAAAAATCATGCTTATGTTGCAACTGTTGTTGACCCGTCAGACTATGACAAGCTAATTGAAGAGCTGGACAAACATGAAGGCTCATTACCTCTAAAGTTCCGCCAACAATTGGCGGCTAAGGCTTTTTCACGCACCGCTGCATATGATGCTGCAATTTCCAACTGGTTTGCCGAAGAGCTACCGGTTGAAACGCCTGAATGGCGCTCTGTTGCAGGTAAGTTGCACTCTGTTATGCGCTATGGTGAAAACCCGCACCAAACCGCAGGCTTTTACCTGACCGGTGAAGATCGCCCTGGTGTCGCGACTGCCAAGCAATTGCAGGGCAAGCAGCTATCCTATAATAATATCAATGATACAGATGCCGCCTTTGAACTTATTGGCGAATTTGATCCAAAGCGTACTGCTGCGGTTGCGATTATTAAACATGCTAATCCATGTGGTGTAGCGGAAGGAACATCCATCAAGGATGCTTATCTTAAAGCGCTTGCATGTGATCCTGTATCGGCATTTGGTGGTATTGTTGCGCTTAACCGCACATTGGATGCTGAAGCTGCAGAAGAAATTGTTAAAATCTTTACCGAAGTGATTATTGCTCCTGATGCTACTGAAGAAGCGCAAGCCATAATTGCTGCCAAAAAGAACTTGCGCTTGTTGGTAACAGGTGGCTTGCCTGACCCACGCGCCCAAGGCATTGCTGCCAAAACGGTTGCTGGTGGTATCTTAATTCAATCCCGCGACAATGGTGTTGTTGATGATCTTGACTTGAAGGTTGTCACAAAACGCGCACCGACAGATCAGGAGATGCAAGATCTTAAATTTGCTTTCCGCGTTGCAAAACATGTGAAATCAAACGCGATCGTTTACATCAAGGACGGTGCCACAGTCGGCATTGGTGCAGGGCAAATGAGCCGTGTCGATTCTGCCCGCATCGCAGCAAGCAAAGCACAAGATGCAGCCACTGCTGCAGATTTGGCAGAGCCTTTAACAAAGGGCTGCGTGGTTGCTTCCGACGCGTTTTTCCCATTTGCTGATGGATTGCTATCCGCAATTGAAGCCGGCGCCACAGCCGTCATTCAGCCTGGTGGATCAATGCGTGATGATGAGGTTATCGCGGCAGCGGATGACCATGGAATTGCCATGGTCATGACTGGTATGCGCCATTTCCGTCACTAAAATAAAACGAAAAGAATGAATGCAAAGGCGCTGTAATTTTACAGCGCCTTTTATTATTTTTATTGCGTATTTCCAGCCGGATAAGGGGATTTTATTGCTAAGATCAGTCCAGCAATAAAAAAGATAATAATAACGGCCATTCCCAAACGTGCTGATGTCGTCATCGCCGTAATTACCGCCACCATAAAGGGTGCCAGAAAACTGGTTGCACGTCCGGCCAATGCATAAATACCAAAATAACGCCCGGCCTCATCCGCTTTGACGCTTCGTGAAAACCAAGAGCGAGAAGATGCCTGAACCGGCCCGAATGCCAAGCCTATCAATATGCCATAAATAAGATAGGCCCGCTCCGCTGGTGTCGCGAACAAACCCATATTATCATTCAATGAGAATGCTATCATGCCAAAAAGCGTAAAATCTATCCCCGTCGAAATAATCCCGATCGTTGCAATGAGCAACAACGCAACAGCAATTAAAACCACGAGTTTAGAGCCAAATAAAGTATCCAGACGACTAGCAGCAAAACAACCAAAAATGGCTACGACATTGAGAATTATCCCAAAAATTCCGACTTCAGTGATCGTCCAGCCAAACATAAGTGCCGCATAACCGCCACCCAAAGCCAGCAAAGCATTAACGCCATCTTGATACACCATTCTGGCAATCAAAAATTTCAGCAAACCTTTTCTTTGCTTTAATTGCTGTATGGTTTCTTTAAACTCACCCAAACCATCTTTAATGGCAGGTAGAAGCTTGCCGATACGCTTCGCATCCGGCGTAAAGAAAAACATCGGCAAGATGAAGATTAAATACCAAATAGCCGCTATAGGACCTGTTACGCGCGCATCTTCACCTCTCGCGGGATCAAGACCGAATAAGGGTTTAAAGCCCGCAATCGTTTTACCTGTTTCAGGAGAGGCAGCGAAAAAGACCACCACTGCAATCAATACAATCATGCCGCCAAGGTAACCAAGGCCCCATGCAATATTGGATACAAGACCTATTTTTTCTGGTGGTACCAATCTGGGCATCATTGAATCGTTAAATACAACTGAAAATTCTGCCGCAACGGTTGCAAGAACAAAAGCACAAAGAACCCAAACCAAGGATGAACCCGGAACCGCAAACCATAAAGCCAATAAACTCAATATTTTTATAACAGCGAAAAAGCCGATCCAAGGCTTTCTGGCTCCAGTTTTATCCGCGATTGCGCCAAGAATTGGTGAAAGAATTGCAATTATAAATCCTGCAGCAGCTACGCCATAGCTCCATGCAGCCTGCCCTTCCACTGGGTTTTCCGCCATTCTGGAAATAAAATATGGTCCGAATATAAAGGTGGTTACGACTGTGAAAAATGGCTGGGCGGCCCAATCAAAAAACATCCATCCCCAGATACCGCGTTTTGACGCAAAGCCCTGCTGCTGCATATTTTCTCCCAATGATATCGCCCCAAATTATCGTTTAATTTAACATAATTAAATGTATTTTTTATAATGACCGTGAAATTTATTAAAGCAAAATAAAAGCGGCTTTAAAGCCGCTTTTATTGATCAATAATCAAATTTGACAGGGCATTATTTGGTCAAGTCCCAAATGATTGAAGATGCGATAACGATACGTCCCAAGGTTACATCTTCACTTGCGGTCAGCTCCAACAAAGATTGACGCAGTTTTTCAAATTTGTCTGCGTGTGCCTCTATATAAGCCTCGCCTGGATTAGCTGAATTTGCGAACTGTGCCAGCGCTTTCACTGAGATATTGCGAACAGCTTCTTCAACCATGTCGCGAGCTCTGACGATCGCTAGCCCATCATAATAATCATTTGATGGTACCAAACGAATGGCAGCTTCAATTTGCGACACACAAAGTGCTTCTTTTAAAGCAAAATGTGTTTTGGCTGTTTTCACAATTTCCGCCTGCGCCTGATGCGCAATCAATGCAATATCAGGAATGATCAATGCGTTTTGTAATTGCGCCAATTTTTCAGCAAGATTTGCAGATGTTCCCAATGCTACAAAGGCTTCACGCTGTAATGTCTGCTCTTGCAACAATGATGGCAGCAAAAGCAATTCCATCTGCGGCTCTAATGTCTGCCGTGCATGAGAAACTGCTTGTGTAAGTTCTGCAAGTGTTGCGCCTGGCACATCATTACGTAACACCCATGCCGTTGTTTCATTTAACATTTTAGAAACAAGAGCATAGAGATCATTTTGGACCGAACCAGAAATTTTATTGTCCAGTGCATCAATCTCATCATAGACAGGGTTAATGGCAAACCCGTCACGAATTGCAATATATGCACGAATGACGTCAGCTTCCGACTTACCCGAAACATCCTTCAATCGGTTGACGAATGTGATACCGCCACGATTAACGACATCATTCGCCAAAAGTGTTGCGATGATTTCACGGCGCAAACGATGTGCCTTAATTTCCTCAGCATAATTTTCTGCCATTTGCTTGGGGAAATAACTAAACAAAAGACCTTCAAAATAAGGATCATCCACAAGGTCACTTTTGAGCAATGCGTCCGTCAGGAATAGTTTCGCATGTGCCATCAAGATTGCGAGTTCAGGACGTGTCAGGGACTGGCCTGCTTTCCTTCTTTCCTTCAGTTCCGCATCACGCGGCAGGTTTTCAATGCGGCGATCAAGAAGCTTCTTCTTCTCCAAATTGCCCATGAAACGTGCCTGATGGCTCAATTCACTCACACCGCGAAGTTCTTCCAGTGAAAGAGCAAGCGGCTGTAAATAGTTATTTCTAAGAACAAGACGCGCGACTTCACTGGTCATTTCGCTTAGCAAAACATTCCGTTCTTCACGGTTTATTTTGCCTTTTTGCATAGCAGAAGCCAATGCAATTTTAATATTAACTTCAACATCCGAACAGTTGACGCCACCGGAATTGTCAATCGCATCTGTATTGCCACGGCCGCCATTCAGCCCGTACTCAATACGACCAAATTGGGTCATACCAAGATTTGCGCCCTCGCCGATCACTTTGGCACGCACTTCATTGCCCGCAATGCGAATAGCATCATTGGCTCGATCACCAACTTTAGCATCCGTTTCAGATGATCCACGAATATAAGTGCCGATACCACCGAACCATAACAGATCGACTGGTGCCCGCAATATAGCCTGAATAAGCTCATTCGGTGTTAATTTGGTTTCGGAAACACCAATTGCATCGGCAGCTTCTTGTGAAATAGTGATGATTTTCTGATTACGGCTATATACGCCGCCACCTTTGGAAAATTTACTCAGATCATAATCCTGCCAGCTTGAGCGCGGCACGTTAAACAAACGCTGCCGCTCTGCAAAACTGATGGCTGGATCTGGTTCAGGATCAATGAAAATATCTCTGTGATCAAAAGCAGCAACCAGCTTCAACTTTTTAGAACAAAGCATCCCATTGCCAAAAACGTCACCCGACATATCGCCAACACCAACAACTGTTACAGGTTGGGTTTGGATATCAATATCTTGCTCTCTGAAGTGACGCTTGACGGCCTCCCAGCCACCACGGGCCGTAATAGCCATACCTTTATGGTCATATCCGGCAGAGCCACCAGATGCGAAAGCATCATCTAGCCAGAAATCATGTGCCTGACTGATCGCATTGGCAGTATCTGAGAAAGTCGCAGTTCCCTTATCCGCCGCAACGACAAAATAAGGGTCATTGCCATCATGCCGCTTCACATGATTTGGCGCGATGACATCCTGTTGGTCGATATTATCAGTAATATCCACCATCGTTGAAATGAATGTCTTATAGGCATCACGGCCAGCTTCAAATATAGCTGTACGATCACCTCCGACAGGTAGTTTTTTAGGATAAAAACCGCCCTTAGCGCCTGCGGGCACAATAACAGAGTTTTTGACCTGCTGTGCTTTTACAAGCCCCAAGACTTCTGTACGGTAATCCTGCCCACGGTCTGACCACCGCAATCCACCACGCGCAACCGCACCAAAGCGTAAATGGACACCTTCAACTTCCGTTCCATAAACGAAAATTTCACGATATGGCTTCGGTTCAGGCATGCCTTCAATCAGCTGCGGATCAAATTTAAAGGCAAAGACATTAGGCAGATTGCCTGCAGCGTCAGGCTGAAAAATATTGCAACGCAATGTTGATTCAATCAAATTGCGTATCCGTCGCAAGATTAAATCATCATCAATATTCGGCACGTCCTGAAGTGCAGTTTCAATTGTATCAGATAGCTTTTTCTCGGCAGCAGCATCAGAGAGTTGATCCGGATTTAACCTGACATCGAATAACTCATATAATGATGCTGCAATATGCGGAAACTTATTAAGTGCGCCAGCGATAATATCTTGAGAATAGGAAATTCCAACTTGCTGAAGATAGCGCCCATAGGCACGCAGAACCATGATCTTACGTGCTGGTAATTTAGCTGATTGAACAAGCGCATTATATGCATCATCGTCCGCCAAACCATTCCAGACGGTGCAAAATAAATCATCCAGCATGGCGCCGCCATCGGAAAGATCAACCGGCTGATCAAAGGCACTATCCAGCTGCATATCATGCACATAAATTACCGAACCGTCTTTACCAGCTTCAGGCAATTCATAGGTTTGCTCAGAGATGACGTTGAAACCCATATTTTCCAATAAAGGTACACGTTTGGACAATACAACCGGCGAACCATAATGATAAATCATCAAAGATACACCGTTGATGCCATCACTACGATAGCGATAGAAATCGATTGCAAACGGATTTTCTGGAGACAGCTTTAAAATATGTCCGGCATCAATCAGCGACTCTTTAGGGGTAAAGATTTCACGATATGATTGTGGGAAATTTATTGCCATCTGGACAATATCATCAGCTACAGGGTTTTCAGAGATCGCAGCGCATTCACGCACGCCGTCTTCCCAGTTTGTCACGATCTTATTAATTTCAGCCTCTATGTCTCTTTGTTCGACCTTATACGCCGCTGGTTGTTTTCTATGGATTATAAAATATACACGGGTCAGTCCATTGCTCAAAAATGTTGGATGGAACTCTGCAACTTCACCGTTAAAAATCTTGGAAAAATAGTCAGATATTTTTTCTCTTACGCGCGTATCATAGCGATCACGTGGGATGAATGTGATCACAGTTACTAATTCGCTGAGCGGATCATCACGTAAAAAAGCACGAACACGTGGCCGCTCTTCAAGCTCAATAATACGACGGCAATTTTCTGCCAGTTTATCACTGGAAATCTGAAAAAGCTCATCTCTTGGATAAGCATCAAGAACTCTTGTCAAAACTTTTCCGGAATGATCTTTTCCGTTCAGTCCAAGTGCTTTCTTAACATAGAGCGCTTTATTGCGCAGATAAGGAATTTGCATGACGGGACTACTATAGACCGAAGCAGTAAACAGCCCTGTCACCTGAAAAGCCCCGACAAGACGGCCTTGATCGTCAGGAATTTTAATACTGATTACATCTAAATATGCGTTTCTATGAACCTTTGTCCGTTGCGAAGTTTTGCTGAATTCGATCCAATTATCATCAAGCGTCGCAAACACCGGACCATCTGGGGAGTGATCATCAATCAGTCGGTCAATAGTAAAAATACCATTTTTTTCTGTTAAACACCAATGGCTTACACTACCTTCTTCAGACGTTAATTCAAACTTCTTAAGCCCTATAAATGTGAAATGATTATCAACCAACCATTCCAGTAAACCTATGACTTCTGCAACATTGGGTTCACTCGTACCAACGGCTAGATTTACATAAGAATTTAACAGAGCCTCAATCTGAGCAAGCATGAGGGGCCATGCATCAACCACTGCTCTTACTTGTCGGTACAGCTCATAAAGTTCAGCCGTTAATTCACTGGCTTGTTCTGCCGATAGCTTTGGCACATGTATTTGAATTAGGCTGACACGCTCATTTGACTGCCCGCTACTGTCGGTTTTCAGTACGATTGTATCGCTTTTATTTTGAATAGACAGAACAGGGTGAGCAACCAGAGTTATTTGGCCAAACTTATCGGCCAGCACATTCATGGCACTGTCGAGGAGAAAAGGTGAATTTCGATTGACAATAGTGATTACGGATATTTCGCGCCTTTTGCACTGAATATCCGTATTAATCATAATTAATGGTTCAAGATCGCTGTAAAATGACAAAGCATCCAGCGCGAATTGTGCAGCCATCTGCAATGCAGATGGCTCGTAATCAAGAAGATCTTCTTCATTATTATCCTGAAAAATTATGCGTGCAAAATCATCAGATTTCACTGATTTACCAGCGCTATCTGTTACAGACTTGCTAATTCGGTCTGATAGATCAAGTGTCACTCGCACGACCTATCCTCCTGCATAATTTGCCAAACCGGACGAAAATAGCAGATCATTTCAAATTTGCGACATAAAATTTCAATTTCTTATGTTTTTTTATATATTTCAAAAATATGGGGATATCTTTAAAACGTCCGCTTGCCAGTTTATGTCTTTTATAGCAGTTCGACCAGTCTGTTCTGCAATTCATTCTCATCATCGGCAGTAGATGGAAGATGAAGCTGCAAGAGTTGCCCAGTTAGCTCGATCGCCGCTAGGAATCCATTGCTAATTTCACCACGCTTTGAATGGTGCATCAAAGTTTCAATAATAGAGTTCCATTCCTCTTGATCAACTTTACTGCTGATTCCATCATCAGCAATAACCTCAGCATAGCGTTCAGCAAGAGATACGAACAATAAAACGCCCGTGCGGTATTTTGTTCTTTGAACATTCTTAGCCAAAAACTGCTGTACAGCGTTGAGATGCGCACGTTTATATAAAATTTGCTTTGGCACAAAGAAAACACGGCATTGCGGAACAAACCACAATATCAGCATGGCCATAACAAATGCTGCCAATATCGCTAAGCCAAATAATGGCAACGAAATGTCAAACCAATAAATATGCGCTGCAAAGGCAGCCAGCACAGCGCTTAATAGAATACCGCAAGTCAGCACAAATCCAGCCGCGAAAAAATAATCATCACTACGACGAGCCAAAACCGCATAGATTTCGCCTCTCGTTCCACATTCTGCTTGTTCAATGGCTGTGCTAATTTGATCATGTTGTGCCTGATCAATCATATATGGTGTTTCAAGCTTATACATTTATTACCAGCTCCCCGATGCACCGCCGCCGCCAGATGAGCCTCCGCCACCGGAGAAACCTCCACCAGATGAGCGCCCACCGCCCGATGACCAACCACCACCGCGCCCACCTCTACTACCAGAAGGGCTACCGCCACGCTGTGTCTCAATAATAACACCGAGCCATTCATAACGCCCTGGCGCAATTTTACGACCAAAGACAGGCGCAAGAAAAGCAAAGCCAAACCCACCGAAGAAAATAACGATCCAGAAAGCAATAAAGACAACTTCTAGCCAATCTGTATCACTATTGACAGAAGCATTGGCATTGCGTTCAGCACGGTCTTTCAGCTCATCTGCATCCCCCGATAAAACTGATAAGATGCCATCCACCCCGTCAGTAATACCGGCTGAATAATTACCGTCACGAAAAGCGGGTAAAATTATTGACTGAATAATAACGCTGGAAAGCGCATCCGTCATGATACCTTCAAGTCCGTAACCAACCTCGATACGCACGCGCCGTTCATTGGGAGCAATAATCAGCAGCACACCATTGTCTTCTTGCTTCTGCCCTAAAGCCCAAGCCCGAAACAACCTGTTGGAGAAGCTCTCAATATCCTCGCCCGACAAGCTTGGAACCGTTACAACGACCACCTGATCAGAAGATTGCTGCTGAAATGCTGCAAGTTTTTCCACCAATGCCGCTTCAGTCGCAGCATCAAGCAATTGCGCATTATCGACCACCCTATCTGTCAATGTCGGCATATGACTATCTGTGGGCGTTGAAATTTGCGCATGGGATGGCTGAAGAGTGGCAATTATGCCGATGAACAAAGAAAATAGCAGAAGCATATAAGTTTTTGAAAAGATTCTTCTAAACAACTGAGAACTCAGCTGGTTTACTGGATTGTCTTCAAAACGCGGAGAACCTGCTCCCACTCTTATATCCCCCCGCTACCTAATCATCATTCAGCCATATATATTGCATGTTTAGTTGAAATTAACTTGTGGTGCCTGCTGGCTTTGGGCATCGATCGAAAAAGTCGGCATTGGCTCAGCATCACGGAACCAGAATATTTTCCATAACATTGTCGGCATGGTTTTCAATGCTGTGTTATAAATACGCACAGCCTC
>CANQXU010000066.1 GCA_947627865.1 uncultured Paenochrobactrum sp. | reverse complement strand
GTGTTATTGGTTTTATCCGCTTCAGCTACCATTATTAATTATAATCATATTTCATTGATGCAGTCGGCATTATTCATGCTGAAGATACTCTAACTGCGGGTTTACACATTTAACATATGAATATTGGAATTGAGCTCTCACAAGCTCAATTCCATTTTAAAAACATTTAACTGCGCGTGAAAATCACATTTCACTGAAACGGTACCCCACACCATAAAGTGTTTCGATCATTTCGAAGCTATCATCCACCGCTTTGAATTTTTTGCGCAAACGTTTGATGTGACTGTCAATCGTACGATCATCAACATACACCTGCTCATCATAGGCCGCATCCATCAAGGCATCACGGCTTTTGACCACACCTGGTCGCTGTGCCAGAGAATGCAGAATGAGAAACTCGGTCACTGTCAAAGTAACCGGCTCGCCTTTCCATGTGCAGGTGTGGCGCTCCTGATCCATAACCAATTGGCCACGCTCCAGTGATTTTGTCGGTAGTCCTGGTGTCTTGATGCTCGCTTCACGCGCAGCAACACGGCGCAAAACTGCTTTTACCCGCTCCACCAGCAAACGCTGGGAAAAAGGCTTTGTGATAAAATCATCGGCACCCATTTTAAGGCCGAATAATTCATCAATCTCATCGTCTTTCGATGTAAGAAAAATCACTGGTAAATCTGACTTCTGCCGCAGCCGACGCAACAGTTCCATCCCGTCCATGCGCGGCATTTTAATATCAAAGATTGCCAGATTGGGTGGGCGTGCCACCAAACCATCAAGTGCAGAAGCACCATCAGTATAAGTTTCCACCCGATACCCTTCCGCTTCAAGCGCAATGGATACGGAGGTCAAAATATTACGATCATCGTCAACCAGTGCAATAGTCTGCGTTACGGATGGTTCTTTCATACGATAGTTCTCCTTCGGCTACCCAATATAAAAGATCAGATAATCAGATCCATATATAAGGTTCCTCCAATATATAGTCATTCAATAGAGTAAATCTAAAATTAAAGATAACCCATCAGTAAATAGTCACTGATTTTAGCACAAATTAGGTACAAATTGTGGCAATCCATTTAAGATACCTCTAACACCAACGACAATCCGCTCATATTATATAGCATTCAAACTATAAAATAATTTACGAAGCTATTCGATCACAGTCACTGTCAAAGATTTTAATTTGCAGCAGTACCTCGCAATCGTTGGATACTGAAATCCTCAATTCTCATACAAAGCATACAACTCAATCGATTTAAATATTTTTAAAAATATTTAAATCGATTAATGATTTGTAATTCTTATTTAAATCTGGTTTGGACTGCAAACTTACTGCCGCTAAGAGGGCTGCAGAAGGAACAAATATTTAAAGCAAATGGCGGAGACACCATGAGAGAGACCGGCATTCACAACACTGCCGCTTCGATTGCAACTTCTGGATTGAAGGAGCTCTCTGCAGTCTTTTATAATTTTGGACCTGCACGTCTTTATGAAGAAGCGATCAAGCGCGGTGAAGCTGAATTAACAGCACAAGGCGCATTGATTGCCCGCACCGGACAGCATACCGGCCGCTCTCCAAAAGACAAATTTGTCGTCAGAGATTCGAACACAGAGAACCAGATCTGGTGGGACAACAATAAGCCGATCACGCCTGAAGCATTTGATCTGCTTTATGCTGATTTTATTGAGCATGCTAAGGGTAAAGAACTCTTTGTTCAGGACCTCATTGGCGGGGCCGATGAAGCTAATAAAATCAATTCCCGCATCATCACAGAATATGCCTGGCATTCGCTGTTTATCCGCAATTTGCTCATTCGTCCCGAGCAGGAAAAACTTAGCAGTTATGTACCAGAACTGACCATTATTGATCTGCCATCCTTTAAGGCTGATCCGGCTCGCTACGGTGTTCGCTCAGAAACCGTCATTGCTGTAGATCTGACCCGCAGAATTGTTCTGATTGGTGGTACATCTTATGCAGGCGAGATGAAAAAATCTGTCTTTACAGTTTTGAATTATCTGCTGCCTGCTAAAAATGTAATGCCGATGCATTGCTCTGCAAATGAAGGTAAAGACGGCGATACTGCTGTGTTTTTTGGTCTTTCCGGTACTGGAAAAACAACTTTATCAGCAGACCCGACCCGCACATTAATTGGCGATGACGAGCATGGCTGGGGGGAAGAGGGCATCTTCAATTTTGAAGGCGGCTGCTACGCAAAGACCATTCGCTTGTCAGCCGAAGCTGAACCGGAAATCTATGCGACCACACAGCGCTTCGGAACAGTGCTTGAAAATGTTGTCCTTGATGACAATCGCCAACCAGATTTTGATGATGGATCGCTGACAGAAAATACGCGCTGTGCATATCCTTTGGATTTTATTCCAAATGCCTCACCAACGGGTAAGGGCGGTCAACCCAAAAATATCATCATGCTGACTGCTGATGCATTTGGTGTGATGCCACCTATCGCAAAGCTTACACCTGAACAGGCAATGTACCACTTCCTTTCTGGCTACACAGCAAAAGTCGCAGGCACTGAAAAAGGTGTAACCGAACCGGAAGCAACCTTCTCGACTTGTTTTGGCGCACCATTTATGCCGCGTCATCCATCAGAATATGGCAATCTGTTACGCAAACTGATCGCTGAACACAAGGTGGATTGCTGGCTGGTGAATACTGGTTGGACTGGTGGCGCTTATGGCACTGGCCAACGCATGCCGATCAAAGCTACACGCGCATTGCTTACCTCGGCACTTGATGGATCGCTCAATAATGTAGAGTTCAGACAAGATCCTACATTCGGCTTTATGGTTCCTGTAGCAGTTGAAGGTGTTGATACCGCAATTCTTGACCCGCGCTCAACATGGGCTGATAAAGCTGCCTATGATGCGCAGGCTGAAAAGCTTGCTGATATGTTTATCAAGAATTTTGAAATTTTTGAAACCCATGTCGATGAGGGTGTAAAACAGGCTGCACCAGTTAAAAAATAAAGCTTATTGGCTCGTCAAATCAAACCCGGCTTAAAAGGCCGGGTTTTTTGGTTCTAACAATCCAAATTATTCGCTATAGAATATAGGCTATGGAAGAGAACCGTAATCTAATAAGAATAACACAACGTATCAGCATTTCGGAAAATGATCTGGTTGAGAGTTTCATTCGTGCCTCTGGTCCGGGCGGGCAGAATGTCAATAAAGTTGCAACTGCCGTTCAGTTACGGTTTCTTGCCAGCGATGCGGGCTTGCCATTTGAAGTCTATAACCGCTTGATTAAACTTGCCGGACAAAGGGCTACGAAAGAAGGCCAAATTATCATCGAGGCGAACCGGTTCCGCACTCAAGAGAGAAACCGCGAAGATGCACGAGAACGCATGATCGCGCTTATAGCGAAAGCGGCACAGCCACCAGCTCCGCCAAGAAGAAAAACAAAACCCACAAAAGGTTCGATTGAGCGGCGTCTCAAGGCCAAATCAGAGCGCTCAAATATCAAAAAGGGCAGGGGCAAGGTTAATTGGGATTAAAATATCCTCAAATTTTGTAGAAATATTGATTACTCGAAGCAGCTTCTAGTTTACATTCACTATGCTGACATCAATCACTGCTTTAACATCTTTAACAAACCAGGAGAGCATAATGGGAATTTTCGACTTTGTTAAATCTGTAGGTACAAAGCTTGGCTTTGGCGATAATGAACCACAAGCAGAAGATCTGAAAAAGGAACTAGACTCACATAAACTCGGTACTGAAGGTGTTCAGGTCGTAGTCGATGGAGATAAAGCAGTTCTGAAGGGCGATGTTAAAGATCAGGCAACTTTTGAAAAAGCGATTATTGCTGTTGGTAATTCGCTTGGTGTTTCGAAAGTTGAAGCATCTGAACTCAAAGTTGCGGATGCGAACACAGGCGAAGAGCCAGTTCTGTATACGGTGAAAAAGGGCGATAATCTTTGGAAGATTGCTGAAGCACAATATGGCAAGGGCAATGGCGCAAAGAATAACATTATTTTCGAAGCCAATAAGCCTATGCTGACACATCCTGACAAGATTTATCCTGGTCAGGTTTTACGTATCCCGCCATTAAACGCATAAATATTTTTAAATGAATGGCCGCTTATGCGGCCATTATAATTTGTGTGTGCATCAAATTTTGCGCAATGCGACATCTTCAATCAGATGATTATTACCTTTGCGCAAAATGAGGTCTGCGCGCGGTCGGGTCGGCAAAATATTTTCGCATAAATTCTTCAGGTTAATATTTTGCCACAAACTTTCGCCAATCGATAAGGCTGCATCCTCGGACAATTCAGAATAGCGATTAAAGAAAGATTTCGGATCGCGGAAAGCCGTTTCACGCAAACGCAAAAAACGTTCGATATACCATTTATGAATTTGCTCGGTCTCTGCATCAATATAAATTGAAAAGTCAAAAAAATCAGAGACAAAGGGTATGTGATTTCCGTCCGACGGCAAATCGCGCACCTGAAGAACATTAATGCCTTCAAAAATAAGAATATCAGGCTTGTGGACAGTAATATGCTGTCCTTCCATCACATCATAAAATAAATGTGAGTAGACGGGTGCACGCACTTCGCTCATTCCTGCCTTGATTGCAGATAAAAAGCGGAGCAGGGCACCAACATCATAGCTTTCGGGAAACCCTTTGCGATCCATCATATCCTGCTCGCGAAGGACTTTATTGGGATAAAGAAATCCGTCTGTAGTGACCAGATCAACTTTAGGGCTGGATGGCCAACGCGCAAGCAGTTCTTTCAAGATACGGGCAGTGGTTGATTTTCCCACAGCAACCGAACCGGCAATGCCAATAATAAAAGGCGTTTTAATACTGTCATCCAGATTAAGGAATTGCTTGCGTTGCTTAAACAGCAACTGGCTTGCTTCAACATGTGCATAAAGCAGTCTGGACAGTGACAGATAAATTCTGCGCACTTCGTTCAAGTCAATCGGATCGCCTAATGATCGCAATCGTTTAACTTCATCGGCAGATAAAGTCAGAGGCGTATCTGCTCGAAACTCTGCCCATTCTTCTGCAGAAAAGTGCCTGTAAGGGGAATATTTACTCGGAGCGAGCTGATCCACTTTCTCCCACATGGTGGTTCCTTCCTCAGCTTTGCATCAAGCTTGATTGCGCGCGGCTTTTTCTTGTAATCCGCTTTGCACAGTCCGGCGTTCCAATTCGCTCAGCACGTCATCCAATGAGACATCTGCGATTTTCCATACTACCATTAGATGGTATAGAAGATCGGCACTTTCAGTAATGACACCTGATTTATCACCCGACACAGCAGCAATGACTGTTTCAACAGCCTCCTCTCCAAGCTTCTGGCTGGCTTTGGTCTGTCCTTTTTGTATCAAGCTTGCAGTGTATGAAGTTCCGTCTGTTACAGCTCCACGAACTGCAACAGATTGCTCAAGGTCTCTCAAAGTAAAACTGGCCATAAGTCCTCCGGCTCTAACCGGCTTTTCAAATTAATCATTATTATCAAGGCGTACTTGAATACCTGCATCTGCCATATAGCGTTTGGCTTCTTCTATCGTGTAGGTGCCAAAATGGAAAATTGATGCTGCTAAGACCGCACTGGCATGGCCATCGCGGATACCTTCAACCAAATGATCAAGTGTGCCTACACCGCCCGAGGCAATCACAGGCACTTCCACGCTGTCGGCAATCGCACGGGTGAGGGCGATATCATAACCAGCCTTGGTACCGTCACGATCCATTGAAGTCACCAACAATTCACCAGCACCAAGTTTTGCCATTTTTTGGGCAAACTCAATCGCATCAAGGCCAGTTGCTTCACGGCCGCCATGCGTAAATATTTCCCAGCGATCTGCTTCATTCTCAGCTGAAACCTTTTTTGCATCCACTGCAACAACGATGCATTGATTGCCAAATTTATCCGCGGCTTCGGCAATAAAATCAGGATTTTTAACTGCTGCTGTATTGATTGAAACTTTGTCGGCACCAGCAAGCAAAAGTTTACGGATATCTTCAACACTGCGCACACCACCACCAACGGTTAGCGGCATAAAGCATTGTTCAGCCGTACGGGCGACCACATCAAAAATAGTTTCACGATTATCAGACGAAGCTGCGATATCAAGAAAGCATAATTCATCAGCACCAGCAGCATCATAGGCTTTTGCTGCTTCCACCGGATCTCCGGCATCAATCAGATCAACAAAATTAACGCCTTTTACGACACGGCCGTCTTTAACATCGAGGCAAGGAATAATGCGGGCTTTAAGCATAATTAACTCCGGATTTTCACACGGATCTGACATATGTCAGATGGGCAGACAGAATTTCAAAATAATTCAACGTCACCATGATGTTAATATGGTGACGTATCAGCGGTCATAAACCAATTCAGCCTGCGGCTTTCAAAAGCGCTAAAGCAGCTGCCGGATCAATGCGACCGTCATATATCGCTCTGCCGGAAATTGCACCCTCTAATTTTGCAGAAGCAGGATCAGCCAATCGCTCTATATCAGCCATAGATGCAAGCCCACCGGACGCAATAACCGGAATAGAAATACGATCTGCTAGCTCCAGAGTTTTGTCCCAATTGATCCCTGCAAGGATGCCGTCACGGTCGATATCCGTGTAAATAATAGCAGCAACACCGGCACCTTCAAATTTCTGCGCCAGCTCAATAACGCCAAGTTCAGATGCCTCAGCCCAGCCTTCAACGGCCACTTTTCCACCTTTAGCATCAATTCCAACTGCAACCTGACCAGGAAAAGCCTTGCAGGCTTCAAGGACAAGATCCGGATCGCGCACAGCAACAGTGCCGAGAATAACGCGGCTCAATCCTTTATCCAGCCAGCTTTCAATGTGCTTGAGTGTGCGAATGCCACCACCCAGCTGAACCGGATTTTTGGTAGCTTTCAAGATTGCTTCCACAGCACTGCCATTAACGCTTTCGCCTGCAAAAGCACCATTGAGATCAACCACATGTAGCCATTCAAACCCTTGATCTTCAAACGCTTTAGCTTGAGCTGCGGGGTCAGTATTATAAACTGTGGCTTCATTCATATCGCCTAATTTCAGGCGCACACATTCACCGTCTTTCAGATCGATGGCAGGAAAAAGGATCATGGTCTATCAAGCTTTCCAACGAAGAAAATTTGCAATCAAAGAGAGGCCCAATGCCTGACTCTTCTCTGGATGGAATTGCACGCCAATAATATTATCGCGTGCGATGGCAGCAGTAACTTCACCGCCATAATCGGTTACAGCCAGAATAGCGTCCGAATTTTCCGGCACAAATTCATATGAATGGACGAAATAGGCATGCAAACCATCATCTCCAGTCGCAATATTATTGAATACCGGATGTGAATGTTTCACGTGAATCCGGTTCCAGCCTATTTGTGGAATTTTCAGGTTAGAATCAGTGGGCGTCATTTTGACAACATCGCCGGCAATCCAATTTAAACCTTGTGCTGTTTCTTTTTCCAAACCACGCGTTGACAGAAGCTGCATGCCGACACAAATCCCTAAAAAAGGGCGCTGATTTTTTAAAACCACATCCTCAAGTGTCTCAATCATACCAGGCAGCGCATTCAATCCACGTCTGCAATCCGCATATGCGCCAACACCTGGCAGAACAATTTTGTCCGCATTCGCAACCCTGCCAATATCATTGGTCGCTTGAATTTTAGCGTTTATCCCATTTTCATCAGCTGCACGCTCAAAAGCTTTTGCCACCGATCTTAAATTACCGGAACCGTAATCAATAATCGCAACTTGCATATTTTATGAGTCTCCACGATGGCCGACCAAGCCAATCTGACGGGAAAAATTATGAGAAGAAACAGGGGGCGTAATTAAAGTTGTTTTTAAATTCAATGAATCGGCATAACTGCCGCTATTCGCCTCAATTTCATTGGAAAAGGCATAATAATAACGGATCTCAGCCTCTTTTGAATTGCGGGCTTCAATCACTGTTTTCTCTTTATAGCCTTTTCGCAGCAGGCGCTTAATTCGCCAATTGGCGAATTCTGCGCCAATAAATAATGAGACGGCCATTGCCAAATAGCTCGCTATATCAGCAGCATTTAAAAGACTGGCTATCACACCAAGTATGGCAATGGCCAAAAGTGAAAGCACTGCCTCAAGCCATAATTTTGAGAATAACAGCCAAACTACTGGCAAGATAAATGCGCCGAATGAAAAGCCGTCCCGAATGAACACAGCTTTATCCGATGCGCCCATTGTGTCTTGTGGTTCCAGAACAATGTAACTTGCCATAGGCGGTTCTCCTGCAGGCGATCAGATCAGCGATTAGCTTTAT
Source organism: uncultured Paenochrobactrum sp. (assembly GCA_947627865.1). Taxonomy (GTDB): domain Bacteria; phylum Pseudomonadota; class Alphaproteobacteria; order Rhizobiales; family Rhizobiaceae; genus Paenochrobactrum. The sequence goes on along the minus strand of CANQXU010000066.1, from coordinate 3,548 downwards.
ATCTTATCTTGTCGCCTGCCGCACCAAATGATGCGCAAAATGATCAGCCGTTTAATGTTCCCTTTGTCGAGGGAATAGCATCTTTTTGGCGTGGATCTACTTCAATAGCAGCGCGTAATGAGCGCGCTACGGCTTTAAAAATAGTCTCGGCAATATGATGACTGTTTGCGCCATAGTGATTGGTGATATGCAATGTAATGCCGGCATTCATAGCAAAGGCCTGAAAAAACTCGCGAACCAGTTCAGTATCAAATGTTCCGATCTTTTCTGCCGTAAAATTCACGTCCCAAACAAGAAATGGGCGTCCGGAAACATCCAGTGCTGCGCGGGTCAAAGTTTCGTCCATCGCCAGATCGAGCGACGCATAACGCACGATACCGCGACGCTCGCCCAATGCTTTGGAAATAGCCTGCCCAATGGCAATTCCTGTATCTTCCACCGCATGATGATCATCAATATGCAGATCACCCTTGGTATTGATTTTCATATCGATCAGAGAATGTCGGGAAAGCTGATCAAGCATATGATCGAAGAAGCCCACACCTGTGGTAATTTCATTTTTTCCTGTGCCGTCCAAATCAACTGAAACAGAAATTTTTGTCTCATTGGTTGAACGCTCAACACTGGCGGTGCGGGTCAAAACAGCGGTCATAACTTCCCCCATATTAAAAATGCTTACTGTCTTCTAGAACAGCTTTGGCTTTTTTCCTATTGCTTTTGCAGAAATTTATCAATCGCATTCGCATATGAGAAATATCAATAGTGCTTAATTGCAATTTCAATCTTATTACATACATAAAGTGAAGTGATTGTAACAGCTTTGAACAGGACTTATTTAAGTCTCCTGCCTTGCTTACAATAATGAGATCAAAACGGGATCTGATTTGTTGCTTATCGAGAACTTATCAGAGCGCCAAAGGAGTTAGTATGATCGAGCACAATCCATCAACCATTTACGGCACTACAATTGTAACCATACGAAAAGGTGGAAAAGTTGTGATTGCCGGTGACGGACAAGTATCACTTGGCAATACGGTCATGAAAGGCAATGCACGCAAAGTCCGCCGTTTGGGCAAGGGGCAGGTGATTGCCGGCTTTGCTGGCGCGACAGCTGATGCATTTACGCTGCTTGAGCGTTTGGAGGCCAAGCTTGAGCAATATCCCGATCAACTGATGCGGGCTTGTGTGGAACTGGCTAAAGACTGGCGCACGGATCGCTATCTGCGCCGTCTTGAGGCAATGATGCTTGTGGCTGACAAAAATATTACACTGGCGCTTACTGGCACCGGCGATGTGCTTGAACCCGAGCATGGTGTTATGGCCATCGGTTCGGGCGGTAATTATGCATTAGCCGCTGCAAGAGCACTGATTGATACAGATAAATCGGCAGAAGAGGTCGCGAAAAGGGCAATGGAAATTGCCGCTGATATCTGCATCTACACCAACCATAATATTCTGGTTGAAAGTCTGGATACAGAATAAGTCCAATAGCTGTACCTGCGAACCCATTATACGAATACATAGATAAAGCTGCGGTGTTTAATGTCCTCACCAAGCAGTTTCAGGATTGAAAACAAATGAGCAATTTTTCCCCACGCGAAATCGTCTCTGAGTTAGATCGTTTCATCATTGGCCAAAATGAAGCCAAACGCGCCGTTGCCATTGCCTTGCGCAATCGCTGGCGCCGTCAGCAACTTGAAGGTCAGATGCGTGAAGAAGTGATGCCTAAAAACATCCTTATGATCGGACCGACGGGCGTTGGTAAAACTGAAATTTCCCGCCGACTTGCCAAGCTTGCCGGTGCTCCTTTCATCAAGGTTGAAGCAACCAAATTCACCGAAGTTGGTTATGTTGGCCGTGACGTTGAACAAATCATCCGTGATCTTGTTGAAGTGGCGATCAATCTTGTGCGCGAGAAAAAGCGCGAAGAGGTGATGGTTAAAGCCCATGTCAATGCGGAAGAGCGTGTACTCGATGCACTTGTTGGCAAAACGGCCAGTCCTGCGACCCGTGATAGTTTCCGAAAGAAACTACGTGAGGGCGAATTGGACCAAAATGAAATCGAAATTGAAATCGCCGATAATGCTTCCAACCAGAATTTTGAAATTCCTGGCATGCCGGGTGCTAATATCGGTATCCTCAATCTTGGCGACATGCTTGGTAAAGCAATGGGAAACCGTACCAAAAAGGTGAAAACCACGGTTAAAGAATCCTATGCTCAACTCCTCACCGATGAGGGCGACAAGTTGCTTGATCAAGATCAGGTCATACAGGAAGCTCTGCGGGTTACAGCCAATGAGGGTATCGTATTTCTTGATGAGATCGACAAAATCGCATCAAGAGAAGGGGGCATGGGAGCGGGTGTGTCTCGCGAAGGCGTGCAGCGCGATCTTCTGCCATTGGTTGAAGGAACGACAGTTGCCACAAAATATGGGCCGATAAAAACCGATCATATTTTATTTATTGCCTCTGGTGCGTTCCATGTATCAAAGCCTTCTGATCTGCTGCCTGAGCTTCAAGGTCGTTTGCCAATTCGTGTTGAGCTATCAGCACTTACGCAGGATGATTTCCGCAGAATTCTAACTGAAACGGAAGTCAGCCTGATCAAACAATATATTGCCTTGATGAAAACAGAAGAAGTTACGCTAGAGATTACGGATGATGCCATCAATGAGCTGGCAACGATAGCAGTCCAGCTGAACTCCTCAGTAGAAAATATCGGAGCGCGGCGCCTACAGACCGTTATGGAAAAAGTGCTGGATGATATTTCCTATAACGCACCGGATAAATCAGGCACCACATTTACTGTCGATGCCGACTATGTTCGTAAAACAATTGGTGATCTTGCACAGAATACAGATTTGTCACGTTTCATCTTGTAAAACGTGACAGGAAAGCCACTGATCCCTTAGATTACGACCAAGTAATCATGAGTTGATTACAGAAACGTAAAAACCCCTCGACTTGCTTGAGGGGTTTTTTTAGTTTGCCCCTAGACAAATCACTCTTTCGATAAAGACCCGTACCAGCAAAATGCTTAAAAATAAAATCCGTTTAGCCGGCTTTTGCCTCGCTTTTGTTTTTGCCAGCCAAACTGCTGATGCAGCAGTTATGGTTCCTTCAGGCAATCGTAATGCTGAGCAGCCACCGATTCCCGGAGCATCTGCAAAAAGAACGCGCGAACTCAGCACGACTTACGAGAAGAAATATCAAAAAATTTACCAGCTTTTGAAAAATGACGCATCATTGCGCTCTAAAATCAAAGCGACTGCGAATGCCTATTCAATTGATCCTATCCATATAGTCGGAGCAATTGTTGGCGAGCATACATATAATGTTGATGTCTATGACAAGTTACAGACCTATTATGTCAAAGCCGTATCTTACGTAAATCAGGGTGTTAAATTCGCTTATAAGGGCGAAACAATCAGTGATTTCATCAAACGTCCAGAGTTTGAGAGCTGTGATAAAAACTTTACCGATAGCTATCGTTTGTGGAATTGCCGTGAAAAAATATGGAATGAAAAGTTCCGCGGTAAAAAAGTCGG
>CANQXU010000065.1 GCA_947627865.1 uncultured Paenochrobactrum sp. | reverse complement strand
CCGGCTTTCAGCATATCAAAATATTTTGCTTCGAAGCCATCTGGATCTGTCTGGTAAACTGCATAAAGCGAATTGACCAGGCAATCACCGAATGCATAAGCATAAACATAAAATGGCGAATGGATGAAATGCGGGATATAAGTCCAGAAGGTTTCATATCCCGGATTGATATTAATCGCATCACCAAGGCTCTCCAGCTGCACATCCAGCCAGATCTGGCCAATCTGCTCGGCGGTAAGCTCCCCCTTGCGGCGTTCGGTATGGACACGGCGTTCAAAACTATAAAAAGCAATCTGACGTACAACCGTATTGATCATGTCTTCAGCTTTTTGCGCCAGCATGGCTTTGCGTTCGCGCTTGTCTTTAGTCTTGGCAAGCAGGGACTGGAAAGTCAGCATCTCACCAAAAACTGAAGCCGTTTCAGCAAGTGTCAGCGGTGTTGAAGCCATCAGTGCGCCCTGCTCGCCAGCAAGCACCTGATGAACTCCATGACCCAATTCATGTGCCAGTGTCATGACATCACGTGGTTTACCCATATAATTGAGTAAAACATAAGGATGCGCTGATGGTACCGTTGGATGCGCAAACGCGCCGGAGGCTTTGCCTGGCCTGGTTGCAGCATCAATCCACTGATCCTCGAAGAAACGCTCAGCAATTTCTGCCATTTGCGGTGCAAAACCTGCATAAGCATCAAGCACTGTTTTGCGCGCTTCATCCCAACTGATTATAGTCTGCGGAGTTTCCGGCAGTGGTGCATTACGATCCCAGTTTTCTAGTTTTTCAAGACCAAGCCATTTGGCTTTTAACTTGTAATAACGATGTGAGAGCCGAGGATAGGCATCTTGAACAGCGGCTGTTAGAGCATCGACGACCTCACGCTCCACTCGGTTTGCCAAGTGGCGGCTGTCAGCAATATCCTCAAAGCCACGCCAGCGATCAGAAATTTCTTTATCCTTTGCAAGCGTGTTGGTGATAAGTGTAAAAATTCGCAAATTTTCTGCAAATGTCTTGGACAATGCATCGGATGCTTTTTTACGAACCGCACCATCTGCATCTTGCAGCATGTTTAAAGTAGGCTCAATTGTCAGTGCCTCACCATCAATATCAAAACGCAGAGCTGCCATTGTTTCATCAAACAAACGGTTCCACGCGCTATAGCCGGTCACCGATTTTTCATGAAAGAGATGCTCTATTTTTTCTTCAAGCTGATAAGGTTTGTCCAAGCGAAGATCGTCAAACCATGGACGATAACGGGCAAGATCAGCATTTTCTGCATAAGCTTTTTCCAAAACTTCATCTTCAATCTGGTTTAATTCCAGACCGTAAAAAATAAGTTTTGTGCTGGCATCAGTCAGGCTTTGCTGAACATCACCAAATAACTTTGCCCGCTTGGGGTCAGTCGTATCGCCGTAATAATAAAGGCCAGCATAAGAGCCAACACGCCCCATCAAGTCACTCAAGGCTTCAAACTGCTGAACTGAAGCTAACAGATCACCACCGCCAGGTAATGCAGCTTGTTCTGCCAGATTACCTTGCCAGAGTTTGGCAAACTGCTCGGCATCATCAAAGCTTTTTTTAATATCACGCGTTAGCTCTGGGGCTTCAGGGCCAGAATAGAGGTCCCCCAGATTCCATTCAGGCAAATTTCCGAGATTACTCTTATCACTCATTTCCAACCCCGACGACTTTCCATTTCAGTATTATGACTTATTACCAATCCTATATCGGACTTATGGTTCAAATTTCCAGCATTTAACGATTTATTTGATCTAAACGCGCAGAAAACACCTATCTGGCCAATCATCTGTGCGTTATCAGCAATGATTTCCATATAAATAAAGTTCAGATATTGCAAAAATGACACAGTTCCGCCAAAATATAAAGAGACATCGATTCAAAGAAAAATTAGCTTTGATAAAATATCAAGCTCAACTCAAAAAATCGGGCGCAAACATTGTTAATAAGTCATTCAACATAAAAGTAGTTAGTGCGGCTTAGAGCCACTTTTGTCATAGTGGGCATTTATCTTTATGTTCACTAAGGCTCCATTAACCATTAACCCTGATAATTACGAATTAACAGGGACCAAAACGGTAAGGCCAAGCGAATTCGATGAAGAGCATTTCGATTTTTAAAATGGATATCAGCAGTGTCAAACAGGTGACTATGCGTTTTATGGCTGCCAGTTCTGTCGCCATTATATCCACCCTTGCCGTTTTAGCACCGTCCAAAGCATCGGCAGAGACACGCACATTAAAATTGCATTATGTGCATACAGGCGAACGTGCCGAAATTACATTTAAAAAGAACGGGCGCTATTTAAGCGACGGCCTGCAAAAGCTTAACGTCTTTCTACGCGACTGGCGCCGTAATGAGCCAACCAAGATGGATCCGCGCCTGTTCGACGTCGTCTGGCAGATTTATCAGGGCACCGGCTCCAAGAATTATATCACTGTTGTGTCAGCCTATCGCTCACCTGCGACAAACAGCATGTTACGCTCTTCAACCAGTGGTGTGGCCAAAAATAGCCAGCACACCGTTGGCCGTGCCATGGATTTTTTCATTCCCGGTGTTCCGGTTAAAAAAATTCGTGATTTAGGACTGCGTTTTCAGGCTGGCGGTGTTGGTTATTATCCAAAATCCGGCTCGCCCTTCGTCCATATTGACGTTGGCTCGGTGCGCCATTGGCCAAGAATGAACCGTAAAGACCTTTTGGCAGTCTTTCCAAATGGCAACACAGTGCATGTGCCGACAGACGGCAAGCCATTGCCAGGCTATAAGGAAGCATTAGCTGCTGTTGAGCGGCGTAAGTCGTCTGGTGGCAACATTGTCGTTGCCAGCGCCGCAACTCCAGCCCAAAAGAAAAGCAAGACTTTATTTGGTGCGCTATTTGGCGGTGGAGCAGACGAAGAAGAAGACAATAATGACGACATTGCACGCCGCAATGCTCCTGTGCCTGCACGTGCACCAGCCAGAGCGCCTGCTGCACCAGCGCGTGCTGTAACCCCTCAACAGGCTGCACCAGTTCCAGCAGCACCTGTAGCGATACCAGAGCAAACTATTATTGCGGCTCTGCCTGAGCGCGATATACCGCTACCAGCAGCGGCCCCACGGCCAGAGGCTGTAGTAGCAGCAGCGCAACCGGATGAGCCGGATAATATTCCGTTTGCCATGGCATCCGCATATATTCCATTACCTGGCAGCAAACCAGCAGCCCAGTTGGCAGCGCAAGACGCTTTGACAGTCTTGGCTTCGGACACAAGCCTTGCTGAACAAACTCCTGAAACTGTCGCAATGGCTGTACCGGAGAAAAACTCCGCTTTCGTAGGCAATATACCATTACCAATGTATCGTCCTGATCAGCAAGGGCAACAAGCGACACAACAAATTGCTGCTGTATTGCCTGACAGCCGGCCTTCACAGCCACGCAGCAATGATATGATTGCAGCAATCGTCAATGGCAATGATCAGCCAACCATTGGCAATACTGCCCAAAATCCGGCAAGAACCAATACGGGCACACAAGTTGCATCCCTTATTAATGCAGCAGAAGGCGAACTAATTGCGCCACCTGTAGACGAGTATGATGAAAAAATTGCTTCAACACCTGCGGCTGTTTCTCAAGAGCCAGCTATAAAGCCGGAAGCAGCACCCGTTAAGGCAGCACCGTCAATACAAGTTGCTTCTCTTGCACCCAGTGTCGCGACACAGTCCCGCACGACTTCAAAGAGCGCCAAACCCCGCTCTAATAAAAGCCGCGCTGCTCGCGCCGCAGTGATACAACCTGCAAACATAACATCACAACTTGCAATGTCCGCCGGATCCGTCACTGATGCTGTTCCGGTAACCAATCCTGTATTGCGAAATGATGCAATGCGTCAGGCTCCAACCATGGTTTATACTGCCGGTTTCCAGCAAGATGAACCTGACACCAATCGAGCCCATAGTTTTCAGGGTAATGCAGTCACCTTCTTAACAGTAGCCAAGTTTCAGTCCAATAAATCTTGATAAAACTTGCTTCATAAAGACCTAAAAAAACCCGCTTTTCAGCGGGTTTTTTATTAGCCTTAATATATTAAGGATATAGGCGCTCTTTCGACCAATCACTGTCAGGATTATCCCGCGTGAATAGAACACGATCATGCAAGCGAAAGGCACGATCATGCCAGAGCTCAATGGATGTTGGACGAATACGAAATCCTGACCAATATGACGGGCGCGGAATATTTCCTATTGCGTATTTGGCTGTATATTCAGCAACTGACTTCTCTAAAGCATAACGACTTTCCAATGGGCGCGACTGTTTGGATGCCCATGCACCAATCCGGCTGCCGCGGGGGCGTGACGCATAATAGGCATCGGCTTCCGCATCACTCACCTGTTCAACGGGGCCACGAACACGAACCTGCCGCCTTAATGACTTCCAATGAAAACACATTGCGGCCTTATGAGCAGATAGAATTTCTTGCCCCTTTTGACTTTCATAATTGGTAAAAAATACAAAACCGCGTTCATCAAAATCTTTTAGAAGAACCATGCGCACATTTGGCATACCCTGCTCGTCAACAGTCGCAACAGCCACTGCATTGGGATCATTCAGCTCGCTTTTCTTGGCATCTTCCAGCCATTCCCCAAAGAGATGAAACGGCTCAGATGTTAATGTGAAATCACTTTTCTCATCATTAGGCATGCTCATTTATCCGGTTCCTTACCAACGGCTTCGGTCATTTTGAAAGTTATCTGCAAAATCATAGTTGGAAAATCATCGTCGGCCCTACTTAACTTCAATCGCTTTGTCTAAACAAGCACCCGACTCACGCTGATCCAATTTTCGGTTCATAATACCTCACCCAGTATAGCAGAAATGGGTAGCTTCCAAATATGGTGAACAAATTGCTTGGCACTCATGCTTCTTGCCCAATTTTCAGCACTTACAACACCGTTTTAAACAAGCAAGATTAACCAATCACAATCTTTATTGTTGGAGCATCAGTATTTTTATTGATAATACTTGTATTATTTTGAAATTTGAGCTTCTGCTATATATTGAGAGATCAGTTTTCTCGGGCTGCCGTAGCCTCGCAAGACGGAAATCCTAAGCAGGGAGAATAACCATATGCGCAAAATCGCTGTAACTTTAGTATTATTGATGGCTGTTGCTGGTTGCACATCCACTGAGAAAAACATTGGTGTTGGCACTGTCGCAGGTGCTGCAATTGGTGGCCTCGCAGGCGGCACAGAAGGTGCACTTATTGGCGCTGGTGTTGGCGCTCTTGGCGGCTATCTGGTTAGAAAACTCGAAAATGGCAATTGCCAATATCGTGATAGAAACAACCGTATTTATACAGCACCTTGCCAATAATATAATCATAAGAAGTGGGGAAACCCGCTTCTTATTTCTTTAACGACTTATTTCTTTATCAATATATCCAGCAAGCCATTTGCTTTTATGATAGTTACTTCATATACAGCACGCTCATTATAATAAACGTGAATAAGAGTTAAAGAGTTAGTCTGTTATGTTGAGACGTGTTTTAAGTGGTGTAGAGCGTTCCTATCTTATTCGCTCGTGGATTATCGGCATTTGTTTTTTAGCCCTCATGATATTTGCCTCCACTCAAGGAAAAAATAGCTTTCCCATTCCGGCAATTTTATATTTCATTGTTTGCACAATTCTCTTCCCATTTTCTAAACTTGTCTGGGATGAGCTAAAGGCGCTCATGATGGGCAATAATATAATCTTTATGAACATCCTTATATTGTATCCATTAAAGCTATTTATTAATGCATTGCTTTGGAGCTTTGCACCATTCATCGCTGTTCTGGGTATAGGATATATCTGGTTCAGAACCAGAGAAGTATAGATATTGTTTAAATGGCGGAGTAATCCGCCTTTTTTATAGCCAGTCATACCCCCTAAGACTAGTGTAGCGCCAATCACACACCAAGTTTATTATCAATTTGAAAAAACATTATTATCCAAGACATTCATTTATTTTCAGCAGATAATGCCCATCGCAATATTAAATACATTCCACCGGAACCGGGCATAATACCATGAAACAAAAAGCATACCCGTTAATCACACTATTGACTGTATTATTTTCCGGCACTGCTTTTTCTGCTGATGCTCTTGTATCTAATCAACCAACCACAATTTTAGCTCAAAATATCTATTCATGGAATGGTGGTTATCTCGGCCTTAATAGTGGTTATGCATGGGCCAAAGATAAACGAACCTTACAATGGAATATAGAGGGCTATGATTTTTCTCCTGAAACCCGCAGCCTTTCTATGCAAGGTTTTATTGGCGGTATTCAAGCTGGCTATAATTGGCAGCTTAACACACTCGTTTTAGGTGTTGAAACCGATATCCAATATACCGACCTTAAGAAAAGCAGCACGGATTTATTTTATGAAGAAACCATAGAAAGTAAAATCAATTGGCTGGGTACAACACGTGCACGTATTGGATTTACCCCAATTGATACTATTCTGCTATATGCCACAGCAGGCTTGGCCTATGGTGGCGTTAAGGCAAGTGTAACCGATTATTTTAGCGAGGATTATACCTCCTCCAAAAAAACCAAACTTGGTTATACCATTGGTCTTGGTGCTGAATATGCCCTCAATACGGACTGGCCGCTTAAAACTGAATATCTTTATGCCAATCTCGGGAAACTAAAAACGACAATAAACTATATTGATGCAAAAAACTTCGACACACTGGGCCACAAATTCAAAGTCCATACTGTTCGTCTAGGCTTGAATTATAAATTCTGAAATGACTGAACGCGTGCTGCATTGGTAGCACTCATTTTATCTATTCAGCTGATGCAGATCGACTTTCGCGCACCAAAAGCAAAGCACTCACAAAAAAGCACACCGCCCCAATCAGTGTATATGTATTGGCATAAGTCCATATCCACCAGATATGCTCTTTATCTGGCACTGCCGGTAACAATGCAGAAAGCATAAAGGCAATACAGCCAAGCAAATTAATAAAAACTGCATTCCAAGATAAATTCTTTGGATTCCAACTCCAAAATTTATTACCGACCTCAATAAATGCCAGATAACCTGAAACCAAAAATAGTATAGACCCTTCCAAATTTGGCGCCCAAATCTCCAGTTTCGCTATCAGATGTTTCTCCGATGGTGCAATTGCGTAAAATGTACTGATATTAAATGCTATCGTACCAAGCCATTGCGAAAATGTGCTCCACCAGCCAGCATTTCTTGGAAACCAACCAATTATGGCGATATCAGTCTCTTGATTGCCACTATTTGATATCTCTTGAGAATAAGCCAAATTGGCCGACTGAAAATGTTGAAGACTGGCAGCAATTGTAAAAGGTATGGAACCTGCAAAAAACATAACATTGGTTAAATTGCCAAGCGCAGGCCATTGAAGTGTGCAAAACATCAGAACACTTGCCAGTGCAAATATAAATGCACCAACTGCAAATGATGTACCAATGCGCGCATTATAACTTTGTGTTTTCCAAAACGGAATATCAGCGCCTGAAAGCTTTTGAAGCTTTAATCCAAGACCTTTACGATAGTCACGCGAAAGCCGGATGATCTTTTTTCCATGCCAGAAAGAAATGTGCTCATTTGTAAATGGCCAGACTTTGTGAAGCATGAAAAGCACCGTAAACTAACATCAGTTGAAGCAGTCCAATAGCATCAAACTGTTTAATTTCATTTATATAACATCGAATATTTTTACCTTTTATACGTTTTTAAAATAAAAATGCAGCCCGAGGGCTGCATTTTACGTCACGCAAATAATGATATTATTCATTAATAAGCATTTTTATAAATTCCAAGAACATCTTCGACGCTCATATCTACCGGATTATTATCCATAAGGCGGCGGATAGCATGTGCATTTTCTGCAAATTTCATCAGTTGATCTTCAGATGCACCATGCGCTTGCAGTGACATTTCAACACCAAGCTCTTTGCAAAAATTATATGCTGCATCAGCCAGTTCTTCTTGGTTCAACCCAGCGCTCAACCCGAGTGCAGTAGCCACTTCTTCCGTTTTTTCTGGTGCCGCTTGCTGATTGAAGGCCAAAACATGCGGAAACACAATAGCATTCGCCACCCCATGAGGGAGATTAAGCAATGTCCCCAATGGATAAGCTATCGCATGACCGGCAGCCGTATTCACTGGCCCCAAACAGATGCCCCCATAATAAGATGCCAACATCAAGGCTTCACGGGCTTCAGTATCAGTGCCATCTTTAACTGCACGAGCAAGATATTTTCCAACCAAACGAAAACCCATACGCGCATAATCATCAATCATAGGATGCGCACGCCGATTGGTGAACGCTTCCACACAATGAGCCATCGCATCAATCCCGGTCGCAGCCGTTACTGCTGGAGGTACGGAATACGTCAAAACCGGATCGAGGACAGCCAAATCGGCGATCAGATGCGGACTTTCAACGGCTATTTTTGTCCCCGCCTCTTGATCAGTAATCAGCGAGCGGATGCCAGCTTCCGAACCTGTACCAGCAGTTGTCGGCACTTGCGCCAATAATGTATTACGCCCGTGAACACGGTTTGGTCCAGCTACATCACTTAAACTTTGCTCGCCATCCCACATTGCGGCCACAAGCTTCGCCACATCCAGAACCGAACCACCGCCCAGACCAATCACCAGGTCAGGCTTTACCAAGCGTGCCGCTGAAAGGGCCGCTTCAAAGATCGCAATATCGGGTTCGCCGGTAATATCTGCAAAAACCTCAACCGCGCCTGATAAGCCAAGACTTCCAACAAAGCCCGCAGTTAAAGGTGTTGCTATCACCAAAGTCGTCTTAACATCACCCGCCCATTTGCCGACTTCTTTAACAGAACCTGCCCCAACGATTAAACGGCGAGGTTGATGAATGGTAATTGCAGCTAGCGTCATACCGCTTCTCCCTGATTATTTTTACCGCCGGCAAGTTTACGTGCATAAGCAATGGCAGAATTCATATTGCCATGATTGGCAATGCCTTTGCCCGCTATATCAAAGGCCGTGCCGTGGTCCACCGATGTGCGGTCAATCGGCAATTCAACAGAAACATTAACGGCTGTATCAAAGGCAACCAGCTTGATCGGAATATGCCCCTGATCGTGATATTGCGCGACCACCAAATCAAATGCCCCCGTATAGGCACGGTGGAATACCGTATCGGCTGAGATGGGGCCTTCCACTTGGACACCTTCCGCACGAGCGGCGACTACAGCGGGTACAATCTGATCATCATCTTCAGTCCCGAAGAGACCATTTTCGCCACAATGCGGATTGATGCCAGCGACAGCAATACGCGGATTTTCATAACCAATACGCTTCAAATGCGCGTCACCCGCACGAATTGTCGCCAATACCCGCTCGGTAGTTGAACGCCGGATAGCTTCTTGCAATGCAACATGGGTCGAAACATGGATAACTTTTAGCCTCTCCGATGCCAGCAACATATAAGCCGCACTGGAATTCGTCAGATGGCGCAACATTCCCGTATGACCATCATAATGGTGTCCGGCTAAATTCAACGCTTCCTTGTTAATAGGTGCAGTCACAATGCAGCCGATTTCACCGGACATTGCATCCTGAACCGCTCTATCAATGAAACGAAATGCTGCGTCTCCGGCCTCTTTGGAGAGCTCTCCCCATGGCAATGGCGCTCCCTCAATCTCAATATCAATGACAAGGGGGGCAAGATCCAACGAAACACCAACAATCTCGCGCGCAGCTTCAAGTGTCTTCAAATTGCCATAGATACGGGTAGCGCCGCGATCTTGTTCCGACATTTCGGCCACTGCGCGCACTGTGATTTCAGGCCCGACACCGCACGGGTCACCCATGGTGATACCGATAATATAACTCATTGTATTTCCTCGCTGCGATCTGCCCAGCCCGCCGACAAGCGAACATATTTGATAGCGCGTCTGTGATAAGTATATGCAATGTGCAGGCTGCCATCAGGGCCTTCCAGCAACCAGGGATAAGACATTTCCTTATTGTTTCCATCAGTGGAATCATTAGAAATGCAGGTGCCCGCACCCTCTTCAACAATCAGATATTTGTTAAAGCTGCGCCCTTCATCATCCGACAAACAAACAGCGACCGGTGCCCGTGCAACACCCCAAATAGGAATGCATCCACCAGTTGGATCAGCATCAGGCCGGTCATCACCCTCGCCCAGCTCATCATAGAGCGATACTCGGCGATCGGGACTGGTTTCAGCATTAGACGGATTGCAGATCATCGCTTGCCGTCCGTCTGCAAGCGTAATAACCGCAATTGAAGAATTGTTGTTGGGCACATTTGTCGGCTGTGGCACAGACCAACTATGCCCGCCATCTTTGCTTTCAGTGCGATAAACATAATCCGACTGACGACGTCGGAAAAAAGCAGCCAATTGCTGCTCGCCTGTAGAAACGGGACTCATATGGACGCAACCAGTTGATTGCGCTACATCTTCCAAAACCCATGTTTTACCTGCATCCAACGATATGCCGACAGCGGCATAGTCATGGCTGCCGTTCCAGCGCTGACCCAAGCGCTGCACACACCGGAAAATTGGCAAGACCCATGCTCCGTCATCGCGAACAAAAAGCGGCGCACGAATAAAGCAGCCATGGGGTAAATCCAAATAATGCTCACGAACTACACTCAAAGCGACGGGGTCATTTGCATCGCGCCCAATCTCTGCCATGCGGATGCGGCATTCATCCTGATTTCCTGAAGGTTGCGATGTATGGAACAGCAACAAACGACCATCTGGTGCATTAAAAAGCACCGGATTCTGCTCTGAATGGTCAGGATCAAAACTCAGGCGCTGAACTTTGCCCCATCTATCACTCTCGGGAAGCAGAATAGATGCAAAGATAGAGATATCAGATTTGCCTTCTAAGGTACCGCCGAACCATGCGCATATCAAAGCTCCATCCTCAAGCCATGCCAAATAAGCAGCATGATTTTGCACCATTGGAGAGGGCAAAAACGCCTCCTCACGGCTATCAGTTAGTTTCAGTAGAGTCCCATTCATAGCCAAAGCTATTGTTTCAGGCGTCACGTCAGGTTTCATGAGACTCCCTTATCTCCATCCATATTTAGGAGTGAACCATCACAATAAAACATAAGTTGTCAAGTTAGAAAATGTAAATTATAAAAACACATATTATTCTTGTCATAATAACATATTGATTTATTTAATTATTTTTATTCTAAAAATTAAAATTAATTTACATCACAGAATGAATTGACAAATAATGCGCAGTGGTAGATGGTTCATATAAATCTGCCATTAAATTTACAAAGGGTGCTAAATGCACATCAATACGCAGAGTGAGAGAGTGAAAGTGACGAGGGCAATCCGCAGCGGATTGCGGACTCGAACTGCAACTGCAACTGCACGTTCTCAAGATAAAATTACAAATCACGCATTCACGATCATTTTTACATTACTGTGCGATGTGATGTTCCACGCATTTGCACACTTGTCTGAAAATATTGCGCCACGCGTTTATTTTATGCGCCAACCCTTTGCGGCCATTCGCGATGTTATTCTAGTCGGCACATTTGTTGCACTAAACCAATATAGCAAGCGGCTCGTTGATCTCTCGACCTCTAGGACTGACATAACCGATTGCACCACACTTTAGCAGCAGTGTTGATGAAGTTCACTTATTCTATGGGAGGAATAAAATGAAAAAAGTCCTTATAACAGCAGCCCTGCTGTTTACTACAGCCCTTCATCCGGCCTTTGCCGAGCAAGGGAACGCCAAGTCGGGAGCGATTAAAGTCGTCCTCGCTGAAGAAGCCGATCTACTAGAACCCTGCATGGCAACGCGCTCC
>CANQXU010000064.1 GCA_947627865.1 uncultured Paenochrobactrum sp. | reverse complement strand
CCAAAAGATACCAAGACCATTATGGCTTGCGCTGTGAGCATAATACGGCGGCGGTCGTAATTGTCAGCCAAAGCACCAGCTGCCAATGAAAAAATCATAACAGGTAAGGTTGTGGAGGATTGAACCAGAGCAACCATACTTTGGGAGGAGGCGATCGTTGTCATCATCCAGCCAGCGCCTACAGTCTGGATCAATCCGCCAAGATTTGAGACTAATGTGGCAGACCATAAAGCACGAAATATGCCATGCTTGAATGGTGCGAGTGGTGACGCGCGTTCGGGCACTGCTCTGACCCTCTCCCTGAAATCATACAATACATAATGAATAGGGGACTTTGTTCTTACCGACAAGCTCCTAAAAGAGGTGAAACAGTATAAGTTTATGATTTAATATACGGTTTGATGTAATGCGTGTTTGGTTTTCAAAGAGCCAAGGCTTTCCGATTGTTATTGAGTTGATCCAATGTCTCTGGTAGGAGATCAATTCTTTCAGGTGAGTTCTTGTAAAAGACATTCATTGAAAGAGTTATATTGATAAATATTTCAATGAATAAACGGTTTAAATTTTACGAAGAGTTATATGAATGCGCTATCGTGATGTAGTAGTGATTGGCGCAGGCGCCGCGGGTATGATGTGTGCAATTGAGGCTGCAAAGCGCGGTCGTTCAGTTGCTGTATTGGATCATGCTAGAAAAGCTGGCGATAAAATCCGAATTTCGGGTGGCGGAAGATGTAATTTTACGAATATAAACTGTACGCCTAAGAATTTTATTTCAAATAATCCGCATTTTTGTATCTCTGCGTTAAAACGATATACGCAACATGATTTTATTAAATTAATTCAACAATATAAAATTGATTATCATGAAAAGACTTTAGGACAGCTTTTTTGTGATGGTTCAGCCAATCAAATTATTGATATGTTGCTGACCGAAATGCGCAAATATCAGGCCGAACTATATCTGCAGTGCAGTATTTCAAGCATAAAAAAACTTGAAACTGGTTATCTTGTTGAGCATTCTGATGGTGTATTCGAATGCCAGTCTCTTGTGATTGCAACGGGCGGAAAATCCATTCCCAAAATGGGAGCGACTGGATTTGGGTATGATGTAGCCAAGCAGTTTGGGCTGGGGCTAGTGGAAACACGGCCAGGCTTGGTGCCGTTGACTTTTGAACCTAATATGCTCGAGCGTATAAAGCCACTCGCAGGCATAGCGGTTGATGCTGTTGTTAGTTGTAATAAGACGAAGTTCAAAGAAGCATTTTTATTTACGCATCGCGGCCTAAGTGGTCCGTCCATCCTGCAAATCTCGTCTTATTGGCGGGAGGGTGATGAAATTACTATTACGATGCAGCCTGATCAGGATATCTTTGCTAAGTTGAGGGATCAAAAGACACTGAATGGCAAGCAGACAGTGACCACAGCATTGAGCTATATTCTGCCAAAAAAACTTGCTCAGTTTGTGACTGCCGATATTGAGCAGAGTAAACATATTGCGGATTTGTCAGATAAAATTTTACGCCAAGTTGCGGATCTGGCTCAGCAATGGCGGATCAAGCCTTCTGGCTCGGAAGGTTACCGCACGGCAGAAGTGACAATTGGCGGGGTCGATACGCAACAGCTAGATTCACGAACAATGGAAGCTCGTAATGTATCCGGTCTTTATTTTATCGGCGAGGTCGTTGATGTTACCGGTTGGCTGGGCGGATATAATTTCCACTGGGCTTGGGCGTCGGGTTGGGCTGCTGGTCAAGCCGTTTAGTGATTTATTTGTAAGCTGGTGAGTAAGAGATAATATTGCGCCAGTCATTCTAAACGAACAATTCTGCTCCCTAGCTGAATTTATTTCTCAAGGTTTGAGATGAGAATTTAGGGGCGGATTAAGCAATTTCCATAATTAGCTAACTGTCTCTTGAGGGCTTTTTGCGCCAAAATTCCGTTGGTAATTGTAGCCAACTTGAATTTGGGAGGGACAATGATGATTGAATTGCGTGCATTTGATATGATCTTTGAGGCGCGCAGTCAGGCTCTGCTTTCATCCGTTAGAGCCGTTGAAACTATTGATGTGCGCAACGCCAGAGGGCAGACCGCGCTATTGGTTAGCGTATGGAATAATGATGTTGAAACCGCCCGGCAGTTGATTGAAGCTGGTGCGGATGTAAACGCAAAAGATGACATCGAAGATAGCCCATATTTGCTTGCAGGCGCGCGCGGACAATTAGAAATTCTTAAAGTCATCTTGTGTAATGGAGCTGATCTTAAAAGCACCAACCGATATGGCGGGACAGCTCTTATTCCGGCAGCTGAGCGTGGGTATGTAGAAACAGTTGGTTTGTTGCTTGGCGCAGGGGTTGATCCCGATCATATCAACAATCTCGGCTGGACGGCATTATTCGAAGCGATAATATTAGGAGACAATAGCGATCAACATTATCAAATTATAAGAATGCTGCTTGAAGCAGGTGCTAATCCTGATCTTGTTGATGGCAATGGTGTAACGGCACTTCAACATGCAAAAGAACGTGGTTTTTCAAGAATAATTCAATTGTTAGAATAGTTATTTCATATTATTAAACATCGGCTTATTGCCGATGTTTAATAAACTAATTTATCAATGGTGAGTGTTTTTATTTGACCCGATCAGATAGGTGCGGATACGGGAGCTTATCCAATCTATAACATATATACAGATAAGAACATTCAGTACCACGAAAGCGACTTGATCAAACATATTGGCACGAAAACGCTCAATAATTATCATACCTATACCGCCTGCTCCAACAAGCCCCAGCACTGTTGCACCGCGTGTGCTTGATTCAAAGAAGTAGAGGGACTGTGAGATGAAGAGCGGTAATATTTGTGGTAAATAACCATATCGGACGACTTTAAGAGGACCGGCTCCGGTGGCATGCACCCCTTCTACTTGTTTACGATCTACATTCTCAATGGCTTCAGAGTAAAGCTTGGCAAGAGTACCTGTATCTGAAACAAAAATCGCAAGTACACCAGCTAAGGGGCCTAGGCCAACGGCACGGACAAAAACCAGTCCCCAAACAAGCTGGTCTACACCGCGTAAAATGTCGAGAAAACGGCGGGTGATTTGGCGCGGTATTAAATATGGCATTGTATTGCGAGCTGCTAGAAATCCTAGGAAAAGCGCAAAAACTGATGCCAATAATGTACCCAAGAACGCCATAGCAAGAGTTTGAGCTATGCCTTTATAAATATTGGCATATTGCCAATTGGCCATATCGTGCCAAACAAACATTGCCTTGATGAGACGCCATGTCCGCTCGGAGGCATCGAATAAACGCCATATTTCAAAATACCATAATGAGCCCAGAGTATAGGCAATCAAAATTGTGAAAAATGAAATCTTGATGATTTTGCGTTTATTGTTGTTAAAAACTTGCGGATATTGATCACGTAT
The DNA here is from genome assembly GCA_947627865.1 of uncultured Paenochrobactrum sp. Classification (GTDB taxonomy): domain Bacteria; phylum Pseudomonadota; class Alphaproteobacteria; order Rhizobiales; family Rhizobiaceae; genus Paenochrobactrum. The sequence continues at coordinate 8,598 of CANQXU010000064.1, read as the reverse complement.
AGCATTGAGATCATTGTGCGAAAGCGACTGCATACTCAATGAAGTCATTGGAAATTCTCCTTGCCTATGAATTTCATACGCAATCTTTCAGACAGTAAATCGATAATCGTAACGACGGCAATGACTAAGAGTAAAACAGCTATAACACGATCATCCGAGTAAAGGCTGATGACACGGCTAAGTTCTTGCCCGATACCACCAGCGCCAACAAAGCCAACAATGGAGGAAGCACGTACATTGATCTCAAAACGTAGCAATGTGTATGAAGTGAAGTTTGGTAAAACCTGAGGCACTATTCCATAACGTATTTCCTCAAACCAATTGCCGCCAACACCACGAATGCCTTCAACAGCCTTCATTGAAGTGTTTTCATTGACCTCAGAGAAGAGCTTACCGAGTGCGCCAGCGGTGTGGATCGCTATGGCCAATACGCCAGCAAGTGGGCCAATACCGACGGCAAACACAAAGACTAGCGCATAGAGTATTTCTGGAACCCCGCGACAAATTTCCATAAAACGACGTGATATCCAGTAAATAGTGCTGTTTGGTGCAAGATTGCGTGAAGCAGGAAAGCAAAGGACAAAAGCAGCGACAGCACCAAGTATGGTTGCTGTAAGTGCCATAAAAATAGTCTCTATAATAAGTTTTATATAGAGCCAGAAATCGGAGTACCAGTAAGAGATTGAGCCAGGTACTGCTTTGCCGTTTTCGCCCACTCCGAGGAAAAGTTTGTCAAATTCGAGGGACGGCATGATCGTGCCGAAATAATCGAAGATACGCGGAAGACCTGATAATAATCTTTCCGGATAAAAATTTGATATGTAAATTGATGCAACAAGAGCCATGATAAACAGAACTGCGAATAGCAAATTCATAGCTCTTTTTTCTTTGTTGGCCTCATTACGTTGTTTTTCAAATATGGACACCGCATCCAGATCATGCGGATCAGCTTGGTGGGTCGTTGCTACCATCCTAAGGGTCCATCTCTAAACGGGCGTTTTCTTGCAGGTCTTTTTCGGTGAGGCGCTGTTTTGCAGGTTCTCCACCAAGTGCTGTGGAGGTTGTCGCTTCCGAAAAGGCGTCTTCAGCTTCTGCGCCATAAATATCGCGCGCCGTATCAAGTGTTAATTGCGAGGGTAGGCCATCAAAAACCAGATGACCGTCTTTCAAGCCAATAATACGGTCGCAATAAGTGCGAGCAGTATCAAGTGTGTGCAGGTTGCAAAGAACCGTGATGCCATTTTCGCGATTGATGGTGCGCAATGCATCCATAACAATTTTTGCATTCATCGGATCAAGAGAGGCTATCGGCTCGTCGGCAAGTAATATTTTGGGTTGCTGCATCATTGCGCGCGCTATTGCAACACGCTGCATCTGACCGCCGGATAATGTGTCTGTTTGCTGCAATGCTGTATGCGCCATGCCTAAGCGATCGAGTGCACGAATTGCCAGTGCTCGCTCTTCCTCAGTAAAAATACGAAGCATTGAAGCTAGAAAGCCGTGATGATAAAGTCTGCCCGTCAAGACATTGGTGATAACATCCAGCCGCCCAACTAAATTAAATTGCTGAAATATCATGCCGCATGTAGCGCGCCATTCAAGGAGCTTACGACCCTTTAAATGTGTGATGTCTTGATCATTAAATAAAATCTGGCCTTTGCTTGGCTCAGCAAGCCGATTGAGCATACGCAAAAAAGTAGATTTTCCAGCGCCGGAGCGGCCAATCACACCGACCATCTGACCTTGTGGAATTTTAAGGTTCAGACTGGAGACGGCATCACGATTATTAAAGGTTTTAGACAGACTTTCGATCTTGAGCATAAGCTTCCTCTTTGACCGACCAAAGAACTGCCGTTTTTTGCAAACGGCAGTTGTGGTGTTAAGTGTGCTTAGCGTGAGCCTTCAAGTTCACGTTTACGCATCTGGACTACATTTTCAAAAAATTGGTGGTCAACTTTTTTGAAGCCTTTGCCATCGCCTGCAGAAACTTCTTTGTAGCATTCATAATCTGTCTCATGCAGGTTTCCGAGCCAGTCTGCCCAAAGGTCCTTGGCTTCTTGCGGAACATCTTTGCGAATAACCCAAGGACCATTCGGAATTAGGTTTGACTTCCAAATGATGCTCAGATCATTCATATCGAGAAGGTTTTTATCGACCATGGAGCGTAGAGCGCCGCGGGTGAAGCCATCCTTGGCCTCGCCTTGTCCGGATGTCCAAGTAACGCCAGCGTCATATTGGCCATTTAATACGGCAACGACAGCTTGTTCATGACCACCACCAAAGCCTGTGGAGGAAAAATATTTATCAATCTCGATGTCCTGCATTTCCAGCTCTGCTTTAGGCACAAGATAGCCGGAGGTGGAGTTAGGATCGGCAAAGGCGAGGGATTTGCCTTTCATTCCTTCAAGGTCTTTAATGCCAGAGTTGGAGCGGGCATACATCATGGCGTAATAACCATCGGAACCGTCATTCTCCAGTGCTACAAAACCTGGCTCTACTGCATCCGGATTTTGCAAATAAATGCCGGCATAACCTGATGCTCCAAGTGAAGCAGTATCTAACTGTCCTGCTAAAAGACCTTGCATCACACCCGCATAGTCTGATGCAGGAAACAGCTCGATTTTGACGCCGAGCTTATCGCCCAATTGCTGTACCATGCACTCATTTTTGCGCAGGCGGTCAGCTTCATTTTCACCGCCAAGCAGGCCAATACGGAACACTGGCAGTTCAGTCTTCCAATCTTGTGCAATGACAGGTGACATAAGGGATGAGGCAGCTATAGCAGCAACGGCAACAGTGCAGGCAAGACGAGCAATCATTCTCAGCTCCAGAAGTTGAAAAGCACATGTTTAAAGCGTCCGGCTCAATCCGGAGCGCGTAATTGCAGCCTTAACTTGCGTTTGTGACGCTTAAATAAAGAGACTGTAACGGATTTATGAATAAACCAGGGTATACACAGCCATCAGCCAATTTGGTCTGGTTGACAGGCTGGATTAATGTTTAACAGTCATAGGCGTTGATAGCGGGCACTTGAGCGTTTCTGCACTGGTGTTGGTGCGGATATTCATGTAATGGGTCACGCATTGCCATTAATTCTTATTTGAATTCATATTTGCAGCCATCGATGCATGAATAAATCTATAACTGGAATACCTGATGCTATACGGAATTTTTTTGGCTTTTGCGTCTTACGCCGCTTTTGCTGTTAGTGATGCCTGTGTGAAATTTATCGACGGGACTTTATCGCCGTATCAAACTGCAAGTATAGGGGCGGTTCTTGGTCTTGCTGCTATACCTTTTATGATGAAAAAAGGTGAAGGGCTGAGCGATGCTGTGCGAACCAATTATCCCTCTATGTGGATATTTCGTACTGTATCGTCAGCAGCTGGTGCGATTGGAAGCGTTGTAGCCTTTACATATCTTTCAATGGCTGAGGCCTTCGCGTTAATCTTTTTGCTGCCGACATTTGTAACCATTCTTTCAGTTATATTTTTACGCGAGCAAGTTGGCTGGCGGCGCTGGCTTGCGGTTTTCATAGGTTTTTTGGGCGTACTTGTTGTGCTGCGCCCAGGTTTCCGCGAATTGTCCATAGGGCATTTGGGGGCACTATTTGGTGGAATGAGCGGTGCTATCAGTATCGTTATCTTTCGATTAATGGGGCCAAAAGAAAAACGCATTTCACTTTATACCAGTGGGCTTGTAGGTCCTATTCTGATCGCAGGCGCTCTGGCCATTCCATATCTGGAATGGCCGAGTGCGACACAGTGGGTCTATCTTGCCGGATATGGTTTGCTTGCAGCAGGCGCTAATGTCTTATTGCTCTTTGCCGCGCAATATGCTCCGGCCAGTGCGATCGCATCGCCGCAATATAGCCAGATGTTGTGGGCTATTTTATTCGGTTATTTCATTTTTGATGATGTGATTGACACTCCCATGCTCATAGGCATATGCCTGATTGTAGCGTCAGGTATTTTCACATTTATTCGCGAAAAAGAGCGTGGCCTTGATACGCCACCTGCAGTTGCTACGACGGAGCCGCCAGCGTTGGTCAAAGAAGAGTGAGCGGCAATAGCCAACATTTAAAATTAATTTGCGCGAAAAAATGCAAAGATATTGTGCAAATCTCTTGAATTGATGATATGTCTTTACTTAACTATAGCTTTATAAGGCGTGCTTTGGGCCGTCTTTTGGTTGTTCAATCAGGAAAGGGAAAAAACTGAGAACAGCAGATGATAAGAAGGTTGTAAAATTACCTTCAGCAGTCGGGGTGGATGATCCTTCATTCGCAACCTTGGCTTTCGATACGGCAATTGCCAGCCTTGAAGATTCTAAAGCGGAAGATATCATTCCGATTGACCTGCGTGGACGTTCTGCGCTGGGCGACTATATGATTATTACGTCCGGACGGTCACATCGTCATGTGAGTGCAGTGGCAGATTATTTGCTGCGTGCATTACGTGATATTGGCTATCGTGACATCAAAGTTGAAGGTCAGGAAGGCGGGGACTGGGTTCTCGTGGATACTGGCGATATTATTGTCCATATTTTCCACCCTGAAATGCGTGAGTTTTATAATCTGGAAAAAATATGGGTTGATCCGGATAAGGATGGTGTACCGTCCGGAAGAATACATTAATGCAGGCCAAAAACTATGCGTGTTAGCATTTATGCTGTTGGCCGCATGAAGGCAGGGCCGGAGCGGGAATTGGTTGATAGATATTTTGACCGGTTTTCTAAATCTGGCTCGGCCTTGGGTTTTGAGTTTACGGGTGTGAATGAAATTCCCGAAAGTCGCGCACAAAGCAGTGACTTACGAAAACGTGAAGAAGCGGTACGATTATATGATGCGCTTAACGCAGGCGCAGCACTTATCCTTCTTGATGAACGTGGAAAATCATTAACATCTGAAACATTTGCTGATCGACTTGGCCAAATACGGGATCAAGGAAAAAAGCAGCTTATTGTTGCTATCGGCGGGCCGGATGGTCATGACCCTGAATTGCGTAAACGTGCGGATTTGGTGTTGGCCTTAGGCACTTTGACCTGGCCGCATCAAATTGCCCGAATTTTAGTGGCTGAGCAGCTTTATCGGGCAGCAACGATCATGTCGGGGCATCCTTATCATCGCTCTTAATCCAATAGCAATGCGTTTAGCGTTGTTCTTGGTTAATCGTTGGGTTGAGAATTTCTTAATCTCATAGAGATAAAATAAATGCCTGTATTGTCGGCACTTTTATGAAACTATGATTGAATGCAATTAGGCTTAAATCCCATTGGTGCAATTATCAGTGCCGTGCAAACTTCTGGTAGTCTTTTCTTGAAGGCGACCACTCAGTTTGCAGGATCGGTCCTTTTTCATTTGGTAGTTATTGGTTCCCTCCTTTCATTTACTGCAAATGCAGAAGAAGCAACATTAGAAGTGCAACGCAATCAGGCGGGCTCTGATCTGCAAGAACTACAAGGGGAAATTGCTCTTACAAAAGAAAAGCTTGATGCTTTGGAAGAGGAAATCTCAAAGCTCAAAAAAGATCAAATAACGATCACGGCAGCCCTTATTCAATCTGCTAAAACGGATAAAAAGCTCCAACAGGATATTTTAGATATTGGTGAGCGATTGGTTGATTTGCGGGAGCAGGAAGATAGCATCAGAACATCTTTGCGTGCCAGACGCGCAGTTCTAGCTGAGGTTCTGGCCGCACTGCAACGTATGGGACTCAATCCACCGCCTGCCATTATGGTTCGCCCTGATGATGCATTAGCCTCGGTCAGAAGTGCTGTTTTGCTTGGAGCCGTTGTGCCGGAAATGCGGCAGCAAGCGGATGAACTTCTTGATGATCTTACCGAGATGCAACGCTTAGCCAATTCAATTGAAGCTGAGCAAGAGAACTTGGTTGATGCCCGTCAGTCACAAGCTGAAGAGCATGAGCGTCAAAATCTTTTATTGGAAGAAAAGAAAAAACTTCAGTCTGTTTCTGAAGGTGAAATGGCGTTAGTTCGTCAGCGCTCCGAGGAATTGGCTGCTAAAGCAACCAGCTTGCAGAGTCTTATTTCTGAACTTGATGCGCAGATGGCAGGCGTTCAGGAAGCTGCGGATGATATTCGTCGCAAAGAAGCAGAAAGACTTGCAAAAGCTGCGGAACTTGCCGGCCAACCGGTGCCAAGCAGTCATGACCTTATGGCGATGAGTGATTTTTCTGCACTTAAAGGGCGTTTGGTCCTTCCTGCTGCGGGCACTTTACGTCAGGAGTTCGGCGCAAAAGATGAAATAGGCGCTATAAGTTCTGGGCAATGGATGGAAACTTCACCAAAGGCCACGATTACGTCACCTTCTGATGGCGTTGTACTTTATGCTGGGCTATTTCGTTCTTATGGGCAACTCTTGATACTCGATGCTGGTAGTGGATATCATATTGTGATGGCGGGTATGGGGCGAATCAATGTTGCTCAAGGACAATTTGTTTTGGCGGGCGAGCCTGTAGGCCATATGGGTGAACAACTTTTAGCAAGTGCCGCCACTTCTGATATTGGCGACAGCATGCCGACACTATATATAGAGTTTCGTAAGGACGGAAAACCCGTCGATCCGGCTCCGTGGTGGACCGAGCGGCTTCCGGGAAGGACATAAACATGATACGTAAACTATCGCTGCTGTTTGCGGGAGCCCTGATGGGCGCAACTGCGATGGTAATGGTTCAAGGAGCGCCGGCTTCCATTGCCAATGCTGCATCAGGATCTGGAAGTGATATATATAAGAATCTTGCTGTATTCGGCGATATTCTTGAACGTGTTCGCGCGCAATATGTGACACCACCCGATGACAAAAAGCTGATGGAAAGCGCCATTAATGGCATGCTGACATCACTTGATCCTCATTCTTCTTACCTTAATCCGGAAGCGGCGCAGGATATGCGCGTGCAGACAAAGGGAGAGTTTGGCGGCTTAGGCATTGAAGTTACAATGGAGAATGATCTGGTTAAGGTTATTGCTCCGATTGACGATACACCAGCATCAAAAGCGGGAGTGTTATCTGGGGATCTGATCACTAAAATTAATGGTGAAGAGATCCGCGGGATGAGCCTGACCGATGCTGTTGATAAAATGCGCGGGCCAGTTAAAACCTCTATTGAGTTGACCATTGCCCGCCCCGGCGTCGATAAGCCCATTAAAATCGATATTGAACGTGCCGTGATCAAAGTTAAAGCCGTTCGCTATCGTGTTGAAGACGATATTGGTTATCTGCGCGTTATTTCCTTCACAGAGCAGACTGCTTCTGATCTACAAAAGGCCGTCAAAGATATTCAAAATCAGGTCGGTGAAGATAAGCTTAAAGGTTATGTGCTTGATCTTCGCTTAAACCCAGGTGGTTTGCTTGATCAGGCTGTTGCCGTTTCGGATGCGTTTTTGGATAAGGGCGAAATCGTCTCTACACGTGGCCGCGAAGCTGAGGATGTCATCCGGTTTGATGCAAGACCAGGTGATCTGACCAATGGAAAGCCAGTAATCGTTATGATTAATGGTGGTTCAGCCAGTGCATCTGAAATTGTTGCAGGCGCTTTACAGGACCATCGCAGGGCGACAATTATCGGTACGCAATCTTTTGGTAAAGGTTCGGTGCAGACTATCATCCCTATGGGGGAAAACGGCTCGCTTCGTTTGACAACAGCGCTTTATTACACGCCGTCTGGTACATCAATTCAGGGTAAGGGTATTACACCTGATATTGTGATCACACAGCCACTTCCGGCGGAATTCGCTGGATTGGATGTTGTTCGTGGCGAGTCCGAACTTAAAGGGCATATTAAAGGTGATGCCGAGGATGATCAGGGATCTGGCTCGGCGGCTTATGTTCCTGCTGATCCAAAAGAGGATGTGCAGCTGAATGAAGCACTGAAACTTTTGCGTGGTGAAATTACCAATGATGCCTTTCCGCCAAATACTAAAAAGCAAGCGTTGAAAAACTAGCATGCATTCAATGTAGTAAGCTATCAAATATGAATTAAAGCGGGGTTTCCCGCTTTAATTATTTCTAAGTGTAATTAGTTGCTTATAAAATTTATAAGCTCTCGCTCTTAAATATAATCATGATTTCAGGAATTGAATGATGCCGAGCAACGACAAGATTATTGCTGCTGATACTCTGCCTTACCGTTCATGTGTTGGCATAATGGTGCTCAATCGTGAGGGGTTAGTCTGGGCAGGGCGCCGTATAGTAATTCCGGGTGATGAAGTGGATGGCACAGCCCAATTATGGCAAATGCCGCAAGGCGGTATCGATAAGGGGGAAGATCCCGCTGAAGCCTCGTTGCGTGAGCTATATGAAGAAACAGGTATGAAGACTGTGTCCTTGCTTGCCGAGGCACCGGATTGGATCAATTACGACTTGCCCGCAGATAAAATAGGTGTTGCCCTTAAAGGGAAGTTTCGTGGGCAGAGACAACGCTGGTTTGCTTATCGCTTTGAGGGTGAGGATAGTGAAATTGCCATTAACCCACCACCAGGAGGTCATTCAGCAGAATTTGACCAATGGGCTTGGAAACCAATGAGCGAGCTCCCCGACTTGATTGTCTCTTTTAAGCGTGATGTTTACTTGAAGGTTGT
>CANQXU010000063.1 GCA_947627865.1 uncultured Paenochrobactrum sp. | reverse complement strand
CTTCATGATATTTTTTAAAGTCATACAATAATTATTTAGTTGATTTCTTCAACGTAGAATACTCTTATGTAACGCTAGTCTGCATATTTGGAGGATTGTGCGGCAGTGAGACGAAGAGATGGAGGCTCTTCACAAGCTCGTTTTTATCAACTCATCAATATGCATCAGAAACAAAAGCAGCAGACCATATTTTTTATATAGCCTGTCCAGACCGGAGATCCAGTCAAGCTATCGTCTGCTAGTTATAATAATCGCGAATTGGAGGACGCAGTGAATCGAGATTTGGGAGGAGTTATTCATGGAGAGGTCGAAGCTGTACCTTATGCCGACCCCACGAGGTTATCAGGCATAAATTTTGGAAAACAAACCAAACTGCGCAGGGTTTTGGGATTGCCTTCACTGGTATTCTTCGGCCTTGCATATATGGTGCCATTAGCAGTATTCGACACCTATGGCATTGTAACAGAAGTAACATTCGGCCATTTGCCTGCGGCCTATGTCCTAACCCTAGCGGCTATGTTTTTTACCGCTTACAGCTATGGCCGCATGGTAGAAATTTTACCGGCTGCTGGCTCTGCTTATAGTTATTCGCGTCACGCCTTTGGCGCCAATACGGGCTTTATCGTTGGCTGGACGTTACTGTTAGATTATATTTTTCTGCCTATGCTGAACTATATTCTCATAGGCATTTACATGTCGGAATATTTCCCAAGCATTGATGCATCATGGTGGATTATTGGTGCAATTTTGATAGTTACAGGGCTCAATATTCTTGGCATTAAAGTCGTCTCACGCATTAATTTCGTGATCATCGGATTTCAGTTTATTTTCCTTGCTTTCTTTCTCACTCTTTTCTTCACCTCCATGGATAGTGACGGCGCAGCTTCCCTGATCGCACCATTTTACAGTGATAATATGCGGATGGGTGCTATTGTGTCCGGCTCCGCTATTTTGTGCTTATCCTTTTTAGGATTTGATGCTGTTTCTACACTGTCAGAAGAAGCCCGCGAACCTCGTCGTGATATTCCACGTGCGATTATGCTGTGTACGGTATCTGGTGGTCTAATTTTTATTCTTGCAGCATGGGCTGGCCATATTGTTTACCCTGACTGGCAATCCTTCACAAATCCTGATGCAGCTGCTGTTGACGTCATGAGTAAAGCTGGCGGTGCATTTCTAGTCAGTTTCTTCACAGCGGCCTATATGACGGGTACTTTTGCATCGACCATGGCAGCACAGGCCAGTGTATCACGCATTTTATATGCGATGGGGCGCGACCGTGTTTTACCATATGGCCTATTTGGCACTATTCATAAAACTCTCGGTACGCCTGTACGCGCAACCGTCATCGTTGGCATTATATCACTTATCGCTTTGAGAATTGACCTTGAGCTGGCAGCAAGCATGATTAGCTTCGGCGCACTTGCAGCTTTCTCTTTTGTTAATTTGTCAGTCATCAAGATCTACATGTTCGATATGAATAAGCGCCAAGGTAAAAATTTATTCTATTACGGATTATTACCAGGCGTTGGCTTCTTGTTGACAGTCTGGCTATGGACAGGCCTTTCCTCTACAACCTTTACAGTTGGGATTATCTGGCTCATCGTCGGCTTCACCTATCTTCTTTATCTCACTGGTATGTTTAAACAACAGCTACCCCAGTTTGAAATAACAGAATGAAATAATGCCTTAAATAGACGATTATTCAACTCAGCAGCAGTCCACTCGCTCCTTGTCAAAGGCGAGTGGATTTTCTATAAATGAGAAATGACCGAAAAAGATAATTCTACACCATCAGGTAACCACTCCCCTCGACAAAGATCTGGCAAAGGAACGCGTAGCCTTAGCCGGGAAGCGATTGCCGAAGAGGCGCTGGCATTAATGGAAGAGCACGGCGATTCCGGCTTTACAATCCGTAAGCTTGGTGCACGAATGGGCTATGACCCAATGTCGGTATTATACCACTTCAAGTCGAAAGAAGGTATACTCAGAGCTATGGCCGACAGGATGGAAGCACAAATTCGTCCTGCCCCGTCAGACAGACCATGGCGCGGTCGTATGCGCCATTTGGCGGATCAATATCGTAGCCTAGCCCTGCGTTACCCCAATAGTTTTTGGCTGATGCAAAAGTTTTTACACACTGGTCATGCTGATTTTCTCCATATGGAAATGGTACATGGTGCGCTCACCGAAGCTGGTATCAATGAAAGAGAAATCCCAGCACTTTGTCTTGGCTGGTATGCTTGCATAACAGGACTTGCTGTTGGCGAAACAAGCGGCTTAATCCGTCCTGCAGAGGATCGCGATATGGCTGAGGTAGCGGATTTATCTGATAAAGACTATCCCTTGTTGAAAAAGGCTATGCCGCTCTATAATGATCTTGCCCCTAGCGCGGTTTTTTCACTCTCTATCGAAGTTTTTCTTGATGGCATCAGAGATCGCAGTAAAGCCTGACTGCATCACACGAATTTGGAAGCCGTTGCGCCCACTCTATCAGCTCAGGAAATAGCGAACCCATAGCCCTCTACTATTTGTGTCAGCCTAAGCGATTCGTACATTGTGAAATCCTATTAATATCTTGCTTTGGGTTCGTTTAGCTGTTTCACTGGTTGCGGTCATATGCTCTATGTTCTTATAGTTAAATGACAAATATGGGGAGTGGTACTAAATGCTTGATCCGTTGAATGCCTTTATTGAAATGGCGCCAACTGAAATCACCGCTGAAACATCGAAGCTTTCAGGTGCACTTTTCGGTACCACTTTAGCTGTTAAAGACATCTTTGATGTCAAAGGCACGCGGACTGGCTGTGGCAACCCACAAATCCTACAACAGGCTAAACCTGCGACCAGCAATGCCTATGTTGTTCAAAGCCTATTGGATAACGGGGCTGACTATATCGGGAAAACGCTTACCGACGAGTTGGCCTTTTCCCTAATGGGTCAAAATTCCCATTATCCGTTTCCCATCAATCCCGCCGCTCCTGACAGAGTTACTGGTGGCTCCTCATGTGGCTCTGTCGCTGCAGTAGCGGGAAATCTAGCTGATATTGCACTAGGCTCTGACACGGGCGGCTCTATCCGTGCACCCGCTAGTTTTTGTGGAATTGTTGGCCTGCGAACAACTCATGGCCGGATATCACTTGAAGGTTCAATGTCACTTGCTCCATCACTCGATACAGCCGGTTGGTTTGCTAAAGATATATCGTTGTATGAAAAAGTAGGCGATGTTATTTTGAATAGTGACAGCCATAAAGGAAACCTCACCGACCTTATTTACTCACCAGAACTTGATACATTGATGCTCGGAGAGGAAGAAAAATCCGCCTATAAGAAAATGTTAGCGGATGTTGCTCCTCATTTTGGCTCACTTTCCCCAGCACCAAAACCAAATGCATCATTTGATGATCTTTATATTTGTTTCCGTCAAATTCAGGGCGCGGAAGCTTGGAAAGTTCACGGCGAGTGGATATCAAGCGGCGAGCGTAATCTTGGCCCAGGTGTTAAAGACCGCTTTGAATATGGAGCCCAAATTACACCTGATATGGTGGCTACCCAAACCCAGTTGCGCGATCAGTTTCGCTATCAACTTGCTGACATGTTGGGCGAGAATAAAATATTGGTATTGCCAACTGTCCCTGGTGCTGCGCCAAAAGCTGACCTCGATTTTGCATCTTTGCAAAGCTATCGTGAACAAGCCTTGCGCTTATTGCTTTGGTCTGGTCTTTCAGGTTTCCCGCAAATAACTCTACCACTGGGAACCGTTCATAATGCGCCTTTTGGTATTTCGTTACTCGGCCCAAAGGGCAGTGATAAAGCATTGATCAAACTAGCTAAAACTATAATTTCTCACGCATAGGATCATCAATGGATACTCTGACACGCATGCGTGCATTTATCAGTGTTGTGGAGGCCGAGGGCTACTCTGCCGCCGCACGCAAGATTGGCCGCTCAAAAGCACTCTTGTCAAAATATGTCCGTGAATTGGAAGACGAATTGGGTGCCAGATTACTCAATCGTACAACCCGTCAATTTTCGCTGACAGAATCCGGCCAGATCTACTATCAGCGTGCATTAGAGATCATCCGCGACATTGATAATCTTTCTGAGGAAATTACAGAAAACAGCAGTGATACCAAAGGCCGAATTAAGATCTCGGCGCCAAGAACATTTGGCGATGCAACAATCGGTCAGTCCTTTATGGATTTTTGCCTGAAATATCCAGACATCACACTCGACATACATCTTGATGACCGTTTTGTTGATCTGGTTGAGGAGGGCTTTGATCTTGCTATACGCATTACAAAGCTGCAGGATTCATCACTTATTGCCAAGCGGTTAGCGCCATTTCATTCCATATTATGCGGGACACCTGAACTTATCGAGCGCGTGGGCGAACCGCAAAATCCAGCCGATATGGCAAATTTGCCATGTATTGTAGATACGAACAGCAGAACACGCAACAATTGGCATTTTCGCCACCATGATGAAACGATCATTAGCGTTTCCGTCCATGGGCCTATGGAAGTCAATAGCCCTATCGCCACCAAACGTGCAGGTATGATGGGGTTAGGCTTTTGTCCGCTGCCCTGCTTTATTGCAGAGGACGAAATAAAATCAGGCAAACTTGTACAAGTACTACCTGAATATAGTATGTATGACGGCGGAATTTACATTGTTTATCCCCATCGCCGACATCTTCCAACGCGTGTTCGAACATTTATTGATCACTGCGCAGACTGGTTCAAAGAAAACAGGGTAGAAAGCCAATAGAGGCCTCATTTCCGCCTGTTTTGCTATCTTGTATGAGCGTCACTTATGTGCATTTAAAATACTTAACTGGAAGTAATGTCTGCTATGGCAAAGACTGATAAGTCATCTTTTTTGTCTTTCATGCGCAGACATTTAAACCCCATCAAAAAAATATGCACAGCAAGCCTTCTGGCTTTTTTGCTTCTACATACTCAACAGGCAGCAGCCCATCCGCATGTTTTTGCGGATGCGAGACTGGAAGTCAGTATCAATAACAATAACGAAGTCGAGAAACTGGCGCATATCTGGCGTTTTGATGAGTTTTTTTCTAGCACTGTTTTAATGGAGTTTGACAAAAACGGTGATTTATTACTGAGCGAGGATGAGCTTAATACACTTGCACAAACCATCCAGGCATCACTGGCAGACTTCAATTATTTTCAAACAATTCAATATGATAATGCAGACGTGACGATGGTAAAGCCGTCCCATTTTTTAGCTGATTTCCAAGGCAATCAATTACTGGTTATATTTGAAACAAAACCAGAAACATCAATGGCTTTGAAAAGTGGCCATAAAGCAAGTTTTGGCATTTATGACCCGACTTTTTATACAGCAATTGATTTTAATACCGACAGTGATTTACAAATCCACGGGCTCCCAGATGGCTGTGAAACAAGTATTATACGCCCCGACCCCGACGAAGCCCTGCGGCAAAACCAAGCGACATTAACGGAGGCTTTTTTCAACGATCCTATGGGAACAAATATGTCCAAAATTTTTGCAACACGCCTTGAGATTGATTGTGCCACTCGCCAATGAATAGTAAAAACATCCGCTGGATAACCACTCTTTTATTAATATTTATTATTCCCTACATGGCTCATGCGCAGTCACCTTTAGGTATTGGCGGCAGTGAGAAAGCAATGCAGCCTACCGGTATTTTTTCTCACTGGATATTATGGCTAAATGAACAGCAAAAGAGCTTTTATTTTGCTATGACCCAAGCGCTGAAAGAAATGCGCGATAATCCATCACATGCCTATATCTTGGTTGGTCTTTCTTTTGCTTATGGTATTTTTCATGCTGCTGGTCCTGGACATGGCAAGGCTGTTATCTCGTCATATCTTATCGCCAATGAAACAGCTTTGCGTCGCGGCATTTACCTCTCTTTCATCTCATCAATGCTGCAAGCACTCAGCGCTATTTTAATCGTCGGCGCAGCTTGGTTTATTCTTCGCGGCACTGGCATTTCAATGAATAGCGCAGCCAATAGTATGGAGATTGCAAGCTTTGCATTGATTACTATATTTGGTCTGGCTTTATTATTCAAAAAACTACAGCAAATAAGAAAAAACTCTCAACCGACCTCAACATTATTTATAGATGCTAAAAATGATATTTTGCAACCAGCAGAGTCCACGACCAGCTTTAACAAAACATCAGTGCAACGACTAAATTATAGCAAAGAGAAAGCGCTACAAACAGGATTTGATCATAACTTTATAGGTAATGGCGAGGTTTGCACTGCCTGCGGCAATGCCCATATGGTTTCCCCAGAGACATTAAATAATAACTTTGACTGGAAAACAGCATGGTCGGCCATTTTGGCTGTAGGACTACGCCCCTGCTCAGGCGCATTAATTGTTCTGACATTTGCTATGCTGAACGGAATTATTCTTGGTGGCTTATTATCTGTATTTGCTATGGCCTTGGGGACTTTTATTACTGTTTCAACCCTTGCCACTCTCGCTGTTACCGCTAAAAATTTTGCACTAAGATTTACCAGCAGCAATGTTATGTCAATGCGCATTCAAATGCTCATAGAGGTATTGGCAGCTTTATTCATTGTAATCTTGGGCGCAAGTCTGCTCGTAGCCTCGTTGCTATATTAAGAAATTTAGATTAACGGCGCTTAACCCAAGCGCGCCACCAAAAAACGCCAAAAAATGATAGAACGAAGAGAACCCCAAAAATCACGGCGCCCACAACTGTTTTATCACCTAGATAAATCATGATGCTGGGTAACAAATAAGCACCGATGCAAAAAAACAACATAATGGCGGAAGCCGCTATGACGGGTCCTCGCCAATCTTGTTGATTGGCTCGTGAAGTTGAGCCAGACTTGTCACTATTATTGGTATTCATAAGGCTTCTTTTCATGAAATAAGACTAAGGAATAAGGTTATCCTATCCGAACCCGCCAACGAATACGGATAGAAAACTTTACCTCAATCTGCGCCGTTGACTTGGATGAAATCAGACAGGCGCTGTTTCTGCATTCCTTCGTCATCAAAATTATCATCAGCCAACCAGCGCTGATAAGCAGCATTTAAAGCCGGCCATTCACTATCAATTATAGAATACCACGCTGTATCACGATTTTTGCCTTTGACGATCAGGTGCTGACGAAAGATACCTTCAAATTTAAAACCAAAACGCTCTGCAGCTTTCTTAGAGGGAACATTTTCATTATTGCATTTCCACTCATAGCGGCGGTAACCTAGAGCATCAAATACATACTGCATAAACAAATATTGTGCTTCTGTGGCTGCAGGGGTTTTTGACATCAATGGCCCCCAATAAATATTGCCTATTTCAACAACACCATTGGCTGGATCTATACGCATCAAAGTTTGACGCCCCGTTACTTTGCCAGTTTTCTTATCAATCACGGCAAAGAAAAGCGGGTCTTCGCTTTTTTCTTTCTCTTTGAGCCACGCATCAAACTCCTCTCGAGAAGAGGGTGGATATTCATAAAGCCATTTAAACCGCTCATCCACATCAGCTACCGTTGATGCTTCATAAAGATCATCACCATGCTTTTCAGCACTCAAAGGCTCAAGGCGCACAAATTTACCTTCAAGCGCTTGTCTTTCCGGTCTTGGCCTTGCTTGCCAGTTCGTCAAATCACCCATAGCTTCACTCCTCTTGAGGCAAGCAAAGCATAGATTTAAAAGCAATTAAAGCCTAAAGATGATGCTGTGAAACACTAAATTGATGCTGCACGATCAACTGAGACGGCTTTGATCATGGCGTAGATCAGATCGCCTTTTTGCAAATGCATTTCACTGGCTGATTTGCGCGTTATTTTCGTACGCAATATCTGGCCATTACAATCTAGCGATGCATAAATATGCGCACCTTGCTGCTCACCCAGACCAATCAGTCTCGTTTCAAGAATATTACGGATACTTGTTTGTTCTGGTCTTTTCAAAGCAATCGAGACATCGCGCGCACGCACACGTAAACGCAATCTCTGGCCAACATCAAGGCTTTCATCAGTGAGCTGAAAATTCGCACCACCGAGGTCAATATTTGCGAGTTGGAAGACTTGATCATAAGCCGTCACAATACCTTCCAGCAAAACACTGCTGTCCTCGCTCCTATCATCAATGAATGGAAATATTTTTGCAACCGGACCACTGGCGACAACCTTGCCATTTTCCAAGAGAACCAGCGTATCAGCCAGACGCGCGACTTCATCAGTCTCGTGGCTCACATAAACAATCGGCACACCTGCCTGATCACGCAATAATTCCAAATATGGCAAAATTTCAAGCCTACGCGGACGATCAAGGGAGGAAAGCGGCTCATCAAGTAACAATAATGCCGGATCTGATAGCAAGGCTCTGCCTATAGCGACACGCTGGCGCTCGCCACCAGACAATTGCGTTGGTTTTTGATGGATCTTATCTTTGAGCCCAAGCAGCTCGACAACTTCTTCAAACGGCACTTTTGCGTCGCGCTGCCCTGCCCATTGTGCATATGTTAAATTGCGTTTAACCGACATATTGGGGAACAATCGGGCATCTTGAAAAACATAACCGATCCGTCGCTTTTCCGGCGGCAGATTAATACCGGATTTCTTATCGAAGAGAACCAGATCACCTACAGAAATGTGCCCGCTAACTGGTTTTAAGGTGCCTGAGATCATGCGCAAAAGTGTCGTTTTTCCCGCACCCGAATGTCCGAAAATCGCTGTCACCCCATGGCCGCTTTCAAACTCCGCCTTGAGAGGAAAACGACCATTCAGCCCGAAAATATCAACCAGCAAGCCACTCATTTACGACCTCCTGCCAAATGTCGTTGCAGCCACTCGGAAAAAATCACTGCGAGAATTGATAAAGCAGCTGAAACCAACATTAATTTAAAAGCCGCACTATCGCCCGATGGGGTTTGTAACAAACTATAAATTGCAAGCGACAATGTCTGTGTCTGACCTGGTATATTGGAAACAAAAGTAATGGTGGCGCCAAATTCGCCCAAGGCCTTGGCAAATCCGAGTACCCCGCCAGCGATAATACCGGGTAACAATGCCGGCAATGTGATTGTGCGGAATACTGTCAACCGAGACGCGCCTAATGTCCTGCCTGCTTCCTCCAAGCCACGGTCAAAGCCTTCGATAGACAATCGAATTGGGCGTACGAGCAAAGGAAATGCCATTGTCCCGGCTGCAATAGCTGCGCCTGTCCAGCGAAATGCGAAACTAATCCCCAACCACTCATTGAGTGGAGCGCCCAGATAACCCTTGGTGCCAAGCATCATCAACAGCAGATAACCTGTGACAACGGGGGGCAGCACCAAGGGCATCGTAACAATGGCCTGCACCAAGGATTTTCCACGAAAATCATAGCGCGCCAGCCACCATGCCACGACAAAAGCTAACGGCAGAGCAAAGAGAATTGCACTAGCAGCAACTTTCAATGACAAAAGAACAATCTGCCATTCAGCAGGTGTTAAACTCACTTTTGTGCCTCGGCAGCTTTCACAAAGCCCTTGGATGCAATAATAGCTTGCCCTTCATCACTCTCAAGAAATTCGAGAAATGCTTTAGCTTCCAAACTTGCATCTTGCGCTAGCAATGCTGCCGGATAAAGGATTGGTTTATGACTATTCGCAGGAAAGCGGTAAGCTTCGATCAGGTCAGGTGTCACCGAACGATCTGATGAATAGACGATCGCGGCATTTACCTCGCTACGACCAACATATTGCAATGCTACACGCACATTCTCGGTAAAAACAGCATTGCTCTCAACTTGTTCCCAAATCTTCAATTCTTCAAGCGCAGCTTTGCCATATTTACCAGCAGGAACATTGGACGGATCTCCCATCGCAAAACGGCCGTTACCAAGTAAATCTTGCGCACTTCCTGTACCAGTTTCCGGCTGAGCAGCAATAACAAGTGCATTTCCTGCGATAACCGCACGGCTATCCTTATCAATCAGGTCACGCTCTTGCAGATAGTCCATCCAATCAAGATCAGCAGATATAAATATTTGTGCCGGTGCGCCGGCTTCAATTTGCTTTGCAAGCACAGAAGAAGCAGCGAGTGAAGTAACGACACTGATACCTTCTTTAGCTTGGAATTTCTCTGCCGCCTCGTCCAGCACATCTTTCATGCTTGCTGCCGCAAAAACAGTGACCTGCTCTGCCGCTATAGACATGGATGAAACGGATAGTGCCAAGGCAATTATGCTGCCATAGATAATTTTGCTCATGATTTCCCAATATTCCCGCTCAATTTAATACTTTTTATAGTCATAGACAAAGCGTTATATACAGTCAAACATAATGAGTGAGATTAGACGGCTTTGAAGACTAAATTCACATTCAATTATTTATTGAACAATACGCGATTAGGATCACATAAGTTTAAAATCTACTTCCTCCAACTGCGCCGCTGCTGAGGGCTTTGCGTGACACGCTCCCAATACTCATCCGCACGCTTTTCAAAAGTTGCAGCCTCACGTGCATCACTTTGATAAAAATCTCCCTTAAGGATATCTGGCGCATAATCTTGGGCAACCCAGCCTCTTGGATCATCATGTGGAAACTTGTAACCGACATGCCCCAATGAAGCTGCACCCTTATAGTGGGTATCACGAAGATATAACGGGACAGGAATAGGTGGCTTTGATGTGACATTTTCAAGCGCAAGTGAAATTCCACGACAAGCGGATGCTGACTTTGGCGCTCTGGCGACATGCAATGCGGCATGCGCTAAAATAATTTTAGCTTCCGGATAACCAATTTTTTCAACGGCCTGCGCTGCTGCAACGGCTGTTTGAAGTGCTGTATTATCCGCCAGTCCGACATCTTCAGAAGCATGGATCATAATTCTTCTGGCGATATAACGCGGGTCTTCCCCGCCATGAATGAGACGAGCCAGCCAATAGAGTGTGGCATCGGGATCAGAACCACGCATTGACTTAACAAATGCTGAGACAATATCATAATGCGCATCGCCGGAGCGATCATGATTGACTGGCGCTGAAGCATAGGCTTCATCCAGCATATCTTGAGTGATATTTACAACCTGACCACGTGGATGACCAACAGCCAACCCCTCTAATGTCGTCAAAGCTCGACGCGCATCACCACCTGACCGCCCTGCAATCACTCGTATCTGCTCTGGCAAAATTTTCAAGGTGATACCACTACTACGCAGATGACTGATAGCCCTTTGTAAAACTTGCTCCATCTCCTCGATGGTGAGCGGCTCTAATTTGAGAATTGTTGATCTGGAAACAAGCGCCGGGGTAAGCACATGATAAGGATTACCAGTGGTAGCACCTA
The DNA here is from genome assembly GCA_947627865.1 of uncultured Paenochrobactrum sp. Lineage (GTDB taxonomy): Bacteria > Pseudomonadota > Alphaproteobacteria > Rhizobiales > Rhizobiaceae > Paenochrobactrum. The sequence continues at coordinate 811 of CANQXU010000063.1, read as the reverse complement.
TGAAATCAACAATACCCTCCTCACAAAGTGCCAATAGATCATCGGCTTGTGTGGCTGAAAATCTTTGTACCTCATCAACAAAAATCAATGTCGGGCGCATTCTTGCTTCATCCGCAATTTTGCGAATATCTGCAACACCAGCTCTGGTCGCGTTAAGGGGGCGAAAGCTTTTGCCCAATGTGTTTCCAACCGCACGAGCAATTGACGTTTTACCTAACCCCGGCGGACCATACAAAATGATGCTGCCCAAGCGACCTGCAGCAATACGGCGGCGTAAAATAGAGCCTTCAGCAACAATGGATTCCTGACCAATAACATCATCCAATGTCTCAGGCCGCAACTCCGCTGCAAGTGGTGATGGATTAAACGGCGTGGCAGTGTGAAAAAGGTCACTCATTAAACTTCACCAATCATGAAAGCCAAAGATCAAATAGCCTCGGCTACCAGAATATAAAACATGAAGCAAATTATGAGCAGACAATCACTATATTGGCGTGGATTGTGGAGATTAATCAAAGGCTCAAGGCTGGTTGTCGGCAGCAAAAACTACCCAGTGCCCAATATCTTCTTTTTTTATTAATTTGGAGCCAGGCGCAATGCGTGAAATTAATATTAAATCAGCGGTAAAGCACATATGAGCGCGTTTGGCGCTTGAACAAGCTGTACCACTCATGTGGTATTGAAACCACCCCATAGACAATGGTCGGCAAGCCAACAGATTACCAGCCTTGGTAGAAATAAATTACGGCTGCCTCTCCTTATCGGAAAAGTAGCCGTAATTTTAATCAGTTTCTTAACTTAATACTTAGCT
>CANQXU010000062.1 GCA_947627865.1 uncultured Paenochrobactrum sp. | reverse complement strand
CGGGGACCATTGGCAATTATTGGCGTCTGCTCAGCCAAGGCCACCGCGCCTTTTATGGCCAGCGGAGATTTTAAAAAGAAGCAGGCAGAGCAACTCGGCATACTTTTAAAGCAAACCGGAGAGGAAGGGCTGTGCCGCGTTGTGCTCATTCACCATCCACCAATTTTAGGTGCTACATCGCCCCATAAAAGATTATTCGGCATTCGCCGCTTTCAACGTGTTATACAAAGTTTTGGCGCAGAGCTTGTTCTGCACGGCCATACGCACCTGACAACACAATATAGAATCCAAGGCCCAGAAAGTGCAGTACCCGTTATATGCGTACCTTCAGCCAGTCAGGAATTCGGCGCTCACAAGCCAGCGGCCAGATATAATATTTTTGACATTACACCCAACCAGGATGGCTGGTCATGCCAATGGACAGAACGTGGCATAAAGGACGCAAGCGGCAAAATTGAACATATTAGTGCTCAAATGATCCAACTGCCGTTTAATATAAATTCACGCGCATAGCGGTTTCAAATACCGGCATATTTTTCATAAAAAAGAACCATCAAAACCAAGAGTGCAATCACAACACCTACGCAGAACCACATAATATTGCGCCATAAAATTTTATTGCTTGGGCTTATGACTATGCTTTCATCTGCATCTGCCGTTTCGGCAAAACTTGGCTCACTATGCATTACCTTTAAAGGCAAGGTATCACTCTCAATCAGCTTCTGTCGCTCGACAATCCGATCAGCAATATAATTGGTAGCGGCTTGCACTATCGTTGGCAGATGCGCAGTCTCGCATAGAACGACACGACCAGCCCTAGTATCCCTGATAAAACGATAGCTTCTGCGATCACGACCCATTGCAATATGCGCTGTCGCATCAAGCCATAACCGCGCCTCCATGCCATAAGACATAGCAAAATCCCAATATGGATCATCATTTGGAACTGCAGCAAAAACCTCGGCAAGCTCTTGCTTTAATAATTCCAACCGTATCCGGCCTGTTTCTCGTAGCTCGGCAACACTATCATCATGCTCGACTGATTTAAGTTTTGCCTGAACCAAGGCTTCAGCAAGGCGCTGTACACCGCTGACATGCTCTTCTAAATTGTCTGAAGTCCTGTTCTCTGAATTCATTTTTCCCTGCCAAAATTAGAAAACACGTTTTTCAGTGACATATGGGCTAATTCATAAATCCGATTAATAATCATTATCTGCTAGAGACAGATGGTCAATAAAATATGCTTAAAATAAGAAAAGCGGCAAATATTGCCGCTTTTCTCAAAGTAAATATTAAATCCGTATAATTATTGCTGTGCAATGATACGATTAGCAGCCGATACTATCGCCTCGAGTGAAGCTGAAACGATATTTTCGTTAATACCTGCGCCAAAAATCTTGCCGCCCGGATACTCTACCTCAACATAGCTGATTGCTGTCGCGTCTGAACCACGCTGCAAAGAATGCTCGGAATAGTCCACAACGCTTAGCTCAACACCCAGATATTTAGACAGAGCATTCACGAAGCCATCAATTGGCCCAGTCCCCTGCCCTTCAATATTCTTCACAACACCATTATCCAGAATTTCGGCAGCCATGATGCGGCGACCCTTCATTTCCGGATCTGCAACCGTATGATGATCCACAAACTTGATACGCGCATCCGGCTGCTTGATGTAAAGATTGACAAATTCATCATAAATACGTGAGGCTGGCAGCTCTTTGCCTTCGTCATCCGTAATTATCTGAATGTTTTCGCGGAATTCAACCTGCAAGTTCCGCGGCAAGTTCAGCCCATAATCCTGCTGCAATATATAAGCGATGCCGCCCTTGCCGGATTGCGAATTAATACGGATAATTGCTTCATATGAACGACCAACATCCTTTGGATCAATCGGCAGATAAGGCACTTCCCAAACTGGCGAATTCGCAACCTGTTTTGCCTTCATACCTTTATTGATTGCATCCTGATGCGAACCGGAAAAAGCTGTATACACCAATTCGCCGACATAAGGGTGGCGCTCAGGAATAGCAAGCTGATTGCAATATTCGTAGACTTCCTTCATCCGGTTGATATCTGTGCAATCAAGTTCCGGATCGATGCCCTGTGTGAACATATTCAATGCCAATGTGACAATATCCACATTGCCCGTACGTTCCCCATTGCCGAACAATGTGCCTTCCACTCGGTCAGCTCCTGCCATCAGGCCAAGCTCTGTAGCTGCAATACCGGTACCCCGATCATTATGAGGATGGAGTGAAATAATCAGATTTTCACGATTATCCAGATTGCGGCACATCCATTCAATTTGGTCGGCATAAACATTCGGCGTATTCATTTCTACCGTAGAAGGCAGATTGAGGATCAATTTGTTTTCTGAGGTCGGCTGAATAATTTCTGTTACCGCATTGCAAATTTCAAGCGCCACTTCCAGCTCAGTTCCGGTGAAGCTTTCTGGAGAATATTGGAAACGGTACCCACCACCTGCTTTTGCTGCCATATCCATAATCATTTTAGCAGCATCGGTTGCGATCTGCTTAATGCCTGCCACATCCTTGCTAAATACGACACGGCGCTGCAATTCTGATGTGGAATTATAAAAATGGATGATCGGTGTTTTAGCACCCTCAAGTGATTCAAAAGTTCTGGTAATCAGCTCCGGACGGCACTGCACCAGCACCTGCAAGTCAACATCCTCAGGAATATCACCATGTTCGATTGCCCAACGGCAGAAATCAAAATCAGTCTGAGATGCCGATGGAAAACCAATTTCGATTTCAGGAAAGCCCATATCGATGAGAAGCTTAAACATACGCTCCTTACGATCCTGCCCCATAGGGTCGATCAGAGACTGATTTCCATCACGAAGATCAACCGAACACCAGATTGGTGCTTTTTCCAAACGCTTAGAAGGCCATGTTCTGTCATTCAAAATAGGTGCTGGAAATGGCACATATTTGCTTGCAGCGTTAGACATGGTTTTACGAGGTGACTTGTTACTTGCATTCGTAGTCGTCATTTTACTTCTCACTCGTCGAGCCGGACAGTCAAAGGACTGCGATCACAGCTTTAATCGATAATATTTAGCGCACGTAAAGGGAGAAAAGGAGCACTGGTCAGCGGGACCATTTTCGACCGCTGGACGCTCCTCTTAATGAGCCCAGCGATCGCCGCTAAGGCCGAGTAGAAGCGAGTTTTGAACGCAGACACGCGCACATACGGCGGTAAAGCCGTCAGCTGCATGCTCCATAAAATTTGCGTTCATTTTTTTCATATCAAAAGTCATATACCCAGATTCTGAGGAATGCAAGCCTTCAGATATTTCTTATTCAAGCATTCCTAAAAATCAGGCAAAGGGTATCGCTGTCGTTCCGGGCGGCAATTTGGCCTCTTCTTCCGGCTCGATATGAATCGCTACTCTTGCATTCTCGATCGCCAGCCTCAAAGCATCCTCAATACGATCACAGATTATATGCGCATCGCCAACGGTCATATTAGCATCTACAACCAGATGAAACTCGACAAAAGTTGCTCTGCCTGCGATTCTCGTGCGCAAATCATGCACTTCAATTGCACCAGCCGCATTGGCGGAGATAACATCACGAATACGCATCTCCTCTTCTGGCTCAACACTCACATCCATCAAGCCTTGTACAGAGGAGGCGATAACACGCCACCCTTGCCAAAGAATATTTATGGCAACAATGATCGCCAGCAACGGATCGAGGATTGCCCATCCCGTCAATACCGCTCCGACCAAACCGATTAGAACACCAACGGATGTCACAACATCCGACATAACATGCTTGCCATCGGCCTCAAGTGCAGGAGATCGCTTGGCACGCCCAACCTGAATTAACCGCCAGCCCCAAAAAGCATTGATTATAGTTGCCAGAACATTCACCGCCAGCCCGAGAACCGGTTCGTCCATTGCTTTAGGTGCTTGTATTGCCGACCATGCCTCACGGGCAATGAGCATTGCAGCAACAATGATAAGCACACCTTCAACAACAGCCGACAAATACTCAGCCTTATAATGTCCAAAAGGATGATTGCTGTCTGCAGGTGTATGGCTGAGCCTGATCGCCCACCAAGCACCTAAAGCAGCGATCACATTAACAATAGATTCAAGCGCATCAGAATACAGCGCCACTGATCCGGTTAGTAAATAGGCCAGATATTTCAGTCCCATGACACCCAAAGCGATGGGAATGGACCACAGGGCGAGTCTTTCAACTCCTGTATTGCCAACCATATTTAAACCTTCACTAAATCTTAGTGTGATGAACAACACCAACAGTCATCACAAACAAAAAAGACGGATAGGCAAACGCCCTCCGCTAATATTTAACATCACCCAATATAGATCTTTTTATAAACACTACAAATATAATGTCCATTATTTTCTGACATAACTACACAGAAATCGCAGTTGCAAATGATTTTCAATTACGCCTACAGTATTAAACTATCAATACTTTAATATAAAAAATAAATTACATGAAACGACTATTAACTTACTCTCTATAAGCAGTTAAATCTCTCAATTAAAAAACTCCGGCCTATGAACAGACCGGAGTTTCTAATTTTAAAGCTCAGCACTAAGTGAACTTCTACAATAAACTATTGCCTACGAGGTGCTAAACAGCCTTTAGCAATACAACTACAGCAGCTTTAATCTGCGTTACATTTTTCAAACACCAAGCAACAAATATAAAATTATTTGCTTTTTCTTTCTATCAGTTTTTCGAGCACATTTTCAATCATACGAATGCCGGCATTATGTCCGAAGGTCATGATTGATTCAGGATGGAACTGCACCGCAGCAACTGGATCATCCGCATGCTCTAACCCCATGATAATGCCATCATCAGTGATTGCAGTGATTTTCAAGCCAGCTGGCAATGTTTCTCTATCCGCATACAAAGAATGATAGCGACCAACCGTAATTTCCTCCGGCAAGCCAGCAAAAACACTGCCTGCATCCAACACTTTAATACGCGATGGCTTGCCATGCATCGGCACTTCAAGCTGCTTTAACGACCCACCATAAGCCTCTGTAATAGCCTGAAGCCCAAGACAAACACCAAAAACAGGTAGCTCTCTATTACGCGCCATGGCAATAGTAGCACTGCAATTAAAATCAGACGGCGTACCAGGCCCGGGAGAAAGAACAACCAAATCGGGTTTGAAACGATCAAAGACAGCATCCGAAACAGGTGACCGAACCGTGTGAACTGTCGCTCCAGTCTGACGGAAATAATTCGCCAATGTATGCACAAACGAATCTTCATGATCTACCAGAAGGATCGATTTACCAATACCGACCTGCGCAACACTCATTTCAACCCCTTCCGTCGGCCCCTTATTCGCATCACGAATAGCTGCAAGCATCGCTGATGCCTTCAACTCTGTTTCCGCCTCTTCCTCCTGAGGATTGGAATCATAGAGCAAAGTTGCACCAGCGCGAACCTGCGCTACACCGTGATGGATACGAACGGTGCGTAGTGTCAGTCCGGTATTCATGTCACCATTGAAATGCACCATACCAACTGCACCACCATACCATGCGCGCGGGCTTTTTTCATTTTCTTCAATGAAGCGCATAGCCCATAATTTTGGAGCACCGGTTACTGTGACAGCCCAGGCATGGCTCAAAAATCCGTCAAATGCATCCATACCATCACGCAGACGACCCTCTATATGATCAACCGTATGAATGAGGCGCGAATACATCTCGATCTGGCGCCGTCCTATAACGCGTACTGAGCCTGGCTCGCACACACGACTTTTATCATTACGATCAACATCCGAACACATAGTAAGCTCGGACTCATCTTTTTTGGAGTTGAGGAGTTTTAATATCTGCTCGCTATCAGAGATCGCATCCTCACCGCGCTTAATGGTACCCGAAATTGGACATGTCTCGATACGGCGACCACTGACCCGTACAAACATCTCTGGTGATGCCCCCACCAGATACTCACTCTCACCCAGATTGATAAAGAAAGAATATGGTGACGGGTTTGTGCTTTTTAGACGGCGAAAAATATCGGAAGGCTGACTGGTGCATTTTTCATAAAAAACTTGCCCCGGCACAACCTCGAACAAATCACCACATTTAAAACTTGCTTTTGCGCGCTCTACAAGTTCGGCATATTCACCCGGTACATGATCACCACGCGACGGTTGCTCTGGCGCAGGCACAAAAATTGTCTCCTCACTTTCACACGAGCGACCAATCGTTGTTTCATCACCCACAGTGAACTCATAAACATCCACCCAAGCCCGTGCAGAATAATGATCCACAATCGTAATTTCATCTGGAATAAACAACACTAAATCGCGCTGATCGTCCGGACGCTTAAGATGCTGCTTCACTGGATCAAACTGGAAAGCAAGATCATAACCAAAAGCACCGTACAGACCGAGATTGCTATCTTCTTCCGAAAAGAAAAGCGCTACAATGGCGCGCAATACAGTAAAAACGGATGGCACACGTGATCGCTCTTCTTCTGAAAAGACACCATCCGGTTCCGCGACTTGCAGCTCAATACGAGCATCATTACGGCTTAATATTGTAACTTCAGACAATGCTGAAACAGCACCATCAATCGCATGCAACAAAACTGTCCCACGCTCGTTCATCGCCTCGATGCGCATATGACGCCCATTAGCTGTAATTGCCACCGGCGGATTGGTAATCGCTGTATCCCATCGCGTATAACGACCCGGATATTCATAATTGGAAGAAAAGACCGCGCCGCGGCAGCTATTCAGGCCATTGATTGCCGCATCAATCGCACCCTTATAAGCAATCTGCTTTCTTACCCGCTCCACAACAATGCCACCATCAGTGACGTGGCTATGCTGATCGCTATCAACTACTTTGGCACTCATGAATATATTCCCTGCTCATCCGATATTATTGTTCGTATAATCGGTAATTCCGATTAACTTTTATGTTTTTTTACGGATATCTGAGAGCCAATAAAAATGGCCGCCCGGTCTATCCGTTGCGGCCCTTCTGCACTATGCAAAATTGACAAGTGTCATCGTGGCCGCTTTTAGCGTGCCCACCACCAACCTGCAATTTGAAAGTGTCTCTTGTTCATGAATGATTTATAGCCCGCTACTTGAGAGCTTGCAACTGAAAAAAGAACAATACCAATTACAACCCAAGGATGCTTTTATTTCCAGCCTAACTTTTGATCCATAACAAAAAAGTCCGACCCAGTGGAGAAGGCCGGACTTCTTTTTTGCCCTAGGGCAAAATCGGAGTAAGGACTAGCGGGGAATTCCTTATCCGACGCTCTAAGCAATACCTAAATGAAATAAAATATCCGGTATCGCAATCGCAATAAATTGGTGTAGTATCTATTAAGTACAATCAAACACTACCAAGGGTTGCAAATTATGCAAGAGTAATTTCAATTTTTGCCTTTCCATTTTCAAATTCAAAAAACTTTATGAAAGAATTTTACCGGATCAGCACGTAACGTCTCCTGTTTTTTATAAAGCAGGATATGATTTCACAAATAATCGCCCCACTCTGCGCGACGTGCTTTTTTAAATAAATCACCATCTCTCTTAGTTATGAGAGCCTCACTTGCAGCCCCATCACAACCACAAAGTTTTACACTGACTTTTCCGCTGCCTGCTTTAGGCGGTGCAATTATACGCGCCTCGATAGGCAGACCTGCTTGACGTGAAGCAGCGATGAAAATAAATTTCTCATCTTCCCAAGGCACTTCAGCCAGCTTGGTCAAGCGATGAATACGCGAACGGGCAACACGCCGCGAAAAATGACACCAATCAGGCGACTTTATTGGACAAGCAAGCCCATGAGCACAAGGCGCCAAGATATGTGCGCCCCGCTCAAGCAAAAGCGATCGAACTTTTAAAATGCGCTCCCAACCAGCCGGAGTGCCAGGCTCAACAACAACCATAACATCCGAACATGATTGCCAGAGCTGCTCTACCAGACCCATGCCTTGCGTTTCAGACAATTCATCCAGAACATAAGCAAGCGTCACAAGATCCGCTTTCTCTGCTGAAATCTTATCCTTCGTAACATCATGCTCGCGCCATTCGACTTGGACTGCTGTAGCTTCTGCTAGTTTTTCACCCACCTGCCGAATTGACGCACTGCCTTCGAATAATAAAGCACTATCCAAAGATGACCAGCAATCACTCGAAGCCCACAGCGCAGTGCCAGGTCCTGCGCCTGCATCCAGTATCTTACGCGGTGCAAAATCAGGCCTGACTTCCGCCACCATTTCCAAGCTGGCGCGCACTGCAGCATAAGTGGCGGGCAAGCGCGCAGCGATATAAGCTTTGGCCGCAAGCTCATCACTCAAGTGAAACTTGCCGTCCCTTACCTCCGCCCGATATCGGCGCGACAAATAATCCGACGCCCTACTGAGATCTGATACAGGCACACCTGATAGCAGGGCATCAACTCCCTGCCTAAGCAGCGCTGGTAATTCCATAAAGAAAACTATCCGTTATTATCGGTCAAGCACTTGCCGGATATCGACCAAATTGGAACGCACCCGCAAAATGTGAAAGCCCATAGTGGTTAAATGTGAAGGAGTGAACCAAGCATCCTGGCGCCCATTCGAAACAATAAAAGGCTGCATATCCAACGCAGCACGCAACTGCTCTTCCATCGAGTTCCAAATACCATCCAGGTGCTTTTCAGCCAAGACATCTTTAAAGTCGGAATGCGCAGCACGCATCAAGCCATAATATGCATAAAGCTGACCATAGGCGAACCAGAACCGATCATCCGCCCGTGTATCGAACCAGCCAGCATGATAATTGTCAGCCCGATCTTTTAAGATCGCCGATGTCGATCCTAAATCATTGGCAATCCGGTCAACAAACTGCATCAAATTATCAGCTCTGGCATCAAAAGTTGCCTGGCAATTCTCCAATCGTTTATTGAAAGCATTTAAATCCTTGATTGCCGAACGGTAATAGCTTGGAGTAGGCGTTTTGGGGCCAAATGGGCTGAGTCCAAAATACCATGAGTCTTCGCTAAACTGCATGTTTCCGCGTGCTTTTTGCAAATCAGCGTCAACTTGCGATGTCCCACGCAGACGACCAAGATTATCGACAAGCTCCACCACAGTCCTGCGCACAGCTGCATTAATGCCGCGCTGAAAGGATGCTTTATTATCTAGAAATGGCGTATGATCCCATGACATCCCGAAAAAGCCGGCCTTATAGAGCAACATTGATGATATCCATGCATTCTGATTGACGTTAAAATCAATCAGATCAGCCGTAACACTGACAATTGCGGAAGGCGCACATTTCTTAGTATCCGCCACCACCGGAGGCGCAACAGGGCGAACAGGCTGTCCATCATTTTCCGGGGCTGGATGGTCGGAGGCTAAGTCTGAACTTTTGCTATCAGCCGCATTTTCAGAATTTACAGCTCCATCAGACGCAACATTATTTGCCCCATTGGATGAAGGCTGAGAATTCAGGCTGTTTTGCTCGCCCGGCGTTTTCGCAGTTTGATAATTAATTGCGGCAGGGTAATCCGGATTGAAGTTTGTCCAGACTTGCGTTTGCCAGAAAAAATACCCGTAAAGCCAAGCGCAACCCAGAATGAGAACTGCAATAGCCGCTTTCCAAATCACCCCTAGCTTCATATAAAGACGCCAAATGCCACCTAAAGGCACAGCAATCAATCGTGCAGCGGCAGAAATAAAGCGCCACAAGAAACTAAAGAAGCCCGCTATAGCATTCCACATTTATAATAGGCCTTTCTTGCATTAATTAACTGAAACAACTCAGCCTTGTATAAAATATAATATATACTTGTCAGAAAAGTGCACCAGAGATAAATTGCCGTTCCAGCGGGTCAGTTGCCCCCCTGCATTCGGACGCATTTAGCGTTAATATCATAAAAATGATATTACAAACTCTGCAAAGCAGCCTCAAATACTGAAGAATATGCCGCGCATTTCAGCTTTCTTGATAATAAAAGCGAGATAAGCGGCATTTCCTATTGGATATCACACAAAATACGATAAAACATGGCAAACCGCCAAACAGGGAGTATATCAATGAAGCCTGCCAAGACATTAGCATTATCGCTAGGCACAGCAACCGCCCTATTTTTATCTTTTGCCCCTGCGATGGCGGCTGAGCCTGAATCATGCTCTCTTGTCAGATTCTCTGATGTTGGTTGGACAGACATAACTGCAACCACAGCCATTACAACCGAAGTGCTACATGGCCTCGGTTATAGAACAGATATCAAAATCCTCTCAGTTCCAGTAACCTATGCTTCATTAAGCAAAAAAGACCTTGATGTATTTCTTGGCTATTGGAACCCGTCAATGACGGGAGATCTCCAGCCATATCTTGATGACAAAACGGTCGTAACACTGCGCACCAATCTCGATGGCGCAAAATATACTCTTGCAGTGCCCAAGCAGACCTATGATGCCGGATTGAAAGATTTTTCCGATATTGCAAAGTTTAAAGACCAGCTTGGCGGGAAAATCTATGGTATTGAACCAGGGAATGATGGCAACCGCCTTATACTTGATATGATTGAGAGCGGAACATTTGATCTCAAATCATTCCAACTTGCAGAATCATCCGAGCAAGGCATGTTGGCTCAGGTTGCAAAAAGCATAAAAGCAGAAAAACCAATCGTATTTTTAGGTTGGGAACCACACCCGATGAATTCTCGCTTCGACATGGTTTATCTAACCGGCGGCGATGACTTCTTCGGCCCTGATCTTGGCGGCGCTAAAGTTGAAACCAATATTCGCGCTGGCTACGATCAAGAATGCCCCAATATTGGCAAATTTCTAACCAATCTGGAGTTTACTCTGGATATGGAAAACCAAATTATGAGCAAAATCCTTGATGACGGCGAAGAGCCAACAAAAGCTGCCACAGACTGGCTTAAAGCCAATCCGCAGATTTTGGATACTTGGTTGGAGGGTGTAACAACCCGCGACGGACAAGAGGGTTTGCCGGCTGTTAAAGCTGCTTTTGGTCTTTAATTTAAATCTCAACGACCGGTGTTGGTATCAGCGTCGGTCGTTTTATTTTGCGCGAGGAATGCGCTGCAGGAGAAATTTCGTTGAACTGGCTAACCGAAAATAAAATTCCTGTCGGCCGAACTGCCAAATCGATTGTTGACTGGCTCACCAATAATTTAAGTGCTGTCTTTGATGGCTTTGCAGCTATCATGCAAACTATGATCGATGCCTTTCTTTTTGTTTTAATTACCCCGCATCCACTTATTATTATTGCTATATTTGCAGCTCTTGCATGGTTTTTACAACGCCGTATTTCAGTTGTTATTCTCACAATTCTGGGCTTCTTGTTTATTCTCAATCAAGGTTATTGGGATCAGACAATGGAAACGCTGACACTCGTCCTGTCCGCTTGTTTCCTATGCATGTTGATTGGTGTCCCATTAGGAATTATGGCTGCACATCGCCCACATCTTTATGCGATCATGCGGCCTATTCTGGATCTAATGCAAACACTACCGACATTTGTGTATCTCATTCCGGCGATTGTTTTTTTTGGTATCGGAATGGTGCCAGGGCTTATTGCCACCGCAATTTTTGTTCTGCCAGCACCTGTGCGCCTCACGCATTTAGGCATTTCTTCAACGCCCAAACAGCTCATTGAAGCCGGAGAGGCTTTTGGTGCCTCACGCCGTCAACTCTTATGGAAAATTGAGCTTCCCTATGCTCTGCCGCAAATTCTTGCTGGCTTGACACAAACCATCATGCTGTCACTTTCCATGGTGGTCATTGCAGCACTTGTTGGCGCAAACGGCCTTGGCGTTCCGGTCGTGCGCGCACTCAACTCGGTCAACACGGCTTTGGGCTTTGAAGCAGGACTGGTTATCGTTGTTGTTGCCATTGTTCTTGATCGCCTGTTTCGTGCAACGAGGAAAAAATAATTATGTCCTATCCAACTTCCTCTGCTGAAACGCTGATCTCGCTTGATCAGGTCTCAATTATTTTTGGTAAATCTGCGAAAAAGGCCCTCTCTCTTGCTGATGAAGGGCTCTCGCGTTCCGAGATTCAGACTGCATCCAATCATGTCGTTGGTGTTCATAACTGCTCATTAACCGTGCAGGAAGGCGAAATTTTAGTTCTGATGGGCTTATCCGGCTCCGGAAAATCCACTCTTTTAAGAGCTATTAACCGTCTGAACCCAATCACCCGCGGCCATGTCCACATTCGTGATGGTGAT
>CANQXU010000061.1 GCA_947627865.1 uncultured Paenochrobactrum sp. | reverse complement strand
AGTTCGAGTCTTGCTGGGGGCACCACTTATCAAGTGATAAGTTATCGTATCAACCAAATGCGTTTATTAATTTAAAACTTCAAAATAATGCAAAAATATACGCATATTCTTTTAAAGAGTGGTTTTGCACATCTTTAGATTTTTGTTGTGGGTGAATTTCTTTGATTCTCAACAATTTGCGTCTCTAAACGGAAAAGCGCCCAATGAAGGGCGCCTAGTCTTGTTGCGTTTTTCGCGAAGTTAGCCTGTGACAACTATTCGTCCGGTCATATTAGGGTGAAATCTACAATAATAATCAACATTATCTGACGCTGTTATTGTTTTGGTCGCCGACTCCCCTGCAGGTATAATAACTTCCCACCCTCCTTTTACAGTCGCTGTATGATCGAATGGATCATTGTTTACCCATTCGATCACATCCCCTGCCTTCACTTGTATCTGCGCAGGCTTAAAGGCCAAATCCTCAATCATGATACGAACCATTCTACTTTGGGATAATGTTTGGTTCGTAGTAGCCAGAAATGTAGCACCAACTATCATGAACTGACGTCTATTAACTAAAACGCGCTTCATTTGAGACCTGCCGCAACATGCTCAGCGTGCTGTTCATGACCTTGAAAGAGCTTGAGACCAGTTTCGAGGAAGCTTTTCAATTCTGCATTTTTTGCTGAAGGGATGAGCTGTTGCTCAAGCGCAGTATTTACCTGTTTATGAAAGGCAACTTCATTGTCTATATATGCTTTGTCGAACTGATTGCCGTCAAGCTTGGCCAATTCTTCTCGTTTGGCCTCACCCGCTTTTGTTAAAGCCTGGCTGGTGGCATTATCTTCAGGCGTAACCTTAAGCTTTTTAACAAGCTCCATGGCTTGAGCGTTTACAGCTTCGTGATCCTTTTGCATGGATTGTGCAAAACTGATCACATCTTTATTTTTGCTCTTATCCAATGCCTGTTTTGCGGCCTCAATATCAATTAAGCCAGCACTATAAGCTATATGAGCAATTTGTGGATCAGTAAGTGTTTCCTGAGCAAAGCTCGTAGTCATAGGCATAAGGAGCAACATAGAGCTCAAAGCGACAATATGGGAGATTTTCATGGCATACTCCTTCCGCATCCACAAAATGAATGCCTGTTTTGAGTTTACATCTATTAGATGCCAATGAATCCATTACGTTCCCATTCTTAATAAATTTAATTTCAGCAAAGTGGCTTTGGTTAAACGCTCGCACCGCATTCCAGCAAACGGGAATGCCTCCATGGCAAACGGACCTATTTGAAACTCCAGCTGCTCTTTAATCAACTTTCTTGCACGATGAAGACGTGTTCTGACAGTGTTGATATTTAAATCAAGAAGAGCAGATGTTTCTTCTATGCTTAAACCTTCAATAACTCTGGCTACGAATACCATGCGATAAGGCTCTGGCAATGCATCAGCTGCATGCTCAACCCTTTGAAGTATCTCACGTTGCGCCATCGAGCGCTCAGGATCCACGATTGTCATATCAGGCGTCTGGGAAGAGAACTGTCCATCAAAGTATTGACCGCTATAATTCCCTGCTCTCTTTAATCGGTGATTTGAACGAATATGAGTGAGCGCTATGTTAATTGTTATCCTTGATAGCCATGTTGCTAATGATGATTTTTCAAGAAACGTATCAAGATGCGTAAATGCCTGCAAATAGGCTTCTTGCACCACATCTTCAGCCTCAGTATCATTACCCGTCAATGCTCGTGCAAGGCGGTAAAGCCTCTGATTGTATCTTTTAACAATCTGACAAATAGCACTTTCATCATGCTCTTTAGCAAGATGAATGAGCTCAATATCCGAGTACTCATGCTTTACAAACGCGACCGACATCAACGCGCTCCTTATGGAACATTGTTCGATGATGCATATAATTTTTGCCATAAGTTTAGCAGAGAATTAATAAATTGTCATAATTTGCTATTACTCTTGATAAGAAAGTAAAATAACCGCGATCGACCTACACAAACATTATTTATGACTTATATAAAAAACGTAAAAAGATAATATAGGAGAAGTAAATGCGCGTATTGTTAACGGCACTCGCCTTCACTCTTGCTACTGGCGCTGCTTATGCTGCCGAGCCTACAGGTCAAAAACTTTCAGAAATCGTGACTAAAGTTGAACAGTCTTCAGATTTTTCTTATATAGATGAGATCGACTGGAACGACCGCGGATATTATGAAATTGAATATTATCTAAAGAACGGTGCCAAGGTCGAAATCAAAATCGATCCTAAAACCGGTGAAAACTATAAAAAGTAATTAAGTATAGCTAGTCGATAAAAATATCGGCTAGCTCCTCCCTAATTTTAAGACTATTATTGATAGCATTTCTATATAATGCTAACAATAATTGCGCTCAGACCATATATTAAAATGCATTTTTCACAATTCGACTGCCAAACACTCTTTAATATATTTCAATGGCGTCGTGATGTGCGTCACTTTCTTGAAGATCAAGTACCTAATAATATTATCAAGAAATTACAGCAGGCGATGGCTTATGCGCCATCTGTTGGAAATTCTCGTCCTTGGCGCGTCTTTAATGTCAGCTCACAGCCTATACGCAAGCAAGTATTCAGCAACTTCGAGCGTGCCAATAAACAAGCAACCCGTCAATATGACACACAACAGGCTGAAGACTACCAGAGATTAAAGCTGGAAGGCATTTTGTCCGCCCCAGTTCAGCTAGCTGTATTTACCGATACCAATCCAACAGCGGGCCATGGCCTTGGCCGTCAAACAATACCCTTTGCGCTGGACCAAAGCACTGCTATGGCGGTTCAAAATTTAAATTTAGCCGCCAGAGCCTATGGTTTGGGTGTTGGGATGGTTACCATTTTAGAGCCAAAAGAGATGGAAACCTTATTCAAAGTACCACCAGCTTGGCGTTTCAGTTTCTATTTATGTATTGGCTGGCCAAAATTCAGCAGTGACCTGCCCCTGCTCCATACGCTCGACTGGCAGAAAAACCAAGAAACAGAATGGCTGGAAATCTGACTATTGAATAGTTACATCAACTCCAGCCTTCTCAGCTGGCTTAAGCTTTGCATTGACAAAAACATCATAACGCGTGCTTTTTCCGATAATTTGATGAGACGGCTTTCGAATTGCGCCCATAGATTCAGCACGCAATGGCCATTTCAGAACAACACGATTGACCGCATTATCAAGGGCTATTTGCATTAGCTTTTCAGAATCGGGATCAGTGCCGACAATCTCACGAATTTGGCGCATTTCTTTTTTTACCAAAGCTGTGTTGCCTCTTGGCGGATGCATAGGATCGACCAACACAACTTGCGGCTTAAGCATGGGCAACAGCTCGCAAGAATCACCGTGCAGTAAAGTCATTAAGGCGACAGTTTCAGCATAGCGTCCACCTTCAGCGCGCGCACGCGCCAATCCATCAGCCAATAAATCATGCATTTTTTTCGAGCGCTCAATCAGCGTTACTTTCGCACCAAGAGATGCCAATAAAAAAGCATCACGACCGAGTCCAGCAGTGGCGTCTACGATTTGAGGTATAATACCTGCGGAAAATCCCACCGCCTTAGCCAATGCCTGCCCACGCCCCTCACCAGAACGAAAACGGTGGCCAACTGCACCACCAACAAAATCCACCACCAATTCTGAAATTTCTGTTTTTTGCGACATAGTGCTCTCAAAACGGGCAAGGACTGTTGAATATTACTTCACGTCCATCAGGATGATTAAATGTAAGCTCTTCGGCATGGAGAAGCAGACGATCAGCAGCGTTGAATGTTTCTCCGTCTGCATAAAACTCATCACCAAGTATCGGATGGGCAAGCGCCTTCATATGAACGCGTAATTGATGTGTCCGTCCGGTGATAGGAAATAACCGCAGGCGCGTAATATTCTCTCCATATTCCAGCACTTCCCAGCGGGTTTGCGCTGGTTTTCCGTTTTCAAAATCAACACGATGGCGCGGCTTGTTATTTTGATCAATTGCCAAGGGTAAATCTATGAAGCCGGTCGCATCTGATACATGCCCTGAAACAACCGCTACATAAGTTTTACCTGTCAATCGTGCTTCAAACTGAGAAGCGATTTTTGCATGCGCTTTACGATTCAAAGACATTAACAGCAGACCCGACGTATCCTTATCCAAACGATTGATCATCAAGGCTTTCGGATATGTTTTTTGAACTCTCGTTGCCAAACTATCCGCCAACGCCGGATGACGACCAGGCACAGATAAAAGGCCACTTGGCTTATCCAGCACTAAAATATCTGCATCTTGATAAATGACAGATATATAAGGCTCCATGGGCGGATTATAAATTGGAAAGTCTGCAGAAATAACACTCATGAGGCTTTATTACATATTTTCATGTGATGAGAGAAGTGATGTCTTTTAAGTTAGGCATAAAAGCTGTTGCTGAACATTCATTCATCATTTTAGGATTTATGTTCTTGGCTATAATAGACAGATAGTATGGGTAAACGTAAAAAACCCGCCGAAAAGGCGGGTTTTTATAAAATCAGATTTCCCGACGCAGATCAGGTGGTGTTGCTTCTTTGATCAGCATGTCTACTGCCTCATCAACATTATAAGACTGCTGTTGCTGCGAGCCGAGACGGCGCATATTAACTGTACCTTCCTCAGCTTCTTTTTTACCACAGACCAAAATAACCGGAACTTTTTGCAGTGAGTGTTCACGCACTTTATAATTGATTTTCTCATTACGAAAATCAGTTGTGACATGCATGCCTGCTGCCTTCAAACGTGCTGCAACCTGCTTTGCATAATCATCCGCTTCGGCAGTGATTGTTGCCACGACCACTTGAATTGGTGCAAACCATAGCGGCATATGACCCGCAAAGTTTTCGATCAAAATTCCTAAGAAACGCTCCAATGAGCCGCAGATCGCGCGGTGAATCATTACTGGTTGCTTTTTCTCGGAATTATTATCGATATAAAAAGCGCCAAAACGTTCAGGCAAGTTAAAGTCTACCTGTGTGGTGCCGCATTGCCATTCACGGCCAATCGCATCACGCAATGTATATTCAAATTTAGGGCCGTAGAATGCGCCCTCGCCCAAGAATATTTCCGTTTTTATTTCAGGATTCTGATCGCGGATGACTTCAAGAACTTCCATCATCACACCTTCCGCGCGATCCCAAAGGGCATCGGAACCGACGCGTTTTTCTGGGCGTGTGGAAAGCTTGATCGTGACTTCAGTAAAGCCAAAATCCTTATAAACTGAAAGAATAAGATCATTGATCCGCAAGCATTCTGCAGCCAACTGCTCATCAGTACAAAAGACATGCGCATCGTCTTGTGTAAACCCGCGTACACGCATCAAGCCATGCAATGCGCCTGATGGTTCATAGCGATGAACATTGCCAAATTCAGCCAACTTGATAGGTAGATCACGATAAGACTTCAATCCATGCTTGAAGATCTGCACGTGGCCAGGACAGTTCATCGGCTTTAAAGCGAATACACGATCATCATCGGTTTCATCACTTGCAACCGTGACTTTAAACATATTGTCGCGATACCAGCCCCAGTGACCGGATGTCTCCCAGAGAGACTTATCCAGAACTTGCGGCGCGTTCACTTCTTGATATCCATGGGAATCCAAACGACGACGCATATAGCTGATCAAAGTCTGGAACATGCGCCAGCCTTTGGCATGCCAGAAAACAACCCCTGGGCCTTCTTCTTGAAAGTGGAAAAGATCCATTTCACGACCCAAGCGGCGGTGATCACGCTTTTCAGCTTCTTCAAGCATTGTAAGATAAGCTTGAAGATCTTTATCATTCGCAAAGGCTGTGCCGTAAATACGAGTTAGCATCGGATTGTTAGAATCACCGCGCCAATAAGCACCGGCAACTTTCATCAGCTTGAAAGCCGTGCCGACTTGACCAGTGCTCGCCATATGCGGCCCGCGACATAGATCAAACCAATCGCCCTGATAATAAATCTTCAAGTCCTGATCATCAGGAATGGCGTCGATCAGCTCAACTTTATAGCTTTCACCCTTATCGGCAAAAACCTGCTTCGCCTTTTCACGGTTCCAAACTTCTCGCGTAAAAGGATTGTTGCGCTGAATAATTTCGCGCATTTTCTTTTCAATGACGGGAAGATCATCGGTTGTGAAAGGTTCATTGCGAGCAAAGTCGTAATAAAATCCATTTTCGATGACCGGACCAATCGTTACTTGCGTACCAGGAAAAAGCTCCTGTACCGCTTCAGCAAGGACATGCGCACAGTCATGACGGATCAGCTCGAGAGCGCGCGGATCTTCGCGCGTCAAAATCTCGACATCACCGCTATATTCAATCGGATCAGACAGATCGCGAATTATACCATCAACGGAATATGCCACTGCTTTTTTTGCTAGTGATTTAGAGATTGACAATGCAAGCTCTGTGCCTGTCATATCTTTATCATATTCACGGATTGAGCCGTCAGGAAACTTAAGGGAAACGATATTTGACATCGGTATATTCCTCTATCCAGTCCCGCCAACAATTGCGGGTGGAGATTAACAATTAAAGTGCCGAAGAAATTATCGGCATATATCCATAAGCATTCTACTATGAAATGCTTGGCGATTTCTAAGCTGTAACTGTAAAGCAGTCAACATTGATAATATCAGTTTAAGTTGCCGCTCTTATGAACAAGATAAGAACCGTTTCTCATGATACCTCAATATTCAACTCATAACATCAACCAGCGCATCCATGTTTTATATAATAACGCCAAGGCATAAACCAATATTGTTTAGCCGTTAACTCCTCCGGCACCCGATCAATACCGCATGTTCCAAAGGGGCCACATCGTATAATGCGAAAAAAGGTCATCCAGCTCCCTGCCCATAACCCATGCCTTGCAATTGCTTCGTAACCATATTCCGAGCAGGTTGGCAGATGACGGCAAGAATTGCCGATGAAACCAGATAGAGTCAGTTGATATAATCGTATCAAACCCACCCCAAGCAAGCGGTCTGGCGTTTTTTTCCACGCACCATTAAAATTACGGTTATATTTTTTTCTTTTTTCATGTTGAGGTAATTTAGCTTTATCAGGCATTTATCAATCAACAAGACACGCTGACTTTTGCGCCTCGATCACTTTAATGCAATCTGCTACAGCATCAAATGTCAGCAATGTGGAGGCGTGACGGGATTTATAATCGCGAATAGGTTCAAAATACCGGAAATCGGAAAATCTGCCTTCTGGCGCTCCACCACCGGATTTTAACATATCATGCATCTGCTGGTGCAAAGCTTTTAGCTCTGAAAGTTTCGAGCCAACAACAACCGTTGCCATGAGTGCTGCAGAGGCCTGCCCTAAAGCACAAGCTTTCACCTCATGAGAAAAGTCAGTAATAATTTCACCGTCACTTTTTAAATAAACAGTAACGACGGAGCCGCACAATCTGGAATGCACTGTCGAGATGGCATCAGCATTCTCTAATTTTCCAAGATGAGAAATATTTCCTGCAAAACTTAAAATCTTCTGACTGTAAATATCATCCATCATGCTTTTGCCCGCCTATTATGATTTGCCTGTCCCCCGGCAAAATATTTATTACATCTGTAACATTTGAAACTGTCATCAACACTCTATATATGAAGATATAAGAAGTTTACATATGCTCATTCAATATGGCCTAATCGACTGCCTGTCAGAGAGTGATCAATATGAATAATGGGTATTGAATGATACCCGATACCAACCAAGCAGCATCTGCTCAAGATATAATTTATCTGGCATTATGTTTATTTGGTCCGTTTAACTTGTCTTTGGTTAGCAAAGACTACGGAGATTATATATGGATTCTCAACAAGCGCAGCAGTCCGGCATGCTGACCCGCCCGACACAGCAGGAAGCTGAAGATGCCGTACGTACGCTTTTAAAGTGGGCTGGAGAAGATATTGAGCGTGAGGGCTTGCTTGACACCCCCAAGCGTGTCGCCAAAGCCTATAAAGAGCTCTTTGCCGGATATAATATGGATCCTGAAAGTGTACTGGGAACGACTTTTGAAGAAGTTGCCGGCTACAATGATATGGTTTTGATTAACAATATCAGCTTTCACTCTCATTGTGAGCATCATATGGTACCTATCATAGGCAAAGCACATGTTGCTTATTTGCCGGATGGTAAGGTTGTCGGACTTTCAAAGATTGCACGCGTTGTTGATATTTTTGCCCGCAGATTGCAAACTCAAGAAAGTATGACTGCACAGATTGCACACTGCATCCAAAAAAAGCTAAGCCCACTCGGCGTTGCCGTTTTTGTTGAGGCAGAGCATATGTGCATGGCCATGCGTGGTGTTCGCAAACAAGGCTCGACCACTACGACAATGACATTCACGGGCAAATTTGAAACCGACGCAGCAGCGCAAGCTCGCTTTATGTCCATGATCAGAGCGTAACATCAATATTGAACGGAAAACGGATGAGCTCGCAATTTGTTTCTCCACTATCCATATCAAAAGCGGATCTCGAAGAAGGCAGTGTTTTTGCTCCTAAATTTGATGACAATGGCTTAATCACAACCGTTGTGACGAGTTTCGACACCGGTGAGATTCTGATGCTTGCCTATATGAATGAGCAATCTCTACAGCTAACCCTTGAGACCGGAATTGCGCATTATTGGTCACGCTCTCGCCAACGCCTTTGGAAAAAAGGGGAGACGTCAGGCAATTTGCAAACCATTATGGAAATGCGCACAGACTGCGATCAGGATGCCCTATGGATTAAAGTCAAAGTCGCTGGTGATGGACCGACATGCCACACAGAGCGCAATTCGTGTTTTTATCGACGTGTAAATTTTGGTTCAGAGCCAGCTACCCTGTCTATCGAATAATATTGATAACAAACCGCTTCACGGCAGATATTTTTTGCCGTGAAAGGTTTTTATCACATATCAAACTTATATATTTTGCTGATTGCCGTCATATTTTTCTGCCGCTTCAATCAGCTCATCGATATTATCCGAACAAATATAACGCTTGAGCGTATCAAACTTAGCTTTATCCCATTTATAAATGCCAAGAGATAAAAGCTTATCGATTGTCGTATTTGGGAAGCGCTGTTTGATAAATTTAGCTGGATTGCCGGCTACGACCGTATAGGGCTCGATATTTTTAGTTACAATCGCGCCAGAAGCAACTATTGCACCTTCACCTATTCTAATGCCCGGCATGATCATAGCTCTCATGCCAATCCACACGCCATCTTCTATAATTGTATCACCCTTACCAATATAAGATTCCGTAATGAAATCCATGAATGGATAAAGGCTGAACCAATCGGTTCTATGCGTATGATTACCCCCCATAAGAATGACCGCTTCAGAGCCAATACAGACATAATCACCAATATAGAGCTGATCTATTGGCCATAGAGGCTCCCAACTATTCAAGCTATAATCATCACCATAATGGTAGCGCACGACATAGTCTTCAAAAGAACCCGTCCATGCGTCACTATAGTAACTATTGCGCCCGCGAATATGAATATTAGGATTCTTGACCGTATCCGCAAGAATTTCAGTTTTTGACCAATGTTTGAAACTCTTATTTTTCATTTATTCCAACAAATCTCAGTCATTATTATTTTAATCTAATTTAAAATTAAATAGCAATTTAGCCCATAAAAACATCTTTGCTGGCTGATTGCAATTCATGCTCCAGCCAGCAAAGACTTATGTGCGCTATATCAGCAATGAAGCCAATATAAGTTTACAATGCGGATTTGTAGATGTTTCCATCTTTCATTACAAAGCCGACATCCCGCATCTGCTCGATATTATCCAGCGGGTTTGTTTCAACGGCAATAATATCGGCCAGTTTACCAGCTTCAATTGTGCCCAACTCTTCGCTCATATCAATATGATCAGCCGCATTTATTGTGGCTGCAACCAATGCTTCCTGTGGTGTCATTCCAGCTTCAACCATAAGCACCAGCTCGGTTGCGTTGTCGCCATGGGCAGAGACACCGCTATCCGTACCAAAAGCAATCTTGACACCACCTTCATGTGCTTTGCGTAGCATATCCAGCATCAAAGGACCGGCTTGGAGGGATTTGATACGCTGAGGTTCGGTCATCCATTTGGATTCTTTAGCCGTTCT
Source organism: uncultured Paenochrobactrum sp. (assembly GCA_947627865.1). Taxonomy (GTDB): domain Bacteria; phylum Pseudomonadota; class Alphaproteobacteria; order Rhizobiales; family Rhizobiaceae; genus Paenochrobactrum. Next base: position 2,172 of record CANQXU010000061.1, on the reverse strand, counting down.
AGCAACAAAGTCACCCGCCATAACGGTCGGCACCAGATAAGCATCATTTTCCTTGAACAGGGCTATTGAAGTGTCGTCCAGATAGGTGCCGTGTTCAATTGACTTCACACCCGATGCGAGTGATGAGTTGATGCCATTCAAGCCATGCGCATGCGCTGTAACCTTGCGCCCCATGCTGTTGGCTGCGTCCACAATTGCCTCAATTTCAGGACTGGTGAACTGCTGGTTAAAACCCGCCAATGTATTTGACAATACACCACCGGTAGCGGTGATTTTGATGATATCCGCACCTTTACGGATTTGCTCACGGGCAGCGCGGCGGCAGTCATCGGCTCCGTTACAAATGGAATCCTTATGCAAAACTTCTGCGATATCGTCATTATAGCCTTGGCGACCATCACCGTGGCCACCGCTTACAGAAACCGAATAACCCGCACTACGGATACGTGGCAGAGGAAGTTCATTACGCTTAGAAGCTTCTTTCAACGCAAAGATTGCATCAACACCACTGGCACCTAAGTCCTGAACAGTCGTAAAGCCCGCATCGAGCGTGCGTTTACCATGTTTTGCACCTTGCATTGCCCAGTCTGCATCTGAGTTTTCAACGCGCTTCAAACGCGCATCCGGTGCCAGCTGCGATGTCAGATGAACGTGACTGTCAATCATGCCCGGCATAACAAATGCTTTGCTAAGATCTACTACTTTAGCTCCGTCTCGCTGGATAAAACCAGTTTCAATTCCCTCAATCTTATTATTCTTAATGATAATAGACTGCTCAGTAAGTGGTGCTTCAGCAGGATTTGCCAGTAACGTACCAGCATGAATGATAGTAATATCGTCTGCGTCTTGTGCAACAGCCGGCATAATGAGCATAGTCGAAGCGAGAAGCCCGTAAAGTAGATGCTTTTTCAATGTTAATTCCTCCTCCAATTAGATTAACAATTGCAAGGAAGCACTAAGTTTTGAATCCGTCAATCAAACTTTAACATATACTAAAATAATATTTATTACTTAAATCAATACTTGCCTATCAACATTGATCGATAATAGAATTGAAAGAATCAGAGGCCTTGAAGAGCCTTACAACTTAAAGTTTTCATAGCTTTAGCATGTAAAATACGATTATTTTCATTATTTAGAATACAACAGTATAGAGCAGTTAAAGCACCCTGCACTATTTAAGGCAGATACTCTCAAAACTATCCAGCTTCCGATTCTTTAAACCTCTTCAGCTTAAAGCGGTGGATAGAGCAGATCCAGAATTCCCCTTGCATCATGACGTGTATCCAGCATACCGTAAGATGCTCTCCACTGGCCACCAAGGCGTGTTTCTATAAATGAATCCGCAACAGAATTAGCGCCATATTCACGCAATTGTGCAGCAGCGACTGCGAGCGCCAATTGTTCGGTTAAAAGACGTGCAGCACCTTCATCGCGGGCAGTCAATGAAATAGCGGCATGCAGAACCTGTATGGTACCCTGCCCGCTGCGCCCCAATTGTTCAGCAACCCAATCCAGTACCGCATCAAAAAGCTGTGGGGCCCGCTGGACAATGCGGGCAACATCCAGCGCCAAGTTGTTACCGCTACCCTCCAGCATCAAATTAGCAGGTGCATCCTTATAAAATCTGGAAAGATGATGCTGATTGGCATAGGAATTACCACCAATCGCATCCATTGCCTCAACAAGCAAAGAAGGGGCAATCTTTGTTGTCCAGTATTTTGCAACAGGGGTCATAACTCTGGCAAAGGCGGCCTCATTACGATCCTTAGCAGCCTGATCAAAAGCCTGCGCCAAGCGCATAACAAGTGCCGTTGCTGCAGCTGCATCCAAGGCCATATCAGCAAGCACTCGCTGCATGATCGGCTTATCGATCAGAGTAGTACCGGAAACTATCCTATGGCGGCTATGATGCACTGCATGGGCCAAACCAGCGCGCATAAGTCCCGCGGACATAATGCCCATATCCGTCCGGTTTAATGTCATCATATCAGACAGAATTTTACTACCCTCACCTGGCTGGCCGATCCGATAAGCCATAGCCTGTGTGATTTCCATTTCAGCACAAGCTTGCGAACGCCAGCCTAATGGCTCTTTAAGCCTTGTAAGATGCAGACCATTTCCCTTGCCACTAGGCAACAAACGCGGCACCAAAAAGCAGCTTACACCTTC
>CANQXU010000060.1 GCA_947627865.1 uncultured Paenochrobactrum sp. | reverse complement strand
TTTATCACCACTGCTATGGCAATCGTAGGGCTAACAATTTTACCGATCTTTACGGCCTATATCACAACGCTAATCAATCGGATTGCCCAGAAAGAATTTGCGGCCAGTCAGGCAATGAAAAAATCAGGCAATACTACCAAAGCCTGATCAAGACCATTATTTGTTTAAACAGAAACTGCCGGCAGAACCTCTACCGGCAGTCAAATTATTGATAATAATTATAAGCACAATGCTCGATAGAGCTGTGATACAAGCTTACTGGATTAGCGATGCAAATAAGGTGCTGTGATCCAGTACCTTGCCGTTTTCGTCCATGACGCGCATTGCATCGGCCGAAACCTCATCAATAACCACAACCACACCATCGACAAGACCGAGTTCGATCTTCATATCGATCAGTATTAAACCCTTCTCACGCAAATCGGCCTCGACGATGCGGCTGACATGACGGGTGATATTTTTAGCTTGCTCAAGGTGGGTTTCTGACACGAGGCCTAAAGCAATAATGGTTTCATCATTGATTTGCGGATCACCTCTCTCGTCGTCTTTAACAGTGATCTCCACGAGATAATTGAACTTCTGCTCACTATCACGAATATAGTTTTGGTAGCGACGGCTAAAGCTGCCCCAAGGGCGAGTCCGGCAAATGAATTCTAGGCCGCCTGCACCATTGATATCTTTCCCCAAAGGTTCGGCACGACGAACTTCCATGGTTCCTTTATCGACATCAGCATTGACAAGATGCGTCGGAATGCCAGCGGTCTTCAGTTTTTTAAAAAAATGGTCGGTCATAGCGAGAGATTTGCGTCCCTTGCCTTCGACCTTGCCGATAACAGTGTTGGCACCTGGATCAATAACATCGCCCTCGCCCGTGACGTCGTCTTTGAAGACAAGCAAAACATTGTTGTTTGGTAGGGCATACAGGTCTTTGGTTTTACCTGAATAAATCAGTTCGCTGGTGTTCATTAATTGACTCGCTAGTGGTTCTAACATGCCGTTTCGGGCAGAGATATACGATGCTCCCGCAACGCGTTTTCACGTCCTTATAAGCTATAAAGACCTATTCGTTTATATCAAAATTACATCTTACATTAAAAATTTGGACCTAAGAACGAGACCAATCAAGAAAGTCGAGCAACGAGCACACATAATATTACCATCATTCATTATCATGCAGAAATGCCTGCTGTACTCTCCATGTTAACAATGGTTTGAAATTCGGATAAATATTCTGGATGATTAACGGCAAGGTATCGCAGGATGTTTACATTGGCCAATAAACGCCTCAGATAACCCCGAACAACTGTAAGCTCCAGATGATCCTTAGAATAAGTATCTTGAATAGACGTCATTGCTTCCTGTAGCCGACGAAGCTCACGTTCCATTCGTAGAATAGCATCAGCACTGATACCTTTGATTGATTTTGGTCTATTGGGCTCTGCCAATTGGGATTGTGGCGTCCCGGCAAGAATGGCTGAGGCATAAGCAACAGAATAGTTGTTTGCATTGATCATCAGTTCAGAGGCTTCAATTTGCCGAAGCGGTTGCATTTTCTTAAGTGTTTCAAAAACAGCCATTGGACAGTTTTTATCTCTTAATAATTCGCGAGCTTCTGAACAAACGCCATTTAACATATTAGCACGTCTGCGGATGGAAGAAACATTAATAGATAAAGCCTTCGCAAGATACTCTTCAGGAACGCCGAGTTTGAGCGCATTCACAATCATTGCATGCTCTTGTACAGCAGCCAGACGACTAACTTGTTTGTTGTAGGTAAAGGCTTCGTCATCTTTGGCAATTAAGCATTCAGTTTCTATCCTGCCTAAATCTTTGAGAACTTCAATGCGCAGATGTCCATCCAAAATAAAATAGTTACCAGGATTTTGTGGGTCACGAATGACTGCAGGTGGCTCAACAATACCAACAGTTTCTATAGATGCCATTATTTGCTTATACTTTTTGCTAGACTTTATTGTTGCGCGCCATGGTTTACTCGGTAGCATCAGATCAATGCGAATTAAGGCACAACCATTCTCGAACGCCTGCTGAATGCCCTGAGATGCGTTAAAAACTTTTCCGGCACTATGGTTATCAGCCATGGTCAACTCCTTGCTAAACGTTGGTGTAGTTGTGCCGGAAGCGCACAAAGCTCCTCTGATTTTAAAAGAGCGAGAAAGGCATCCTCTTCCATCAAGAACTTAAGGGCTTCAGTTACAATCATTAGCTTACTTTGGGTTACGTCGGCTTTTTTGATTAGAATTTTTTGGCGCTCGGCTTCCTGCTGATATGTACGCACCATTGCCTCGCTTGTGAGCGGGCGCTTCGGTCCTTCATATTGCCCAAATACTTGCTGTGGCAAGCTGCCGCCGCGCTTGCTCCGTATTTCCAATATGCGCCTGACTGCAAGAAGTTTTTTCCCACGCAGTTTTTTCTGCGTATAGGCTTCCATCAGCGCAGTTTGCGCGCCAGCTTCATCTGACTTAGCAATCTCCATTGCAAGGCTGAGAGGAAGAATACCTGCTTCTACTGCAGATAATAGCCGCTCCTCTCCTCTTTCCAGCAAGCTCGCTATCATGCTGACATATTCGGAGCTGACACCAATTTTTGCTGCAATCTCCCGATCAGAATAACCGCGACTGCGAAGATTTCCGACTTCACGTAGCAGATCGACAGCACGATGTTGACGGCGCGCGCAATTTTCAACGAGGCTCATAACTAAGCAGTCATTTAAACTAGCATCAATGACAATTGCCGGAATATCAGACTGCTTCAATGCCCTATATGCTTCGACACGCCCCTGACCGCAGATTAGATCATATGTGATTGCGCCTGTAATGTCTGTTCTCTTGGCAACTGTAATCGGACGTTTGAGACCAACTCGTGAAATGCTATCGACAATCTGCTGAAATTTTCTTTTTTCCCGAATTCTCGGATTGAGAATATTAATTTTGTCTATCGGAATGGTGTCGATATATCGCCATGAATGGCTCTGCATCTCTTTTTTCATGCTACTTTCTCCAGTTCAATGCGTTTGGCAAGGTCAAAGAAAAATTCAAGTGATGAAAAGCGATAGGCTTCCAGACCAAATGGGTTTTGCTGGAGCAAGCGAAGCTTGAGTGACATAATATCAAGGGATGGCAACAAATAATAATCGAGTATATTTTGATTGCCCTCTTCCATTCTCATGACGAGTGTAATGTCGGGGAGAAGTCCGGTGTCGAGCCTCACATTCCAATGCAGACGACCTGTTGCCGTTGCACAGCATTTGGCGATGACAACCGAGACGCTGAATTCATTATTAATGTATAGTAAATCGGTTTCATCATCACGAATGACAGAGCTACCAATACTGGTAAGAGTTTCGCATAGCGATGATAGTTGTTGTGAAAATTTCGTTCTGATCTCTTTGTTAATCTCGATATATTGATAGTCGCGCTCAGGCTCGTAGCCGATCAATTTATAAACGCGCAAAAGACTACCGAAACGACGGCGATAGACGCTGCTAGAGGGCAACTCTTCCATTTCATCAATCATGAAACCTGATATGAAACCTTTACAAGCCAGTGCATTCCTCAGTAAGTTCAGCAGCTCTTCATCGCTCAGATGTTGGCTGCGCTCATGAAAAATAACTTGCGCTTTTTCAAAAAGTTCACGAGGCACAATCCCCTGAAATACAGCCTCTGCACGGATCCATATTTCAGGTTTGTTGCGGATTCTTTGATGTTTCAGCTTGAATGATGTCCTGTTATAAATATTGTTTCCGATATATTTCTCATTGGTCAGTATTTGGCGGATGGTTCCATTCGTCCATGGTCTGAACCTGTCAGACAAAATACTTTCTGCATTCAAAATTTCAGCAATTTTCTTTTCGTGCCAGTGATCATATATAAAGTGGCAGAATATGCGGCGGACAATGTCGACCTCTGTTTTAGGACCCGGTACCAATATGACACGATCCGTTTGAAGGCTTTTGCGTTGTCCAGCCGCAAGCACACCTTTTTCATCGCCATGCTCATCAATGAGCATCCGACGCAACCCGTAGCCTGCAGGCCCCCCTTGTCGATAGCCAAGCTCAACCAAACGGCATTGACCTGCAAAAACTTTGACTGAAAGTTCACGGCTATAGTCTTTAGCCGTAATGCGGCGAACAAGCTTTAATAAATCTGAACCAACACTGCCGTCGTTTTCGAATTGCTCCGCGCAGTAATGAATCGCTACGCCTGTTCGCGAGCATAGAAATTCATAATATGCACTTTCATCTGCGTTTTGAAATCGTCCCCAACGGCTGACATCATAGACGAGTATTATTTTGAACTCTGCACGATGCTTAGTCACATCGTCGATAAGTCGTTGCAATGCTTGCCGACCAGCAATCTTCAGACCGCTTTTTCCGGAATCCTCATAAACTTGGACTATTTTATAGTTTCTTTTTTCAGCATATTTGCGGATCTCAGCAAGCTGGTTGTCTGTTGAGTATTTTTGTAGGTCTGTCGACATTCGTACATAAGCAGCTGCAAGCAATGGTTTATCATTGTTGGCACAATCTTCTCGGATTGATTTGTTAGATTTATCCAAAATCATATCCTCTTTTCAGGCAGGTCAGCTCCGCACTCGCATGAAAAGCTTACTGTAATTGAGGAGGGAATGTCGTTTCCTAAGAAGGGCAACTAATTTCAGATAGGAGTAGGAAAATGCCACGAATTGATCCGCTGACTTTTGCTTCAGTTATTTCTTTGGCGTTGAAGCGAGCGAAAGAAAACGGGAAAATCAGTATTAAAATCGTTGCCAATTGGACTGGCGCCAATGAGCGAACGGTAAAGAACTGGTTCAATGGCAAGTTTGGTCCCAATGGTGATCATCTAATGGTATTGGCTAACCAATGTGATGAAGTCATGGATGCAATCATCCAAATGTCAGGCCGTAACTTGTTATCTGTTAGCCTGAGGATGGATTCTATTGAAGAAAATCTCGTTTCCGCTCTGAAACATATTCGTTCTATCCGAAAACAGAGTGGAGACTAGTCTGGCGCAGTCAAAAGCTCGAATGCTTCCTCATTTCAAGAGCGGCATCGGACATTCTTTACCAGTATAAAACATCAATAGTTACAGTTAGTTAATCACTGAAAAAGATGAGCTTGGAAAGCTTACCTCCCAAGCATTTCTTTATAATGCCGCTCAGTGCCGTATCTGCCAGATCAAAGAAAAATAGCTATGACTACTGGTTATACATCGCGGATATGTCTGGCAGCGATTTGCAACTCTTTAAATATTTCAAAGCGCCTATCATGTATCTTTGAAACATCTGCATTAGCCGGATGATAAATACGCTCAACATCCGACAATGCATGCATGGCGTCACGCATATTCGAGAATGCATCAGAAGCAATAGCACCAAGTATTGCCGCACCTAATAGAACCGGTTCATCGGATTGAGGGGCAACAATGGGTTTTCCGGTTGCATCAGCCAAAATTTGGCGGACGAATTCATGCTGTCCTGCTCCGCCACTGATAACGATCTGTTCAATTTTTGCGCCCGCAGCGGCCTGTGTTTCGATAATCTGCCTTAAACCATAACCAACACTGGCTACTCCGGCTATATATATAGCAACCAGATTTTTCAGATCACGCTCCATGCTCAGCCCTGTAATAACCGCCCGCGCATTAGGGTCGGAAAATGGCGCACGATTACCTAAAAATTCTGGAACTATATGGATCCCAGCCGCATGTTTAATCGCTTCAAAACTATCCTTAAATTTTTCCGCAGCCAAATCAGCAAGTAAAACTGGTAGCGCTACACCTTTGCTTTCAGCGATCTTCGCTGCCTCGCCAGAGGCTGGGTGAAACGAAATAAGCTGATCAATAGCAGCACCTGCAACACTCTGCCCACCCTCATTCAACCACATACCCGGCACCATAGCCGAATAATAAGGCCCCCAGACACCAGCGACAAAAACCGGTTCTATCGTGCTTGTCATAGTGCAAGATGAAGTACCAAATACATAGCCAAGATTGCTTTGCGGCTGGCCATCATATCCAACCGTACCGATACCGCCAGCATGTGCATCAATCATACCAGCAGCCACTGCTGTTCCAGCAGAAAGCCCCAGAGCCTCTGCAGCAGTTATAGTCAAACCCTGAGCAAGTGCAGTTCCAGGCTCCACGACCTCGCTCCCGATCCGGTAAAAATCACTAGCAGCAAGATCGCCAAGCCCAATCTCGTTGAAATAGCTGGCATCCCAGCTCTGCTCATGCGCCAGATATGTCCATTTGCAAGTAACAGTGCACATGGAACGCGCAAGACTACCCGTTGCCCGCCAAGTGAGGTAGTCAACCAGATCAAAGAACTGCCATGCAGTATCGTAGATCTCTTTCCGGTTTTCTTTCAGCCACAATAGTTTTGGCGTTTCCATCTCCGGTGAAATGCGCCCGCCAACATAGCGCAAAACATCATGGTTAAGTTCATTAATGCGTTCAGCCTGATCAACAGCACGATGGTCCATCCACACTATTATATTGCGCTCAGGATCTTCGGAAGGGCCCACCGCCAAAGGCCTTCCCTCATCCCCAACCACCACCAAGGAACATGTTGCATCAAAACCTAAACCCACGACTGATTTCGCATCGATTTGAGCGGCGCTAACCACCTCACGAACCGAATGACATACTGCCTGCCAAATCTCATTAGCCGATTGCTCAACAATTGCACCAGCTTCGCGGTAGAGTGATATTTCACGTTTTGCAGTCGAGATCAGCTTGCCAGTGAGATCAAACAAACCAGCACGAGCACTGCCTGTACCGACATCAACACCAATGACATAGCAGGCATCATTAGAAGCAGAATTATTAGGTTCGTTATTCATAGTGATAGTTACTTCTTTTGCAGCAAAAACCAAATGGTGCTTTAGAGATCCACATTATTCGGCACAATTACCAAGTCACGAATGGTAATATTGCTTGGTCGTGAGAGCATGAAGAGTACCGCCTCAGCCACTTCTTGCGGCTGCATTAGGCTGCCATTGGCCAAAGCATCATCCAGCTTGGCTTTAGGCCAACTGTCTAATAAAGCCGTTACAACGGGTCCCGGCAAGACAGCGCCAACACGCACACCATGTTTTGCAACTTGGCGACGCGTGGAATGCACAAAAGCCTGAACCGCAAATTTGGATGCCGTATAAATTGGCTCCCAAATGACTGGCACCACTCCGGCAATTGAACTTGTGAAAAGTATATCGCCCGACTTTTGTTCAATCATATATGGCAGAACAGCATGGACTGAGCGGAAGGCGGCATTAACATTCAAATTTAGCATGCGATCCCAAGCATCAGGATCACCTTCAGCAACATTACCGCCAATATATGCACCTGCATTCGCATGGAAAATATCCAGCTTGCCTGTCATATCCAAGATACGCGGTAAAATCCCAGAATTTTCTTCAGGCTTCAATAAGTCAGCAACGAGTGGAAATGCCCTATCGCCGAGTTCCTCGGACAATTCATTCAAACGCTCTTTGTCCCTGTCGATCAATACAACACTCGCGCCTTCTCTGAGCAGAACGCGTGCGCATTCAAGACCAATACCCGACGCAGCACCGGTTATTGCCGCAACCTTACCATCCATTAGATTTGCCATCATATTATTCCTTCAAAATATGCATCAAGCACGCCCGTGGCTGACACGGGAGCGGCGAGCTAAAGAGTCAACAATCACTGCAATGGCAAGAACGGCACCGGTGATCATGTAGCGAAGCGAAGAACTGAGATTAAGCAAAGTCAGACCATTAGAGATTGCCTGAATAACGATAATGCCCAATAAAGCCGAATATGCCCCACCCCGACCACCAAACAGGCTGGTGCCGCCGATCACAGCCGCAGCGATGGCATTCAAATTTACATCGCCTGTCCCCGCCTGCTGGCTAGAAGAGGCTAGACGTGCTGCTGACAGGATGCCGCCAAGAGCCGCAAGTGTTGAACAAAGCATGAAGGCACTTAAATATATCCGGTTTACATTAATACCAGCACGACGGGCAGCTTCTTTGTTGCCACCAACAGCAAACATTGAGCGCCCCCATTTTGTTCGGGTAAGAGCGTAATTCAGCATCATGACCAGAACAAGCAAAAGACCAAACATCCACGGAACGCCACGTCCCAAATTGAGATAGAAGACAATAAATTCCAGCGCGACAGTCAAGGCAATTGCCTTGATAAACATTAGGCTCAGCGGCATAGAGGACAGATTAGCCTCGTGACGACGCTGCCGCTTGCGAATATCCGAAATGATCATTACAACGCCGGGCAAAAGCGCGAATGAGTGCGATAACCAAGCAGGCATGACCATAATCTGACCAAACCGCACCAATGGTGACGCATATGGCAGATTGATACTGCCCGAGGGCCCTAGAATATAAAGCTGCAAGCCCAATAATGCCAACAAACCCGCCAGTGTAGCAATAAAACTCGGCATACCAAGACGAGTATAAAGCGTTGCATAGCAGGCACCGACAATTGCACCAAAGGCCAGTGCCGCAACAATCGCCCCGCCAATTGGCCATCCATTATTGACCCATAGAACGCCAATAATAGCCGACGCCAACCCGCTCATAGAGCCGACTGACAAGTCAATTTCTCCAAGCAGAAGCACGCATACAATACCAAGAGCGATCACGCCTACTGTTGCACTATCAAATAGCAGATTGACCAAATTATTTGGCAATAAAAAAACCGGATTGAGAATGCTGAAAACGGTTGAAATCACAATCAAGCCGATCGCGACCGGCAGCATCCCGAGGTCTCCAGATCGCAACCTACTCGTAAAAGCACGTAAACTATCTGCAATTGTCTCACTGGATTTCAGTCGTTCATCACTCCGGTCAAGTGCTGCTGCTTGCATAGCTGGCATATCATTTGGCTTTTGCGGGCTCATTCTACCCCCCTGCTGTTTTCTTCCACATGGGTGGCTTTACGGTCTAAACGACGTGAAACTGAATTTTCAGTGGCACCGGTAATGGCGGCGACCAACTCTTGATTGGATGCATCAGGGGTAAGCACACCATTATTACGTCCCAAACGCAAAACTACGATACGGTCAGCAACGGCACGCACATCTTCCATATTATGACTAATAATAATGACCCCAAGCCCCCGCTCGCGCACTCGCTCAATCAAATTGAGAACTTCAGCGGTCTGTGCAACACCAAGTGCTGCTGTGGGCTCGTCAAGCATAATAATTTTTGGATCAAGCAACAGAGCACGGGCAATGGCAACAGTTTGACGCTGCCCACCAGAAAGCGAAGCAATAGGCTCGCGCACAGAAGGAATACGTGCAGCAAGCTCACGCAACAAAACCCACGAACGAACTTCCATCGCCACTTCATCAAGCTTAAATGGTGATAATTCATGTCCAAGAAATAAATTGGCTACAACATCCAGATTTTCACAAAGCGCAAGATCTTGAAAAACCGTTGCAATGCCGAGTGACAGGGCTTTGCTGGGACTATCCAATGAGACTTGCTCACCCATAAATTCAATTGTACCTGAACTTTGTTTGTGAACGCCTGCAAGAATTTTGATCAGGGTTGACTTGCCCGCACCATTATCACCAACAAGGGCAACAACTTCTCCTGCCTTCACCTCCAGACTGATATCAGTCAGGGCTGAAACAGCACCAAAATTCTTATAGATATTGCTTAGCCGGAGAATAGTTTCCCCCTTCTCCGGCAATGATTTCACGTCATGAATCATCACTTCTGACCTTTTTGGCATCTTTCCGACCAGATATTTGAATCTAATGATCCCTTAATATTCTGGCCGGATAGTTCGTGAAATTATTATTGGATGATACCAAGCTTTTTACAGCCCTCAACATATTCGCCAGTGCAGACTTCTTCAGGAGTTTGAATTTTCTTGTCGAAAATCTCGGCTTTAATGTTTTCGGTTGTGATGACTGCAGGAACAAATAGTTCCGATGGTGTGTTATAAAGCGTATTTTTTGCTTCCGGTGTTTCACCATTCAGCAATTTAACAGCCACTTCTGCTGCCGCTCTGGCAACCACCTCTGAAGGCTTGGAAATCGTATTATATTGATCACCAGCAATAATCAGCTGCAATGCTGCAATTGTTGCGTCATTGCCTGTTACTGGCGGAAGCGGGTTTGTGCCGGCTGCTTTAAGCGCAGCAATCGCACCACCTGCAGTCCCGTCATTTGCAGCAACAATCCCCTTAATGTCGCCGCCAAATCTGGTGATCTGACCGGCTGCCCATTCCTGTGCCTTTGGCGGAGCCCATTCCGGAGTATCAAACTCCGCCAATGTTTTGTAATTGGTTTCCTTCAATGCACGATGGACACCATCACGTATTAGTCCAGCAGCAGCATCTGTTGGCGAACCATTAATTTGTAGAACGCCTGCATCATCTGCAACGCCATTCGCTTTCATATGATCAATCAATGATTTTGCAAAAGCATATCCAAGGCCTTCATTATCGAAGGATACATAAAAATCGGCTGGCTTATCAGGAATTGGCCGATCATAGGCAACAACTTTTACGCCCTGCCCTTGTGCAATTTCCACAAGACCTGCTGCGGCAGCCGAATCAACCGGATCGAGCACAATCACTTTAGCACCTTGCGCAATCACCGAGTTAAACTGCTGCTGTTGCAAAGAAGCGCTTGCATTGCCGTTTTGATAGATCACTGTGCAATCAGCACAAAGCTCTGCCATAGCGGCTTGAAAGCCAGGAAAATCATGCTGTTCATATCGTGTTGACGCCTGATCGGGCATCAAAAAGGCCACGGTACCAACGGTCTGTGCCGAAGCTGCGCCTGTAAAACCAATCAGCAAAGCCGCTGTGGCTGTCAAAAAATTGCGGTATTTCATGCTTTCCTCCTTTAAGCAGAAACAAATGCTGAAAATACTCAGCATCTTACTATCAACAAACTAGCTGGCCTTACATAAAGTATCACAGATACGAAACTTTACGCAGCTACAACCTTGCAACTACAAGCCATTCTTAGTTTCAAATTTATTCCCCGAATATACCAAGTTTTATTATTCTTATTGTTCGCTTGCGCATTTGCTCAATCGATGTAGCATTTATTGTCACCTAAGTGTATTTCTGTCAAGTAGGGCAAGAAATCGGGAGCAAATTTGTGAAGCGTGACGACATTAAAAAACGAACGACTATTTATGATCTGGCAGCGATTGCCGGTACATCACCCAGTGCCGTTAGCTCTATATTAAATGGCACATGGGAAAAACGTCGTATCAGTAAAAAACTCGCCAAAAAGATTACGCAATTGGCAGAAGAACATGACTATGCCCCCAATATGCAGGCAAGTATTTTGCGGCAAAACAAATCCAAGATAATTGGCATGATTGTACCAAAATACGATAATCGTTATTTTGGCTCTATTGTTGAAACTTTTGAAAACATGGCCCGCGAGCGCGGCCTCTTCCCGATCATTACATGCACACGCCGAGATCCGGAATTAGAGCTTGAGGCCGCACGCACTATGCTCTCCTATCAGGTTTCCTGCGTAATCTCTACGGGCGCTACCGATCCCGACCGCATTTCAGCTCTATGCAAAGCCGTCGGTGCACACAGTCTCAATCTTGATTTACCAGGTTCACAAGCGCCATCAGTTATCTCCGACAACTTTATGGGAGCGCGCGAACTTACACGCCGCGTGCTTTCTAATTATGAACGTAAATTCAACAATAAATCTGCGCTATTATTCATTGGCGGCCGTGCTAATGATCACAATACCAAAGAGCGCGTGAGAGGCTTTCGCGCCGCTCACGCAGATTATGCCATTCCCATTAGCGACAATCACATCCTTATGTGTGGCTACGCGCCTGAAAAAGCTGACAGCGCATTGCGCCTTCTTGCTCAAGGCCGAGAAACATTGCCGCAAGGCATGTTCGTCAACTCAACAATATCACTTGAAGGCGTCATGCGCTGGATTAAGACATCTTCTTATTACGGAACCGAGCTGCCGGTTATTGGCTGTTTTGACTGGGATCCATTCGTGTCTCTTCTCAGCAATGACATAGAAATGGTTCGGCAAGATGTTGAAGGAATGCTGGACGCTGTCTTTAAAATTATAGACAACGACAATTATGACATATCAACGACCGAAATTCCGCCAATTTTCAAGCAAGATAACTAGTTTAGGCCCTTGCAAGCTTTGCAAAATCCAAGACGAATTCTTGTATTCCAGAGGCCAAAAACTGCACTGCTATACATGTCAGTAAGAAGCCCATAATCTTGGTAATGGCTTGCATGCCATGCTCACCAAGCATTTTAGCCAATCTGTT
>CANQXU010000059.1 GCA_947627865.1 uncultured Paenochrobactrum sp. | reverse complement strand
CATATAGTGCGTGGCTTAGTCGCTTTAGTTTTAATTATTTATTCAGGCAAAAGAGCAACTGAAATTATGACAGTTGATCCTAAAGCCATTTTAGAAAAACTTGGTCTTGATGAGCATTTATCCTCGCAAAGGGCGAATGGTCTAAGATCGATGATTGAGCGCATCAGGCATGAAGCGAAAGCTTATTTATAAACACTTCTCGCGAACGATGACATAAGCACAATTATTAAAGCAGGGCTGTATTAAACCCTGCTTTCAAGCGCTTTAAAAAGATGGCCGATAATCAGCAGCGCCCCAATGCAAATTATACTCTCCATTAAGAGGTTGGCTTGGGGGATTATAATGACGATACAAAACTGAAAGAGCTGTTTTCAGCATAATTTTTCCTGAGCGAACCGGCCATCTGCGTTCTTTCTCAACTGTTTGGATACCTTTTAAAAAGCAGCAAATATCAAGAAGCAAACCATTCAGTTCTGGTCCAACAGCTTCAAGCGCCAATTGCACGCGCTTTCTTGCAGCAACAGCACTTTCATTGATATCCAGCTCGGAATAAACAGCCAGCCTCCCCATGCCATACTGATAGCGCTCCCAATCAGATGTGATGGAGGGCATTATACAAGCTCGGGTAAAGTCTTCACGCAACCGCTCGCCGGCCTCAAATTCCTCGCGACTTAAAAAGCGCTCACCATTAGCGGACTTCAACCGATATAAAGCGGCCAAAGGTGATTCCGACATAACTTTTCTTGTTCCTTCATCCGCTATGTGATGCGGAATTGCATCAAGGCTACTCTTCAAGATTTTCAATAGTTCACGGCCTTTATCCGTTAAAGCAATTCGATTTTTACCAATATAAACAACGACTTTAACTTTTAATAATTCAGAGAGAGCAGCTCTGTTGATTGATAATGCACCATGATCGGCAAGTAATAGCAACTGATCTGCTTTAGCAGATGTTTCTACAAGCATTTCTCCCTTAAAAAGCATGGTCAATAGCCGAAGCTCCAAGTCATTGCGCTTATTTCCTTGCATATTGAACCCTCCCAATACCTAAAGCCGCCCTCACCACGCGCTCGACAGCAAGTAACAAACAGTCAAATTCAAAATCATCGCGTAAATTTTCAATTTTCTGGCAGGCATACATCACAGTTGTTCGGTCACGGCCTAAACACTCGCCTACCTGCCGCATCGACATTTCAAGCAGCGTATGTGACAGATACATGCATATTTGCCGAATATGTGCGACCTCCTGACGGCCACGGATATTTGAACGAACCTCACCACCATCAACGCTGAAAAGATCAACGATTACATCGATTAACGCCTCACAACGTGATGAGACCCATTCTGGTGGTACCCTCTTTCCTGCCTCGGCCATAGCTGCCGACTTGATCGCACGACCATACTGTTCAGCCAGATTTCCTAAAGCTTCATAAGCTTCCGCCCGTGTATGAATAACTTTGATGACCTGTAACGACATTGCAACCCCTTCCCGAGATAGGAATATAGTCATACACCATAACTAACAAGTGGGGGATAAGTTTTTTATAAAAATATAATATTTCAGTTAAAAAGCCAGCATTATAAGGAGCATAGCGTTAAGTAGAAAACAAATGTGGGAATTTTATCCCACACACTACGACCTGAATTATCATGGACGGGAGTTTTATACAGGGAAACACGACAGATGATTTCAGGTTCTAAAAAAGCGGACGATTTATTAAGCATAAAAGCGGAGGCAGCAATCTTTGCCAAAACAAAACAAAGCCAGCTCATGCACGCCCATCAGCAAGCGGCAGTTCAAATATTAACAAAAATGGATTTCAACGCATTGCTACAGGCTGCCGGCCCCGATCGGATGAATGCCATTAAAAGATTGAAACGCTTTATTGAGCGGGAAAGACTGAAAGGCGTAGCCAAACACTGGTCTTATGATCTCAATCGGCATATTGCGCTTAAACAAGCATTAGAGCGGTTGAAGTCTATAACAATCGAAGCGACTTAAATTCTCAAAATAGCTTATTCGATAAAGACAAAAATAAAGCTCTTATCTGCAATGGGGGTTGCAGATAAGAGCATAAATGCAGATAAAAAGTAGCAATTAAATAAGAACTCACAATAACTGCATTATAATAGCAGCTATTAATCCTCTTTGGCCTTACGACCGAGGCCCATCTTCTTCGCGAGATTGGAGCGCGCCTTAGCATAATTTGGCGATACCATAGGATAATTAGGCTCAAGGCCCCATTTTTCACGGTACTGTTCAGGCGTTAAACCATAATGCGTCATAAGATGACGTTTTAATGATTTAAACTTCTTACCATCTTCCAAACAGATCAAATAATCATCTGTGATAGACTTTTTTGGGTTTACTGCAGGTTTAGGCTTATCAGCCTGTTGTGGCGCATCTTCGATATCACCTTCTGCCGAAGCAAAGGCAGAATAGACATCATTGATCAACCCAGGTATTTCACTGGCACGCACAGAATTATTACCGACATAGGCTGCAACTATATCGGCGGTTAAGGTAAGTAAATATTCCCTATTAACTTCAGCTTTATCGAGCGCTTCCATCTTATTATTTCCTTTAAGGGGTCAGATACACTCTTCATGAAGGCTAGTATCAAACGCCTATGTACAGAGTTTTTGTTATAGCAGAAATACGATCTGATTTTTCGTATATGGTGAAACATGTACCAATTGTCAATAACAGTAGTTTTAAAAACTAACACTTATTCTTAGAGAAAAGCAGACAATAATTAGCACCCAACAATGTACGGAAAAACACTGAACAATTAATACTTAACTATACATATAATACCACTATTTATATTGTAATATAGAAAAAATGGATTTCTCACAATGTTTTATATTAAATATCAACATCATAACATTATCATTTGCTAAATTTTATAAATTAACCTCTGGCAATTTTATACTTTCCACCACCATATAAATGCATAAACTGACGTTAGATACGCGATAAAATCAAATTTAGGAGTGAATAAAGCCATGAACAAGCAACTAAAAGTAACAAAAAGTGATGACGAATGGCGCGAGCAACTAACCGATATTCAATATCGGATCACGCGCAATCACGGTACTGAACGTGCATTTTCAAGCCCTAGCTTCGACACGACCATCCCGGGAACATTCCTTTGTGTTTGCTGTGAGCGCCCTCTCTATCGATCAGAAGACAAATATGAATCTCACAGTGGCTGGCCGAGCTTTAAAAAACCGATTGAAGAAAACGCCGTCGCTGCATTTAACGACACTTCACATGGCATGACACGTACAGAAATTCGCTGTGCCGACTGCGATGCACATTTAGGTCACGTATTTCCTGACGGACCGCCACCACTTGGACTTCGCTATTGCATGAATGGTCACGCCATGATCTACAAAACAGATAGATAACATCTTCCTACAACTTCAAGTACTTAATCACCGAGAAATATTATGCCTGCTCATAAAAACCTTAAAATTTCTGCCCCTCACGCCCTTAAAGAGACGACCACTCATAAATTCCACAACGTCACTCTTGAGGACAACTATGCGTGGATGAGGGCAGATAACTGGCAAGAAATATTTCACGACCCATCAAAACTGCCTGAGCGGATACGCAAACATCTTGAGGCTGAAAACGCATATCAAGATGCAATTATGAGTGACACTACCCCGCTGCAAAAAACTCTTTTTGCAGAAATGAAGGGACGAATTAAAGCAGATGACTCCTCTGTTCCGGTTAAAGATGGTTCCTATGCCTATGCCAGTGCCTACGAAATAGGTGCAGAGCAGCCTTATTTTTATCGTACAAGCAGAGACGGTGGAAATAAAACCATTTTACTGGACGGGGAAAAAGAGGCAAAGGATAAGTCTTATTTCCGCATTTCCTCTTGCGAGCACTCGCCAAACCATCAAAACTTAGTCTGGGGCTTTGATGACAAAGGCTCCGAATATTTTACATTAAAAATCCGCGATCTGCATACAGGCAATGATCTCACCGACATTATTACCAATACTGGTGGCTATGGTGTTTGGGATGCCCAAAGCGAAGGTTTTTTCTACACAAAAGTTGACGAAAACCACAGACCATCCCAGTTATTTTATCATAAAGTTGGCACCACTGAAGACGAAGACATTTTAATACATACGGAAGATGATGCTGGCTTCTTCATGAATGTCAGCGGCTCACTGCTTGATGATTATATCCAGATCGAAATTGGTGATCACGAAACATCAGAATGCTGGCTTATTCCTGCCCATAATCCGCTTAATAAACCTGTATGTGTTGCACCACGGGAACAAGGCATTGAATATAGCCTCGTTTCAGGCGGTGATAAATTTTATATATTAACCAACAGAGATGGCGCTAAAGATTTTAAAATTATGACTGCGCCGATTAATCAGCCAACTGTTGATTATTGGGAAGATCTAATAGCAGAACGTCCTGAAACGCTCATCCTTAGTCATGATGTGTATAAGGATTATTTAATCTGGCTTGAGCGCGACAAAGGGCTACCAAGGATCATGATACATCATCGTGCAACAGGCATGGAGCATGCTATCGCCTTTGATGAGGAAGCCTATTCGCTTGGTCTGCATGGTAGCGCTGAATATGACACAGATACAATTCGCTTCACCTACTCTTCGATGACTACGCCCAATCAGGTCTATGACTACAATATGGACTTGCGCGCTCGTGAACTGTTAAAAACCCAAGAGGTTCCTTCCGGTCACGATCCGGAAAACTATGTAACCAGACGTTTAATGGCGCCTGCGCCAGATGGTGAACTGATTCCGATATCTATTCTTTACCATCGTGATACAAAGCTGGATGGAAGTGCTCCCTGCCTTCTCTATGGTTATGGAGCTTATGGCATAACCATTCCCGCCAGTTTTAGCACAAGCTGCCTATCGCTCGTCGATCGCGGCTTTGTGTATGCAATTGCGCATATACGTGGCGGCAAGGACAAGGGATTTGCATGGTATGAAAACGGTAAGCGTGCGTTTAAAACCAATACATTCACTGACTTTATTGCCGCTGCCGACTATCTCGATCAGAATAATTTCACCTCATATAAGCATATAATTGCCCATGGCGGTTCAGCCGGCGGTATGCTGATGGGCGCTATTGCCAACATGGCACCAGATCATTTTGGCGGTATAATTGCACAAGTGCCTTTCGTTGATGTCCTCAACACTATGCTCGATGACACCCTTCCACTCACTCCTCCTGAATGGCCTGAATGGGGAAACCCGATTGAATCGGAAGCGGACTTCAATATCATCCACTCATATTCTCCATATGAAAACGTAAAGCCACAAAACTATCCTGCTATTTTTGCCTTGGCTGGTCTCACCGACCCTCGTGTTACCTATTGGGAGCCAGCAAAATGGGTAGCGCGCTTGCGTGAATTAAAAACTGACGACAATCCGGTCATGTTTAAAGTCGACATGACATCAGGCCATGCCGGCGCTTCGGGGCGCTTTGCACGATTGGAAGAAGTGGCGCTTTGCTATGCCTTCGCACTGAAGGTAACTGGAAAAGCTTAATCGCATAAGGAATGAGGCTCTCGCCCATGAGCCTCATTCTAATTTGGATGAAACCAAACTTTCTTCAAATCAAATTTTCTGCTAAATTGCTCTTTGAGAAAATCTTATATTGCAGGTGATAGAGATGATACAGCTCAAGAAAATAACGTTTTTTCTCGTATCAGCCGCATTCATGATGCCTGCTTTAGTACCAGCACCCACTAGTGCCGCTGTCTTAAAAAATATCAGCGAGTATGAAGGCGAAAGATGCAATACCCCTCCCAAGGGAAGCGGCATAATTGTTGGCTATTTTTCAGGCTTTCAATACGGGGCTTCGGTCAGCCATGAAAGTTATTACAAAGTAAGCAGATATCGTTGTTTTAAAAATTTGGAAATCTGTAAAGGCTGGCTTTATACGATGAACAGCCTTTACACGGATGCGGGACCACCAACAATATCACGCTGTTTTATACGTTAAGTGTCAAGTTTCAAACCTTACTGCCGCTTAGGGTAGCTATTCGGCAAAGCTGGTATAGCTTTAAGATAAGCGGCAATTGCATCACGATCAGCACCGGATAGCTCATGCATATTGGCGACTACATCAGTCATCGAACCACCTAATGAGTCGAAGTCCGGTGTAAAGCCGCTATCCAATGAATAGGAAATCTCGGATGGACCCCAACTAGCAATGCCATCATCGCTTGGTGTAATATTTGGTATTACACTAGCGCGGCCATTTGGCCCCACAGGTGGCAACACCGCACCTGCCATCCATTGATCAGTTTTCAGACCACCAATAAGATTACGTGGGGTATGACACTCCGCGCAATGGCCTAAGCTTTCCGTCAAATACTGCCCGCGCTGTAATTGTGCATCCGGATTATCGAAAGCAACCACAGGCTCTGATGACATGTTTAGCTGCTTCCACAAACCTAAGCCACGGCGCATGTTGAACGGAAATGATAATTTATGCTCTGCTGCTACATTGTCGGATTTAGGTAGCGTTTTCATAAAGACAAAAAGATCGGCCACATCCTGCGGCTTCATTTTCGTGTAGGATGTATAAGGGAAAGATGGATAGAGATGCTCTCCTTCAGCACCGACACCATTGAGCATAGCATTAAAAAACTGCGCTTGTGTCCAATTCCCAATACCTTCAGATGATGGTGAGATGTTTGGCGCGACGAATGTACCAAATGGCGATACCAATTCATGACCACCACTCATAACCAGCTTGTCATCACCTTTTGCACCTGGTGCCGCATGACAAGATGCGCAGCCACCTGCATAAAAGACAGAACGACCATTCTCTACGTCACCGGGTTGCAGTGACGAGAGAACAGTTTCAGAAACAGTCTTCGGGGTAGTTAGCGCCCAGAAACCAGCAGATGCGCCAATAACAACGACTGCACCAATATATATGATTTTACGCAACATAACTGCCCCGATTAATTATTGTTGTTTTTCACGAAATGTCTGATGACATGCGCCACAGTTAGACGCAACCTGCTGAAATACAGGACGAAGCTCATCAATATTCTGCGGATTAGCCGCTACAGCAGCAGCTGTATCTTCGCGGAATTTAGCAGCATCCGCTTTAAACTCGTCATTTTGTTCCCAAATTGTAGGGAGAGCTTCTGTTTCGCCGCCCTTATCGGTGCCTTCCGGAAAAAGTGCCACAGGATCAAATTTATCCGCATCAGCCTTTAGTGCTTCCAACGCAGCCATGACAGTTGCTGCATCAAAGTCTTTTTCGCCCTTCATGATCGGAGCGATAGCACCAATGGATTTACCCATGCTCTTCATCAACTCTTTGCGCTCTGCAATAACATCAGCATTAGCAATACCAGTCAAAGCCATAATCGCGGCTGTCGCGAGCAATATTTTACGCATAAATCCTCCTAAGGATATCAAAATGATATCAAGCCTGTTCTCCTGCTTGCACTCTATTGTCATATTTAATCATGAAGACAGAGTACATAGCTTACTACATTAATTTCTTGTAATAACTGCAAGCAAAATCTCAAATCACATTTGTGCTCACTCAATCATCAAGAAATCACTTAGTTTTATTATGCGTAATATGGGAATTTTATGAAACTCACCATTAATTGATTGCAACAATGAAGAAGCACAAAAAAATACCCCGAAACAAGTCGGGGTATTCGCATAAACGCATTGATTGAAAAGCTTAAGCTTGTTCATACATTTCCAGGACATAATCCCAGTTGATCAGGCTATCGATGAATGCTTCCAAATATTTCGGACGTGCATTGCGATAATCGATGTAATATGAGTGTTCCCACACATCGACACCAAGAATTGGTTTTGCACCATGCACAAGCGGATTCTCGCCGTTTGGAGTCTTCGAGATTTCCAGCTTGCCATCTTTCACTGAAAGCCATGCCCAGCCTGAGCCGAACTGACCAGCGCCAGCAGCAATGAAATCTTCACGGAACTTATCGTAACCACCAAGATCAGAGTTGATAGCTTGTTCAAGCTTAGCAGGCAGTTTCTTACCACCGCCATCTTTCTTCATCCATTTCCAAAAATGGATATGGTTGTAATGCTGGCCAGCATTATTGAAGAGAGCCTGATTTTTACCATAGCTTTCTTTAACAATTTCTTCCAGGCTCTTATTTTCCAGACCTGAACCTTCAAGCAGCTTATTACCGTTGGTTACATATGCCAGATGGTGTTTATCATGGTGATATTCGAGCGTTTCGCGCGACATAAATGGCGCAAGTGCATCATAATCGTAAGGTAACTCCGGCAATTCAAAAGCCATTACAACTCTCCTCAATCCAGTTTCGGAAATGATTGCACGCAATCATCTCACTTCCTTCAGACAACTATTATATAGGCATCATATTAAATATGGACAATGCCTTAAACACAGCACAGCCAACGTCATTTAAATAAAAAACGCATTCATTATTTACAGCTGGTGACGTGAATATACAAGTTTTACAATATTTTAGTGCATTATCCATCAAGATAAAAACACTGTAATACTCTAAACACACACTACCACAATATTGTTAAAAACACAATTCAGCATAAATGTTCAAAATGAAGCTTTTGTGAAAGAGTGGTGCCCAGTTGAGTTTATCAATCTCTAAAATTTAGAGTTTCATCCCATCTCAGCGCTTATTAAATAACGACCATAAAATGATGGTCGCAATTTATTAACTACAATAGTTTTATAGTAGCGCACCATTTCAAATAGTTGGGTTCAGAATGCAAACATCCATTTCACGCCGTTTCTTTCTGACGGCTTTAACTGCTACGGCTGCTGCAGGCCTTGCAGGTTGCAGCCAAATCGGCAGATCAGTACCTGTATTGAACAATAATCAAAGCACTGGTCCTCGGGCCAATGTCGATACATCTTATTCAAGTTATGTATCAATGTATTCAGCCGTTCAGGACGAAGGCTACAATCTTCCAGCTATTCCGATTGAGCGCATGGATAAAAAATATCTGCGCCAGATTGTAAGCGACCCAACAGGTGAACGGCCAGGCACCATTGTTGTAGACACGGCCAATCGCTATCTTTATCTGGTTCTCGACAACGGACAAGCGCTTCGTTACGGCGTTGGTATCGGCAAAGATGGTTTTGCTTGGTCAGGCCGTGCAGTCATTCAATACAAGAGAAAATGGCCACGCTGGACGCCCCCCGATGAAATGGTTGCACGCCAGCCCCAACTAGAGCCTTACAGCATTAAAAATGGTGGTATGGGGCCAGGCCTTCAAAATCCATTGGGTGCCCGTGCACTTTATATCTTCCAAGATGGACAAGATACACTTTATCGCCTTCATGGCAATCCTGAGTGGAACTCCATCGGCAAGGCTGTGTCATCTGGCTGTGTGCGCCTGCTTAATCAGGATGTCATAGATCTTTTTGAGCGAGTACCAAACAAAACACCGATCCTGGTGATCTAATTACTATAAAGAATATAAACAGCCGGCTATACCGGCTGTTTTACATTTCAAGCTAAATTAACGCTTAAAAGTCCCTAAAATACCACGCACAATTGCATTGCCTAAGGATGAGCCAACAGAGCGTACGACAGATTTCATCGCCGTTTCGGCAACGGTCTGACGGCCTGAGCGTTTATTTGTACCCAAGGCAGTTCCCAGCAAATCGCCCCAGATACTACCGTTTTCTTCCGTGTTTTTGGTCGCTTTTTCCTGCTCTTGCTGCTGTGCTGTTTCGAGCACTTTTTTACCCAGTACCTCAAAAGCGGATTCCCTATCAATTAACTGGTCATACTGACCAGCAACAGGGCTAATGGCAACAATTTGCGCACGCTCTTGCGGTGTCAAAGGGCCGATACGTGATGAAGGCGGGCGAATAAGTGTACGCTCAACAACTGAAGGTATCCCTTTTTTCTCCAAAGTAGACACCAGTGCTTCGCCCGTCGATAGTTGTGTTATTGCATCAAATGTCTTGAAGGCGGGATTGGGCCGGAAAGTATCTGCAGCTGTTTTCACTGCAGCGGTGTCCCGTGGTGTATAAGCACGCAAAGCATGCTGCACGCGATTACCCAATTGCGCCAATACAGATAGAGGCACATCAAGCGGATTTTGTGTCACGAAATAAATGCCGACACCCTTAGATCGGATCAAACGCACGACTTGCTCAATACGATCCAGCAAGGCTTTAGGCGCTTCATCAAACAGCAAATGCGCTTCATCAAAGAAGAAAACCAAACGCGGTTTTTCAGGATCACCAACTTCCGGCAATTCTTCAAACAGCTCCGACATCAACCACAACAGAAATGTTGAGTATAATCGGGGATTGTTCATAAGTTTATCGGCGGCGAGAACACTAATCATGCCCTTGCCATCAACAGTTGTTCGCATCAAATCGGCAATACGCAGTGCTGGCTCAGCAAAGAAACTCGCTGCACCTTGTTGTTCCAAAACCAGTAATGCTCGTTGAATTGCCCCTACCGACGCTTTGCTGACATTGCCATAACGTGCGGTCAGTTCAGATGAACGCTCTGCCACATAAGCCAGCAAAGCTTGCAAATCCTTCAAATCCAGCAATAGAAGCCCTTCTTCATCTGCCAGTTTGAAAGTAATATTGAGCACCCCTTCTTGTGCAGGCGTCAAATTCATCAAGCGTGAAAGCAGCAGCGGGCCCATTTCAGATATTGTTGCACGAACCGGATGCCCCTGCTCACCAAAAATATCCCAGAAAATCACAGGATTACCCGCCATGACATAAGGCGACAAATGTATTTCTTCTGCGCGCTTTATCAGATTTTCATTCGGTTGGCCTGCCGTTGCAACGCCGGAAAGATCACCTTTAATATCTGTACAAAATACAGGAACACCGGCATTCGAGAAAGCCTCGGCCAGTATTTGCAACGTAACCGTTTTGCCCGTACCTGTTGCTCCGGTGATCAAGCCATGGCGATTGGCATATTTCAATGCCAGCGTTTCAGCTTGTTGATAGCTATCATCAGGGTTCCGGCTTGCACCAAGAAAGATGGAATTCCGATCGGTTTCCGCAGCTGTCATGCTTGAACGCGCCTCCAATTAATCAATTATCCTACTAGATAAAGCCAGAATAGCTACAAGTGCAAGAGCATGTCATTTTATGCTGGCATTGTTATTTAAATATATCAAAAATATCGGCTTCTTAACCTCATTGAAAGCCAAGGCGTTAACTCAATTGAATAGACTTATACTTCATCACTATAGCACCCATGCTTATTCTGTTTTTCTATGGTATTAACCAAATAATGAATATCAAAACCATTTATTCGATCGGTTAATCTATGATCCAGCTTTATAGCCTGTCAGGTACCCAGCTTACAGCTACAGACCCGGCATTATCAGAAACCAACTGTGGTAATCTCATCTGGGTGGATTTGCTCAATCCCACAGTGGAAGAAACGCATTATGCCGCAAAACTAACAGATGTTGAAATTCCCACCCGTGAAGACATGAAGGAAATTGAGGAATCAAATCGCTTCTATGTCGAAAACGGTACGCAATATTTCACAATTCCAATTTTGCATTTAACCGCAGAAGATCACCGTGAAATTTCACCCATTACATTCATCTTAAATGCGCACCGCCTGATAACTGTGCGTTATTCTGATCCAAGATCATTCAGCACTTATGCCAGCGGTGCTGCCAAAACAGCAAACGGCTTGTTTACAGCCAAAAGCAATGGCTTGACCGTACTGGTTGGTCTTTTAGAGGCAACGATCAATCGTTTGGCAGATATTCTTGAAGGTGTTGCAGTAAGAATAGACGCAGCATCCAGATCAATTTATCGCCGCGGCTCGCAATCAAAGCCAATGTCGACCAAAGAATTCCGTGAAATTTTGACGCAAATTGGTGGACAAGGTAGCTTTCTTTCTCATGTCAGGGAAAGCCTCTCGGGCATGAGCCGAATGCTCGTTTATCTTTCTGCCACAGTGACGGGCACAAATACAAAAAAAGAAGGGCGTGCATCCGTCAAATCTCTTGAGCGTGATATCCTGTCGCTGACCAATTATGTTGATTATCTGACAAACAAAATCACGTTCCTGCTGGATACAATTGTTGGTCTCATCTCGATTGAGCAAAATGCGATCATCAAAATCTTTTCCGTCGCAGCAGTAGGCTTTATGCCTCCAACATTGGTTGCATCGATTTACGGCATGAATTTTAGCTTTATGCCTGAGCTGAACTCGCCATGGGGTTATCCAATGGCATTAGGCGTTATGGTTGCGTCGGCAATCGTGCCACTTCTGTTTTTCCGCAAAAAAGGGTGGCTATAGCTTCACTGGTTTGCACTA
>CANQXU010000058.1 GCA_947627865.1 uncultured Paenochrobactrum sp. | reverse complement strand
GTTGCACCTGGATGGCTCAGATAATGCAGCGGTGAATATCTGGCACTTTCAGTTGTTACAACACCTGCAAGTGTCACAGTTTCCGGGAAAGCAAAACTGACGGATGGGCCACTTAGCAAAGCACGCAGTGGATCAATCAGGGAAGTCGAAAGCGCAAGCACTGTGAGCAGCAGGTAAGGTGCAAAGGCCGTGACTGTACCCATAGGTGGCACTGCACCGCTCATTTCAGTATGTGCTTCTTCCTGCATGGCGGGGCGGTCTGTAATGCTTGCATCCGGTTCCTTGTAGCGGGACCAGCGCGACAATGGATAAAGCGCCAATAGCGAGGCCGCTGCTGGAAGGAATGCTGCCAAAATCGGATCGATAAAAACAGTAAAGAATTGCCCGATGCTTTGAATGCCGGCAATAATTATGATGAGTGGCCACCCTGCACGAACGGCTGGCCACCTGCCATAAAGATAGGCAACCATAAAACCGCCAAAAAATGCCTGAATGGCAATCAAGATTGCGGCTTGCAGGCCCATCGACAAAGTGGTTGCTGCGTCAAGATCAACGACAGCGAGCGTTGCCAGCCAGCCTACGCCTAAAGTTCCGTAGAACTTAGCCCAGATATGCGCAATGATAGGAATAGCCACAGCATAAACCGGACGCATACCAAATGCTACAAGCAGAGGAGCGACGACCGCAATGGGTGTGCCAAAGCCGTCAATGCCCTGCAAGAAGGAAGTGAATACCCAGCCCAGTCCGATAATGATGAATAATTCATTGCGTGTCATGCTTGATATGCCGCGCCGCAACGCATCATAACCGCCGGACTGGTTCATGATGTGATAAAGCAACAATGCTGGCCAGATAACATAAAGAATGGGAATTGCATCCCATATACCTTTTGCTGTCGAGACGGCTAAGGTGCGTGTTGTTGCTTCAAAAATGAAAACCGCAACCGCGGCAGCGATGAAAATACCCGTGGTACCTGCTTGTTGCGCTGTCCAGTTCATGCCGACCATTAATACGATCAATGCAATTATGGGTAACGCTGCAAGCAACCAATTCAACAAGTTTAAATCTATTGTCATGGGGGAACTCAGCAAGAATTACAAAAACAGAACGATATACATAGCGATCAGACTAATTATTCTCATTTTTTGTATTGTTTACTACTGTCATCTAAATGAACAGAGGAGAATAGTTTTTTATTTGATTGCTGGTTTATTTGGTCAGCCCATCTAAAACTCACCATGATCTCAATAATACTTTGTTAAGCTTGGCACATTGATTCAAATCAAAAAAGTTGAAAGTTAAAGAACTATGCTATTTCGTTTGCATGATATGGTTCTGATAAATTGCTTGTAACCGATCGCTCGATATGCATTCTTGCTAATAAAATCATAGAATTGAGGGGAATATTGTGAGTGCTTTGCCAAAATATGAAGATGTGGAATTTACGCTGGGCAAGCTGAATGAAAATGTTGAAATCATCATTGATCAGCAGGGAGTTCCGCATATTTATGCGGATAATGCGGATGATCTTTTCTTCGCTCAGGGGTGGAATGCTGCGCGCGATCGCCTATGGCAGATCGACTTGTGGCGCAAGCGCGGTTTGGGCCTTTTGGCACAGGATTTTGGCCCCGGCTATCTGGAACAGGACCGTGCCTCGCGCTTGTTTTTATATTATGGGGACATGGAAGCTGAATGGGCAGCTTATGGCAAGGCGGCTCAAGCAATCTGCACAGCCTTTGTTGCCGGTATTAATGCATATATAGGGCAGACTGAACAAGGTGAGATAGCACTCCCGCTAGAGTTCCTGAAAATGGGTACTAAGCCTGCGCGCTGGTCTGCAGAAGATGTGGTTCGTATCCGCAGCCACTGTTTGACGCGTAATGCTCTTTCCGAAATTATTCGGGCAAATATTCTGGCTAAGGGGAATGAAAAGCTTGATGCTCTGCGCCGTAAAATAGAGCCGGCGGTTGAGCCGACCCGTGTTAACGGGCTTGATCTTGCCAGCATCCCGCTGGCTGTTCAAGAAACCTTTTCCCTTGCCACAGCAGCAGTTTCATTTGATGAAAAGCGCCTGCAAGCCGGTATAAAGGATGCACAAAATTGGCGCATCGTTTCACCATTAGGTGATGTCGTCTTTGCCGGTGAAAGCGAAGGTTCCAATAACTGGGTCATTGCGCCAGAATTAACGCAATCGGGCCGCCCGATTATGGCGAGTGATCCGCATAGAACACATTCACTTCCCTCATTGCGCTATGTTGCGCATCTTATCATGCCGGGGTTGGATGTTATTGGTATGGGGGAACCTTGTGTGCCGGGTATTTCACTGGGCCACAATGAACATATCGCCTATTCCTTGACGATCTTTGGTGGTGATCAGGAAGATGTTTATGTCTATGATACCAATCCGGAAAACCCGCATGAATATTTATATGAGGGCCAATGGGAAAAAATGCAGGATCGTGCTGAAATATTTCAGATTAAGGGACATGATCCGGTTCAGATAACACTCTATTTTACCAGACACGGGCCTGTATTATATAATGATCCTGACAAGCAGCGTGCTTATGCATTGCGCACTGTATGGTCGGAGCCGGGGGCTGCACCTTATATGAGCAGTCTGAAAGTCATGTTCGCGCAAGACTACGCGGAATATCAAGCAGCGATGCAAAATTGGGGTACGCCCTCTGTCAATCATATCTTTGCTGATACGAAAGGTACCATTGCTTGGCATCCATCAGGCTATGCCCCAATTCGCCCGAATTGGAATGGTCTACTGCCTGTAAAGGGCGATGGAACCTATGAATGGCAAGGTTTTTACGCTGCCAGCGAAATGCCCAAATCTACAAATCCATCCAAAGGTTTTATTGCAACAGCCAATGAAATGAACCTGCCGGATGAATGGCTGGGTAGAGAAAACTCCGCCGAGATCGGTTATGAGTGGGTCGAAGCCAGCCGTTCGCAGCGTATTCATAAAATGCTCGCATCATCTGATAATCATGACCTTAAAATGTCGTGTGCATTACAAAATGATGTTTATTCACGCATAGCTGAGCGTGTGTGTGCCATTTTACCCAAATTACTGAAAAATACCAATTTATCGGCCTATGATAACGTGTCCAAAGCACTGAAAATATTGGCAGATTGGGACTATCAGTTGAATGTGGATAGTCGTGCAGCAGCTTTATTCGAGTTTTGGTTTAGTCGGCATGTCCGGCCAGCTTTGGCAGATCAGCTAGGCGCAGATGAAGCTTTGAAAGCATTGCTCGTACCTTATGACAATCAAACCGCGCTGGATATTTTTGAAATGCCGGAGGAGTGGTTCGGGGAGCAGGGCGCTGAAGTGCTCGAGCAGTTGACCTTGAAAACACTGAACGATGCATGGGCTGCTCTGGTTGATGCTTTAGGAAAAAACAGCAATGATTGGCAATGGGGTGATTTGCATAAGCTCACTCTCACGCATGCAATTGCCAAAGCTTTCCCGCAAGATAAAGAGGGGTTGAGCATCGTGCCGCTTTCAGTTGGTGGCGGCGCATCCAGCCCTAATTATTCCCCTTACAGGGCTTCCGATTTTGGCATTGTTACCGGCCCTTCTATCCGTTTGGTTATGGATGTCGGCGCATGGGATAATAGTCTTTTCATAGCTCTGGCAGGGCAGTCGGGCAGCCCGCAATCACCTCATTTTAGTGATATGGCTGAAGATTGGCGCGATGGGCTTTATCATCCCTTACGCTATTCAAAAGATGCAGTTCATAAAGCCGCAGAGCAGATTATCCGTCTAAAGGCTAATAATTAGAGTTACTTAGTCTAAAGTTTAAAGCCTCTCATGTCTTTGACATATTTTGAAAAGTCATGGGAGGCTTATAAAATCATTGGAAGTCTTTATAGAATTTATCCAAGTTTTTTCTAAGTGCCGTAGAAATAAAATCCATTAAAGAGCGAACCCGCGGCGCGCTGGCCACATCATTATGACTAGTGAGCCAATAGCCCCGTTTTAGTTCAATTTCATCAGGCAATATCATCTCTAATTCAGGAAATTGTTGCGCTATAAAATATGGCAAGACACATAATCCGCGATTGCCGAGCGTTGCTTTCAATTGCGCAGATATGCTCGTTGATTGAAAGTTGGGGCGTAAGCCAGGCAAGACATCACGCATATAATCCAATCCAGGCGAAAAAACCAAATCCTGAATATAGCCGATGAAAAAATGGGCAAGCAGATCTTCTCTTTTGGTAATGGGCGGATGTTTTGCAATGTAATCACGCGTTGCATAAATGTGTAACGTATAATCAATAATTTTTTCGCTGACATATGGGCCGGCTTTGGGCGGGTCAAGCGTTATAGCGACATCGGCTTCTTTGCGCGAAAGTGCCATAATTTGCTGGATGGTGAGCAGTTCAACCATAATATGCGGGTGCGTTTCAGCAAATTCATTGAGCTTATCGACAAAAAAGAAATTTGAAATCCCTTCTGGTGCACTTAATCTTACGACGCCGCGCAATTGACTGCCGCTATCAGATATATCTGATTGTAAACGTTCAGCTTCTGCTTCAATGCGCTCAACGGTATCAACAAGTCTGCGTCCGATGGCGGTGAGTACATAGCCACGAGGATTACGCTCAAATAGCTTGGTTTTTAAAGAAAATTCCAATTGCTCAATATGTCTTGAAACCGTGACATGGCTTGTGCGCAAGCTCCGAGCAGCGGAGGATAATTGTCCTGTGCGAGCCACTGCTAAAAAATACTGCAAATCATTCCATGAAAATGGTGTTGCCATCGAAATTTTATCTCCCCGCCTTGGAGTTCTGTACATTTATGAACAGACCCTGTTCGCATTTTGATGACGGGGGCATCTTGTGTCAACGCGATAATTGCTGAAATCATACGCGATGATTGGCTGCTTTGAGGAGAGCAGTGTTGCCGTTACGGCACATAAGAGCGGAGCCGCAGGCTTCCTCTTAATAAAACCAAACCCGTTAAGGGTCTTAAACAATCTCTGGGAGGAGAAAGCATGCGAACAAAAAAGATCATTTTGTCTGCACTGATGGCTTTGGCAACAAGCACGGCATCCTATGCAGCAGATATTTCAGATGGCAAAGTTAAGATTGGTATTTTGAATGACCAGTCAGGTGTTTATGCCGATTTCGGTGGTAAATACTCGTATGAAGCCGCCAGAATGGCAGCTGAGGATTTTGGCGGCACTGTTCTTGGTGCGCCGATTGAAGTGGTAACAGCAGACCATCAGAATAAAACTGACGTTGCGTCAAATATTGCTCGCCAGTGGTATGATACTGAAGGCGTCGATGCGATTATGGAGCTGACATCATCATCTGTTGGTCTGGCCGTACAGGCACTTAGCACAGATAAGAAGAAAATTACGATCAATACGGGCGCTGCAACTTCTGAACTGACTGGTGCGCAATGCAGTCCCTATGGTTTCCATTGGGCCTTTGATACCAATGCTCTGGCATATGGTACAGGTGGCGCATTGGTGGAGCAGGGTGGCGATACCTGGTTCTTCCTGACCGCCGATTATGCTTTCGGTTATTCTTTGGAAAACAGTACATCTGAATTTGTTAAAGATCATGGTGGTCAGGTTCTGGGAGCCGTGCGCCATCCGCTTTCAACTGCTGATTATTCTTCTTTCTTATTACAAGCACAAGCATCAGGTGCCAAAGTTATTGGCTTGGCAAATGCTGGTCTTGATACATCCAATGCGATTAAACAAGCAGCGGAATTTGGTATTGTTGCTGGTGGGCAGCGTCTGGCCGGATTGCTGTTCACCCTTGCTGAGGTGCATGGACTTGGCCTTGAAGCGGCACAAGGTTTGACCCTGACAGAGGGTTTCTATTGGGATCGTGATGATGAATCCCGTGAATTCGGCAAGCGCTTTATGGAACGCACAGGTGCTATGCCAAATATGATCCATGCCGGAACATATTCAGCAGTTCTTAGCTACCTCAAAGCGATTGAAAAAGCGGGCACTGATGATGCCGAGGCAGTTTCAAAAGCACTTAAAGAACTACCGGTTAATGACGTTTTTGCTAAAAATGGTCGTGTTGCCGAAAATGGCCGTATGATTAGCGATCTGTATCTTTTGGAAGTTAAAAAGCCAGAAGATAGCAAAGGTCCATGGGATTATTATACAGTTCTGGCAACCATTCCTGGTGAAAAAGCATTCCTTGATCCTGCTAAGAGCGGCTGCCCTCTGATTACACAATAAGCGAGGGTATCTAAATGATGAATGCTGCTTTAGACATGCATGAAAAACCACGCATCGTTTTATCCGCAAGAGGTTTAACCAAGATATTTGGTGGTTTCGCAGCGGTTAAAAATGTTGATCTTGATGTTGAACATGCCCGAGTGCATGCATTGATCGGTCCTAATGGCGCTGGCAAAACGACGGTTTTTAATCTGCTGACGAAGTTTCTTCAGCCTACAAATGGAACCATTCATTTTGACGGTACAGATATTACCAACGCGCCACCTGATAAGGTGGCGCGTATGGGACTTGTACGCTCTTTTCAGATCTCCGCTGTTTTCCCGCAATTCACATTACTGGAAAATGTGAGAATTGCCCTGCAAAGACCGAACAATCTTGCGACGCAATTCTGGTTGCCTTTATCGTCACTCGACCGGCTGGACGAGCGGGCGGAAGAACTGTTGGAGATCGTTGGATTGCTCGCCGATAAAGATACGCTGGCGGCGGATCTTTCATATGGCCGCAAGCGTGTCCTTGAAATTGCTACCACCTTGGCACTTGATCCGCAGGTTTTGCTACTGGACGAGCCAATGGCTGGCATGGGTGGTGAGGATGTTGCGCATGTTGCCGAACTTATTCGCGAGGTGGCGAAAACACGCGCAGTTTTAATGGTCGAGCATAACCTGAAAGTTGTCGCGGATATTTGTCACAAAATTACTGTTTTGCAACGTGGCGAGATATTGGCTGAAGGAGACTATGCTGAAGTCTCGGCTGATCCTCGTGTCCGCACAGCCTATATGGGGACGGAGGAAGAGTAAGATGGCCGCATTGCTCGAAGTTTCTGACCTGAAGTCGTGGTATGGTGAAAGTCAGGCACTCCATGGTGTCAATCTGACCGTTGATGAAGGTGAAACAATCACTATTTTGGGTCGTAATGGTGTTGGTAAAACCACAACATTGCGCACGATCATGGGCATTATTCGCAAGCGCCAGGGGAATATCACGCTGGCTGGTACCAATATGATGCCGGTTGCGCTCTACCGTACAGCCCGTCACGGATTGGGTTTTGTGCCGGAAGAACGCGGGATTTTCGCAACGCTCAATGTCGAAGAAAATCTGAAGCTACCGCCCATCGTCGCTGATGGCGGCATGAGCATCGATGAGATATTCGAGCTTTTTCCTAATTTGTATGAACGGCGTAATAGCCCTGGCACCAAGCTATCCGGCGGTGAGCAGCAAATGCTTTCAATGGCTCGTATATTGCGCACTGGTGTTCGGGTTCTCTTGCTTGATGAACCAACAGAGGGTCTGGCGCCGGTGATTGTCCAGCGCATTGGCGAGGTGCTGTTGAAGCTCAAAGAGCGAGGTATGACTATTGTTCTTGTCGAACAAAATTTTCGTTTTGCTAAACGGATCGCAGATCGATTTTATTTGATGGACCACGGTCAAATGGTAAATAATTTCCCTGTCCATGAGCTTCCGCAGCACATGGACGAACTCAATAAAGTGCTGGGGGTCTGATATGACAATGATCTTTGGCATACCAATACAAGCTTTGCTTGGGCAATTATTGGTCGGGCTGATCAATGGTTCGTTTTATGCTTTGCTGTCACTCGGGCTGGCTGTTATTTTCGGCTTGCTTCGTGTCATCAACTTTGCGCATGGCGCACAATATATGCTTGGCGCATTCGTTGCCTATCTGGGATTAAAGTTTTTAGGCATCAACTTTTGGGCAGCTCTGATCATCACACCGCTCGTGGTTGGTCTTTTCGGAGCGATCATTGAGCGGTTCATGCTATCGCGCCTTTATGATCTAGACCCTCTTTACGGGTTGCTCTTCACATTTGGGCTTGCTTTGGCGCTGGAAGGGACTTTCCGCTGGCTTTATGGTGCAGCGGGACAGCCCTATTCGGTACCCGCACAATTGGCAGGCGGCACCAATCTTGGCTTCATGTTCTTGCCCAATTACCGTGCATTCGTTGTGGTTGCTTCCCTTGTGGTGTGCCTAGGCACATGGGCATTGATCGAAAAGACCCGCCTTGGCTCCTATTTGCGCGCAGCTACCGAAAACCCAACACTTGTTCAGGTGTTCGGCATTAATGTTCCGGTACTTTTGACATTGACTTATGCTCTTGGCGCAGGGCTTGCCGGTTTCACTGGTGTGCTGGCAGCACCAATTTATCAGGTCTCGCCTTTGATGGGAACGAACCTCATCATTGTCGTCTTTGCCGTGGTCGTTGTGGGCGGTATGGGCTCGATCATGGGCGCCATTGTGACAGGCTTTATGCTCGGCGTTGCAGAAGGCTTGACGAAAGTTTTCTATCCGGAAGCATCGAATATTGTGATCTTCGTCATTATGGCGATTGTATTGCTCATTCGTCCTGCCGGACTCTTTGGAAAGGACGCCTGATATGTCTAATAGCGTTGATACATCATTGCCAACCTTATCGAAGACACAGGCGCAACCAAACCCAACTTTCATCAAGACGGTATTGATTGCCATTGGTCTCGCCGCTTTAATCGCAGCGCCCATGTTTGTCTATCCGATTTTCTTGATGAAATTATTGTGTTTTGCACTATTCGCATGTGCCTTCAATTTGTTGCTCGGCTATACAGGGCTATTATCATTTGGTCATGCGGCCTTTTTTGGCGGAGCGGCTTACTTTACCGCTCATGCCGTCAAAGAATGGGGCGTTACTCCTGAAATCGGTTTAATCATCGGTATGTTGGGGGCCGCATTGCTTGGGCTTGTGATCGGCTTTTTTGCTATCCGCAGGCAGGGCATCTATTTTGCGATGATCACACTCGCATTGTCGCAGATGTTCTATTTTTTCTGCCTGCAAGCTCCTTTCACCCATGGTGAGGACGGTTTGCAAGGGGTGCCTCGCGGATATCTGTTTGGGTTGCTTGATCTTAATATCCAGCTCAATATGTATTACACCGTATCTGTTGTTTTCTTGCTTGGCATCTTTGTTATATGGCGGTTCGTTAATTCACCTTTCGGCATGATATTGAAATCTATCCGTGAAAACGAACAACGTGCCATTTCGCTTGGTTATAATGTCCAGCGTTATAAACTGGGTGCTTTTGTTATGTCGGCAGCGCTCGCAGGGTTAGCGGGTGGCCTGAAGGCATTGGTATTCCAATTTGCGACACTCACCGATGTTACATGGCAGATGTCGGGCGAGGTCATATTGATGACCCTGCTTGGCGGTATAGGTACTATGACCGGTCCGATTTTTGGTGCAGGTCTCGTTGTGACATTGCAGAACTATCTGGCGACGTCAGATGTTCCTGTCACCATTATCACGGGCGTGGTTTTTATGGCTTGTGTGCTGGTGTTCCGACGCGGGATTATCGGAGAGTTCTATGCGTCACGGCTAGGCAAGAAGCTCGGCTTCACGCATCGTAAATAACAAAGCAAAGGATATTGGCACTTTAATTGCCAATATCCGAGCCAAGAACATCACTTTTGCAATGAAAAGCCCTGCCTGCTTCTTCCGTGTTGCAGGACAGGAGGCGCTTGGAGAAAATAATGGGCGAATATGACTATATCGTCATCGGAGCGGGTAGCGCTGGTTGCGTTCTTGCGAACCGCCTGTCGCAAGACCCAAATAATCGTGTTCTTCTATTGGAAGCTGGAGGAAATGATAATTATCATTGGATCCATATTCCGGTTGGTTATCTTTATTGCATCAATAATCCGCGCACAGACTGGTGCTTTACTACGGCTGAAGAAGAACATTTGAACGGGCGCTCATTGCTATACCCACGAGGTAAAGTTTTAGGCGGCTGCTCGTCCATCAACGGCATGATTTATATGCGTGGTCAGGCTTCTGATTACGATATGTGGCGACAGCTTGGATGTGTCGGCTGGAGCTGGGATGATGTGCTGCCTTATTTCATGAAGTCCGAGGATCATTATCGTGGTAAAGATAACCACCATAATACAGGTGGTGAGTGGCGAGTCGAAAAAGCGCGCGTACGTTGGGATGTTCTAGATGCTTTTCAAGAAGCTGCGGCAGAGCAGGGAATCCCATCAACGGATGATTTTAACCAAGGTGACAATGAGGGGGCTGGTTATTTTGATGTCAACCAGCGCTCCGGCTGGCGCTGGAACACAGCAAAAGCATTTTTAAGACCAGCAAAAAATCGCAAAAATTTGACGGTTTTGACGAAGGCGCATGTCAAGCGGCTCTTGATTAAGGAAGGCGCGGTAACTGGTGTCGAATTCCATCACGATGGCATTTTTAAAACAGCAACAGCTCGTAAAGAAACGATTTTGTCTGCTGGTGCTATCGGCTCGCCGCATATTTTGGAGCTCTCAGGCATTGGAAATGGTGCTGTCTTGCAAAAGGCAGGTATTGAAACGCAATTGGAAGTTAAAAATGTAGGAGAAAACCTACAAGACCATCTACAATTGCGTATGATTTATAAAGTCTCGGGCGTGCCGACACTGAATGAAAAAGCCTCTTCTTTACTGGGAAAAGCACTGATCGGGCTTGAATATGCACTGAAACGCTCTGGGCCAATGTCGATGGCACCCAGTCAGCTGGGGGTTTTTACTAAATCTTCTCCTGAAAAAGAAACTGCGGATTTAGAATATCACGTACAGCCGGTTTCACTCGATCGCTTTGGTGATGCAGTGCATAAATTTCCGGCAATTACCGCAAGTGTTTGTAACCTGAGACCGGAAAGTCGCGGTTCTGTTCATATTCAAAGCCCCGATTTTTTAGCGCAGCCGGAAATAAGGCCAAACTATCTTTCGACAGACGGGGATCGTCAGGTTGCAATTAATGCGATAAAATTAACCCGTGAGATAGTCGCGCAACCAGCTTTTGCACGTTTCAAACCGGAAGAATATAAGCCTGGTCCATCCTTTGAGAGCGACAGCGAACTTGTCACTGCGGCAGGAGATATTGGAACAACAATTTTCCACCCCGTTGGAACTTTACGTATGGGGGAAGATGATGAAAGTGTGGTCGATAGCCGGCTCAGATTCCGTAAACTTAAAGCGCTACGTGTTGTCGATGCCTCAATCATGCCGAGAATTACCTCCGGCAATACCAATTCGCCTACGATCATGATCGCGGAAAAAGCCGCAGAGATGATCCTTACAGATAATAGATAAGGGAAATCAAAATGGAAAAAATTGCTTTCATCGGTCTTGGCAATATGGGAATGCCTATGGCGCTTAATCTTGTAAAGGCTGGCCATGCGGTGACTGGCTTTGACCTTTCCGAGCCTATTCAAATAAAAGCC
Source organism: uncultured Paenochrobactrum sp. (assembly GCA_947627865.1). GTDB lineage: Bacteria > Pseudomonadota > Alphaproteobacteria > Rhizobiales > Rhizobiaceae > Paenochrobactrum. The sequence continues at coordinate 1,057 of CANQXU010000058.1, read as the reverse complement.
AAGGAGCTGGGCTTAACAATTGCTGACACGCTTAACACTGCCGTTCAGTCAGCTTCCGTGATTATCACTATGCTTCCCAAGGGTGAGCACGTCATCTCTGTTTATAACGAAATTTGCCCATTATTGAGCAATGAAAGACTACTGATTGATTGTTCAACAATTGATGTGGCCAATGCACTTCAGGCACATCATTTGGCATCATATGGCAAGCATTTATCCGTGGATGCACCTGTTTCCGGTGGGACTGGAGGAGCAGAGGCGGGCACACTTACTTTTATGTGTGGCGGTGCTGAGAGTGCTTTTGCCAAAGCAAAGCCTATTCTTGAAGCCATGGGTAAAAGAATTGTCCATTGCGGGGAAGATGGTACAGGTCAAGCTGCAAAGATTTGCAACAATATGATCCTTGGTGTTTCGATGATTGCGGTTTGCGAGGCCTTTGCGTTGGGCGAGAAACTGGGGCTTTCACATCAGGCATTGTTTGATGTTGCGTCAACTTCATCCGGTCAATGCTGGGCGTTAACTTCCTATTGTCCGGTGCCGGGTCCGGTTCCGGCATCGCCTGCCAATAATGATTATCATCCGGGCTTTGCTGCGGCATTAATGTTGAAGGATTTGCGCCTTTCACAAGATGCAGCAGAAGCTGTACAGCTAGCCACGCCTATGGGTGCAAATGCAGCAACGCTTTACGAAAAATTTGTTAGCGCAGGTCATGCTGGTCAGGATTTTTCAGCCATTATCGAGATGCTGCGAGGTCAAGGACTTGAAACATAAATGCAAAATATTCTTCAATATATGGGGCTGTGCTGATGAGTGATGAACAGCCGCCTAAGATAGCACTGATAACTGGCTCAACAAGTGGTATTGGTCTGGCGATTGCCGAGCGATATGCAGCGGCAGGTTTTCTCGTTGCGATGCATGGGATTGAAACGCCTGATGACATCGCTTCAAAGCTTGAAAAAATTGGCGCGAACAGCAGGTTCAAACCCGTATATTTTAAGGCGAATTTGGACAATGAGATTGAGAGTATTGAGCTGGCTCAAAACGTAATTAGGCAGCT
>CANQXU010000057.1 GCA_947627865.1 uncultured Paenochrobactrum sp. | reverse complement strand
GAACCTGAACTACAAGGACGAAGCTGTCTGCCGCTAGCAGCGCCGCCGCCCTCGTTGATCGCCTTATAGGAGAGACTTATCGAACAAGTCAACGCCCGAAAGCAACAATATCCAACTTTATAAGCTTTTGTGCAAATCCCGCCCCTTATCCACTGACCCAAGCCTCAAAATGGGGATAACAAAGTCTTGAAACATCAAAATCCCGTCACGCAAACCACAAACAACACGGAATCATCAGAATCGCCAACACACTCCCCAAGCCCACCCCCCATAGCAGTGAGGCTAAACACAACAGGGCAGGTTAATAGCTGTAAGCGTAATCTGAATAAGATAGGCTAAACATAGCCCATCAAATAAATGCATAAAATTTAATATAAAGAAAAGCTGTCAGGCGGCAAAGAGATGAGCCGAAATCCGAACAATTCATTCTAAGAATGAACCCACGGCACACAGCCGTAAGATAAATCAAAAGTATTTTTCAAGGCAACGATTATTGCTGCCTTGAAATTTTGTATCTTGCTGTTCAAGGCGCAGTCAGCTGCGCCTTGAACACTTCATTATTCAGCTGCCGTATGTGCCGCTTCTTTTGATGCCGAAGCCAATTGCGGTGATGTTTTTCCACGGCCAAACAACTTCATTATGAAAACAAAGAAGACTGGTACGAAGAAAACCGCCAGAACTGTTGCAGAAATCAACCCGCCCAATACGCCGACACCGATCGCATTCTGGCTGGCGGCACTGGCACCCGTTGCAACAGCCAATGGTGTAACACCAAGACCAAAAGCAAGAGAGGTCATTATGATCGGACGGAAGCGTAATTTAGACGCTTCAATTGTTGCATCCAGTAAAGGCATCCCTTCCGCACGCAAATCCTTAGCAAACTCGATAATCAGAATCGCGTTTTTGGCTGAAATACCGATAATGGCAATCAGACCGACCATAAAGTATACGTCATTAGACATATCCATAAAGGTCACTGCGAGAACAGAACCGATAACACCAAGTGGAACTACGAGAATAACCGACAAAGGAATTGACCAGCTCTCATATAGCGCGGCAAGAAGCAAGAATACCAACAAGATACTGAGTGCAATCAACGCTGGAGCTTGTGAACCTGCCTGAATTTCTTCAAGTGACTGACCAGTCCACTCATAGCCGAAACCTTGTGGAAGCTGGCTCGCCAAACGCTCCATTTCCACAATCGCATCACCGGTTGAGTAACCCGGTGCCGACTGACCAGAAATACGCACTGACGGATAGCCATTATAGCCAACGATTTGGGCCGGGCCTTTAACCCAATCAATCGTAGCAAAAGAGGATAAAGGCACCATCCCGCCATGCGCATTACGGACATTCAGATTTAATAGATCATCTGTCTGCATACGACGTATGTCTTCTGACTGAACGGTAACGCGCTGCATTCTGCCGGCATTTGGAAAGTCATTCACATAAGATGAGCCGAGATTGGCTGATATTGTCGAATTAATATCAGCAAAAGTGACACCATATGTATTGGCTTTCTCACGATCAATCAGCAGATTAACCTGAGCGGCATCAGGCATGCTTTCAATACGCGCACCAACAATAACATCGCTTTCAGCAATTTCTGCCATCAATTGATCACGCGCTGCTGCAAGTGCCGCCTGACCTTGTCCCGCTCTGTCCTGAAGACGGAATGTAAAGCCGTTTGACGTACCAAGTCCCTGAATTGCAGGTGGAGACAATGAAAATGCCATTGCATCCTTCATCTGGAACAAACTGCCATTAGCACGTGCAGCTATAGCAGCGGCCGAATTACTTTCATCACGCTCACTCCAATCTTTGAGCGTTACGAACGCCAAGGCAGCATTTTGTCCTGCCCCCGAAAAACTAAAGCCACTCACCGCGACCATACGGTCAACAGCTTCCTCACCACTAAAGATCGTCTCGACTTGCTCGATAATATCCATAGTGCGATTGCTGCTTGCCTCGGGCGGCCCTTGAATATCGACAATCAAGAAGCCCTGATCTTCATTTGGAAGGAATGAAGATGGAAGTTGCATAAATGTCCAGCCAAGCCCGACAAGCAGAGCAAGATAAATGACCATGAAACGGCCAGTACGCGCAACCATCCATGAAACAGAGGAGGTGTATTTATTGGTTGTTTTATTAAAGCCACGGTTGAACCAGCCAAAGAAGCCCTTTTTATCATCGTGGTGTCCCTTGGCAATTGGCTTGAGGAAACTGGCGCAAAGAGCCGGTGTCAAAGTCAAGGCTAAGAAACCAGAGAATAAAATAGAGACAACCATAGTCAGACTGAACTGCTGGTAGATCACACCAACAGAACCAGGGAAGAATGCCATCGGAACAAAGACGGCGGTCAGCACCAGCGTGATACCAACAATTGCGCCGGTGATTTGCTTCATGGCCTTGCGTGTCGCATCTTTCGGCGACAGACCTTCTTCCGCCATAATACGTTCGACGTTTTCAACAACAACAATCGCGTCATCGACAAGAATACCAATGGCCAAAACCATAGCAAACATCGTCAAAACGTTAATGGAAAACCCTGTTATCAGCATGACGGCGCATGTTCCCAGCAAGGCAACAGGCACAACAAGGGTTGGAATGATCGTATAACGAATATTCTGCAAAAAGAGGAACATAACTGCAAAGACGAGCAGGATTGCCTCAAGAAGAGTATAAATCACTTTCTGAATGGAAACTGAGATAAACGGGGTTGTATCATACGGAATTGCATATTCCAGACCCGCCGGGAAATAACGGGAAAGTTCCTCCATCTGCGCACGCACAGCTGTTGCAGTAGCAAGTGCGTTCCCTGTTGGCGACAATTGAACCGCAAGTGCCGCCGTTGGCTGCCCGTTTAATCGTGATGAGAAACTATAATTTTCCGCACCGACTTCAATGGTGGCGACATCGGATAAACGAACTGATGATCCATCAGGATTGGCACGCAAAATAATTGAACCGAATTCTTCCGGAGAATTAAGCTGCCCCCGAACTAGAACAGTCGCAGAAATCTGCTGTGTAAGCGGATTAGGCTGCGCACCGATCGTACCAGCCGCGACCTGAGCATTTTGAGACCGAATTGCATTTGTGACATCATCAGCGGTCAGGTTTAATCCGACTAGTTTATCAGGATCGACCCAAACACGCATAGCGCGCTGCGTTGCAAAAAGCTGAGCGCGCCCAACACCATCAATACGCCGAATTTCACTCAAAACGTTACGGCTGAGATAGTCACCAAGACCCACAGCATCGACTGTGCCATCAGTTGATGTCAAGGACACCATCATTAGGAAGCCCGAGCCAGCCTCTTCAACCTGAATACCAACCTGCTTGACGACTTGTGGCAATCTTGGCTCAACACGGCGCACTGCGTTCTGCACGTCAATGGATGCCTGAGCAGTATCAGTTCCAGGTGCAAAGGTTGCTGTAATCGTGACCATTCCTGAGGAGTCAGATGTGGATTCAAAATATAACAGCCCATTGACACCATTGAGCTCTTCTTCAATGGGCTTCGTTACACCTTGATAAAGGTCTTCTGGTGCAGCACCTGCATAGGTGGCACGAACACTAATCTGCGGCGGGGCAACATTTGGATATTGTGCAACCGGCAAAAACGGAATTGCAATTGCACCAGCCAGCATAATGAAAATCGCGACAACCCACGCAAATATGGGTCTGTCAATAAAAAATTGAGGCATTTATTTATTCCTTAGCCAGCGCTTGCTTTCGTGGCAGCACCCGCTGTCCCGTTATTATCGGATGGAGCTTCACCATTTTCAGCTTTCCATGGCTGGGCAGCAACCGGAGCGCCTGGACGGATTTTCTGGAATCCTTCAACAACCACCTTATCACCAGCATTTAAACCATGGTTGATTACCCAGCGCTCGCCAATTGCCCGCCCAATTTGCACTGGCTTGAGCTCAACAATATTGTCCTCATTGACGACATAAACCTGAGATCCACCACTCGCATCACGCTGAACAGCCTGCTGCGGAACTGCAATTGCATTATTCTCGATACCCTGCTCAATCAGGACGCGGACATACATACCCGGCAATAAGTCACCATCCGGATTTGGGAACTCGCCGCGCAATGTCACTTGACCCGTTGTTGCATCAACAACTGCTTCAAGGAAAAGCAGGCGTCCGCCATGGCCGTATTCATTGCCATCATCCAACAGTAGTTTTACACGGGCTTCATCTGTGTTGGAATCCGCCAAATCTCCATTTTCCATTGCTTTACGCAATTTTAGGAGGGCGCTCGCTGACTGGGTAAAGTCTGCATAAACAGGATCTATTTGCTGAATTGTAGCAAGGCTTTCAGCACTATTGGCACTCACCAGCGCACCTTCAGTGATCATGGCGCGGCCGATACGTCCAGATATAGGTGCATCAATTTTAGCATAATCAAGATTAAGCTGAGCCTGATCCAGACCAGCCTTAGCAATCGCCACTTCTGCATCCGCCTGAGCAAGTGCGGCTATGGCATCATCAACCTGCTGGCCGCTTGATACATTGCGCTCTTTCAACTGCTTCTGACGATCGGCTGCTTGGCGGGCCTGCAATTGAAGGGCCTGCGCGCGTTGCAATGTTGCCTGCGCGGCTTCTAACTGTACTTGAAACAGCTCGGGATCAATTCGGTATAGCAAGTCACCCTCTTGAACGAGGCTACCCTGCTCAAACACACGCTCAAGCACAATACCGGAAACGCGCGGGCGCACTTCAGCTATGCGCGTAGGCGCAATACGGCCAGGTAATTCATTCAGGATCGGAATTGCTTCAGGGACAACTTCTACGATGCTTACAGCCGAGGGCGGTCTGGCTGCTGCGGCAGACTGCTTGGAGCTGTCCGAATCGCTACAGGCCGCTACCAGTGCCAGTAAGCTTGCAGCTGCTGCCATTTTAAAAGTGAGTTTAAATGCGTGCATTTTACAAAGTCCAACATTGGGTGAGCACCGGAACGAGATCATATCGTCCAGTGAATAGGGGAAAGTTTATTCGAAAAGTTTCACAAGCTCTCACTCAGGGGCTGTGGTTCAGCACCGAGCAAATGACTGATTTCCTGCAAAATAAGATCGCGTTCTGCGGCATTCCATGAATAATATTTATGCCACTCCAGAGATTTTAATCCTTCCAGCGCCAAAAATGCCAAAATCCCCTTTGCAGGATTTTCAGAAGTTTCCATGACAGACGCAATCTTGCGGCGATAATAATCTTCAATGACACTGCGCAACTCATCATCCAAAGCCAGAGCTGCAGCAAGCTTGCGAGCCACCGCAAGCAGATCATCATCAGGTGCTTGTGCTGCTGCTGCGATCATGCCTCGAACAGTACGATCAGAAACATCACCAAGAGCATCAGTCGCGCTCTTTATGCGATTTTTTTCTCTCTCTATGCGACGGGCTATAACCGATTTAATGAGCTGCTGTTTGCTTTTATAGTCATAGATCACACTGGCTTTACTAATTCCTGCTTCAATTGCGACGGCATCCAGAGTGAGCTGCGCCGCGCCATTGCGCATAACCACAACCTCAGCTGCATCCAAAATATCATTTTGATCAATTACACGAGGGCGAGCCATGCCTGCGGGAATCCTGTTAATAGTTTCCGACCATTCGGTTTTTATCTAAACTAAGCGCTCACTACTTAATGGTCAACGACATGACGCGATATTCACCAAAGTGTGATATTTCATTTAAAGATTAAAAAAACCCTCATTCGAGGGTTTTTTTTAAAGCGATAAGTTAGCGCCCCAAATGCCGCGGCAGACCACGCTCTTTTGCCAAGCGGATTTGCTTTTGACGTTCGGCAAATCTGGCACGATCTTCGTCTGTGCGCTCCGGATAGCAGCCCTCGCAAGAGATACCCTCAACAAAGAACTTGGAAAGTTTGTCTTCCGCCGTCAAAGGACGGCGACAAGCACGACATAGCTCAACATCGCCTTCAATCAAGCCATGCCCAACAGAAACGCGTTCATCAAAGACAAAGCATTCGCCTTCCCAAAGACTTTCTTCTGCTGGGACCTCTTCCAGATATTTAAGAATACCGCCTTTGAGATGATAAACATCATCAAAGCCCAAGCCTTTAACGAAAGCCGTTGCTTTTTCGCAGCGTATGCCACCGGTGCAAAACATAGCGATTTTCTTGCCTTCAAGATCTTCACGGTGGTCTTCCACCCATTGAGGAAACTCACGAAATGTTTTGGTGTCAGGATCAATCGCCTTAGCAAAGGTTCCGACCACATATTCATAATCATTACGAGTATCCACAACGATCGTGTTTTCATCACTGATCAGCTCATTCCAGTCCTGCGCCTCCACATAAGTGCCGACGGACTGCAACGGGTCAATGCCATCGACACCCATTGTTACGATTTCACGCTTGAGGCGCACTTTTAATCGATAGAACGGCATTTTGGCAGCCGTTGAATATTTCAGCTCAAGATCAGCAATTTCCGGAATAGTTTCCAGATAAGCAATTAATTTTGCAATAGCTTCTTTTGTACCGGCAACAGTACCATTGATGCCCTCAGCCGCTAATAGCAGCGTACCTTTAATGCCTTCCGCATCACACAAAGCAAATAAAGGCTCTCTAAACTCTTTATAGCGCGGGAAACGGGCAAAACGATAAAGCGCCGCAACAGTAAAAGGCATGTTTGAATTGTTGTTCATAATTTTGGCCACTTCTTTCATGCTATGCACCTACCCAAGCAATCGCGCATTTTCAAGACGTCAATTTATCCCCCTCCCCGAGAAATCAGCGACAATAGGTTTTTATTGTCCTATGGAGGTTCAAAATATGGATAAAAATATAGTCAACGAGATTGTAACCGCAAGTGAGCAAGCGGGAATTGATCCAGCATCGATACTTGCCCTCACAGAAATTGAAAGTAACGGACGTTACTATCACTGGGTAAATGATCGCCAAGAGCCAGCAATCCGCTTTGAAGGACATTATTTTGATCGCAGACTAAGCGACGCCACTCGCAAGCTGGCCAGAAATGCTGGTATTTCATCACCCGTAGCTGGGAAAATCCGTAATCCCACCAGCCAGACACAACGCTGGGAGCTATTACAACGTGCCATGAAGTTTAACCAAAAGGCAGCGTTAGAATCCACATCATGGGGTATAGGGCAAGTCATGGGCGCCCATTGGCAATGGTTGAATTACAACTCGATTGACCATTTTGTAAAAACTGCTCGAAGCGGATTGAAAGGTCAGGTTGAACTGATGCTGCGCTTTATTATAAAAGCAGATCTGATTGAAACACTCTCCAAAAATGATTGGAGCACCTTTGCGCATCGCTATAACGGGCCGAATTTTACAAAAAATCAATATGATCTGAAGCTTGAAGCGAGCTGGATTGGCTGGAAAATACGCCTCGCACATGATTATTCTGACGAAAATGCGCCACTGAATTCACAATGTGCAAGCATCGCCCTGTAAAAACCAAAGATAGACAAGGTTTAACGGTTTGGATAAACCTTTGTCGAAAAGTTTAAGCAGATATGTAACGGGAAAAAATATGTCACAAAAAACTGAGCTTCTTTTGCCCATTCTTAGCGCCCAGCCAGTTATTCCTGTGCTAGTTATCGACAAACCGGAACATGCGGTTCCATTGGCGAGAGCCTTGGTTAAAGGCGGGCTTCCGGCGATTGAAATTACATTGCGCACTCAATCAGCGCTGGACGCGATCAAGGCAGTTGCAGATGAGGTTCCTGAAGCAATTGTTGGTGCCGGAACCATCTTAAACAGCGTTCAATATGAGCGCGCCGAGGAAGCTGGGGCAAAATTTATTGTTAGCCCTGGTGCAAGCAAGCAAATTACTGATGCAGCGCGGATGAGTGATATCCCGCTTTTGCCAGCGGCTATTACGCCCACAGAAATGCTGACACTACGTGATCAGGGCTATACTTATTTAAAATTTTTCCCTGCAGAACAAGCAGGTGGCGCACCATTTTTAAAAGCCATGTCATCACCTTTGAACGGTCTTTTCTTTTGCCCGACAGGCGGTGTCAGTTTAAGCAATGCGAAAAGCTATTTATCTTTATCAAATGTTATTTGTGTGGGTGGTTCTTGGGTCGCACCGCAAGCACTTTTAAATGCCGGCGACTGGGATGGAATTACAAAACTTGCACTGGAAGCAAAAGCGCTCGCGGTCTGATATCATTCAATCACTTTCCGATCTGGGGCATGACATCATCTATGCCCCAGTCCATTGCGACAAAGCCTTAATCACCGCTGTAGCTTGATACCACCATAAATGCTTTTTGCTGAATATTCACGACTACCAACATCACTATACAAGCGCTCATAGCGTAAGCGCGCATCCAATGCGACAAACCGGTTTATCCAATAAGTAGCACCAATTTGTGCACCAATTGTCCAATCTCTTTCTGATGAACTTTGGTAATCGCGCAGAGCAAGATCAAATTTGGTATTCAGTGTCAGATTTGAACGCAAGTGATGTATAATTTCCAATTCCGATAAATAATATATCGAACCGTTATCATATAGTGCTGTCGATATTTCAGTTCTGGTCTGTGTTCCAAGGCGTATTTGTGTACCACGGATTGGCGACCAGTTGATCGTGCCTTTTAGCGAGAGGCCCCCCATATTTTTAAGGCGTGCATCATCTAATTCTTCATGCAAATAGCCGATTGCCACTTCACCATTCAGCTTTTCACCGCGGTCAATAATCACTCCGGCACGTAAAGCCCATTCATTACCGCTGCGCTGAAAGCCATTACGATCATATTTATTCTGGAAGCTCCGCCTGCCAATCTCAGCTTCCAAGAATGGTTTGAATGACGCAGACAACTCATAACCACCGCGCAACCGCAATGATGATTGAAGATTGTCGCGATCACGTTGGCTCACAACAGTACCGTCGTCTAAATAGGCCTTATCATAGGTATGATAATCGAACTGCGCTGTTACACCGCCAAAAATCAACCCTTGCTGTCGCTCAATCCCGATACTGCTATTTAGTTTGCGGTAGAATGGGCGCTTCTCAACATTTGCGATCGAGTTCGGATCTGACGCACTTTCGCGTCGTTGCTCATAACCAAACTTAAAATTTAGTTGATCCAGCTCCGTTAGATCCAAGCGTATATCAGCATTCATTAATAAGTGTGGCTCGGAAATATTCTGGCCAGAGAGTGACCGGTCCCAACTGCCGCGCATATCCAAGTTAACCGCGTGGCGCTGCCAATCGGACGCCAATAAAAACTGTAAAGCAGTTTGTGAGATAACAGCACTTTTACCACCATTGCTATTATCCGCATTGCTCGTGGCTTTGATACCCTGCTCTAAAGTCGGTCGAAGAATAAAGCGCCCAACTCTTATTCCCTGAGCTGCGAAAGGTTCTTCTAAAACAAAGCGCCCATATGCTTGCAGGCGCATTTCCCGAGCATTCGTTCGCTGTGCTGCTCCATCAATGCCACTGATTTTACGCGCACGCTCGCCCCGTTCATTAGTTCCAACCGGATCAGCTTCAAAAGCATTGGTATCATCTTGTTGTGGCCACGTATCAAATTGGCGATTCACATCCTCGATTGAAGGCAAATCTATTGACTGTAAAGCTCCAGCATTAGGCCTTGCAGACTGCAACTGATCAGATGACCTGTTGTCTTCCATATCTTGGGAAACGTCTGGCATAGATTGACGCAAACGACTCTCGGGGATGTTACTTTCATATTGATTGAATGACGGGTCAGCCCCAGAAAAAGCAGATGGCGGCCTCTGCCTGTCCAACATTGTCGGGGCATTAATGATGCCACCACGCAAAATATTTTCCTGCGCATACACGCTCTTACCAGTCATAAAAAGCAGCGCACAGCAAGACGCAGCCAGAAGTATCGACTTCTCGCCAATCATCAATTGCTGATTAAGCAGCCTTAAAAACTTGAGCATGAAAATGCGAACCAATTACATCATAGTGTGTAAATGGTAAAACATCATGGTTAACTGAAAGTTTATAAGGCACCCTAACCGCCTTTAAAGATTAGAGTTTTATCTTTTATCTGTAAACTTATAGTGGCTTTGTCAGCTAAAGCTGGACTTCACACCGCACCAGACATATTAATGGCATCTGTTTTTTAAATGCTCGCCTACATGCAGATCAACTTAAACTTATTGTGCTGGATATGAACGAAACAAATTTTCATGCGAAGAATGAAGACCTCATTGCCTCTGCTTTGCGGACATTGCAGACAGAACAATCTGGTCTCGTTGCATTGCAAGATGCGTTAGGACACGCACTCGCTGAACCATTTGCTGAAGCTGTGCGTTTGATCGGTGAAAGCACAGGACGGCTTATCGTCACTGGCATTGGCAAAAGCGGCCATGTCGGCTCCAAACTTGCGGCCACCTTTGCTTCAACCGGCACGTCTGCATTTTTCGTGCATTCTGCTGAAGCCAATCATGGCGATCTAGGTATGATCCGCCGCAATGATGTTATCTTGGCGCTTTCATGGTCGGGCGAAACTTCCGAACTAAAAGGCGTTGTCAGCTATGCAACCCGTTTCCGCATACCTTTGATTGCTATTACATCAGGCGAAGATTCGGCCTTGGCGCGTGCCGCTACAGTATGTCTGCTCTTGCCCAAAGCCACAGAAGCATGTCCGCTGGGGCTTGCACCTACGACTTCGACAGTGATGCAGCTCGTTATAGGTGATGCGCTGGCAGTTGCTTTACTCGAAGCCCGCAATTTTACACCTGGTGATTTTCGTGTTTTCCATCCGGGTGGATCACTCGGCGCCAATCTCATGCATGTGCGTGAAGTCATGCATAAAGGCGAACGGATCCCGCTGGTAGCGCAAGGCACTTTAATGCCTGAGGCTATGAAAACACTCTCGCATAAGCGTTTTGGCTGTGTCGCGGTTATTGACGGTAATGGCAAATTAGCTGGTATCGTGACTGAGGGTGATCTGGCACGCAATCTTCACCGCAACCTCTCGGAACTATCCGTTGATGATGTGATGACCAAAAAGCCAAGAACCATCAGCCCTACTGCTCTCATTAGCAGTGCATTAAGCATTTTGGACGAGCATAATATCAGCGTACTTATTGTGGTTGAGGACGATCTGCCAGTTGGGATTATCCATTTTCATGATTTGCTGCGCATTGGTGCGGCCTGATCATTCACAAAAAAAGCCGGTGATAATCTCACCGGCTTTTTATTAGAGAACTCATTCTATCTCGGCTGCAACCACCAGCATATTATCCTCAAAGGCGACCACAATCACCTTCGTCCCAACTGGCAGTTCCGGTCCGGTGATGCGCCACAAGCTGCCGCTTAAGCGTAGATGCCCCTGCCCGTTCACGATCGGCTCAACCAAAGTTCCGCGCAATCCTACCATTTGCTCTCCCCGACGATTGAGTAATGGTAGAGGAACCTCTCTGCTGCTTGATCCAAGAAAACGATGACCAATCACGGGGAATAATATTGCCAGCACCAAAAACACTGCCAGCTGCCATTGCCACTCCAGCGTGAGCGGCAACAGCATAAAAATGAAACCGGTAGCGACAGCAGCAATACCAAACCAGATCAGAAAGATTCCTGGCAATAGAATTTCAAGCATCATGACTATAAAGCCAACAACAACCCAGCCCCATTCTCCAAGATATTCTGCCATTTGGATCATCACTCTCTACAACCTTTCACTTAATCACTAAGATTAAGATTGGCTTTTACCAGTCTGTGGTACAGTGCGTGTTCTTGGCTGTGTTGCATGTGTATCGTCAGTCGAGCCAAAAACTTCTTTGGCAATTGCACCAATTCCACCCAAGGAGCCGATCAAAGCAGTTGCTTCAAGTGGCATCATAATGATTTTCTGATTTTTCGCACTCGCGATATCAGACAAGGCTTCAGTGTATTTTTGTGCAATAAAGTAATTAATCGCCTGCACATTACCTTCTGAAATCGCATCAGAAACCAGTTGTGTTGCACGAGCTTCCGCTTCAGCCATTCTCTCACGCGCTTCAGCTTCACGATAAGCGGCTTCGCGCTTACCTTCTGCCTCGAGAATTTGCGCTTGCTTTTGACCTTCCGCACGCAAAATCTGTGCGTTGCGATCCCCTTCTGCTTCCAGCACCTGCGCACGTTTATCACGCTCGGCCTTCATCTGGCGGCCCATTGATTCAATGAGGTCTTTTGGAGGATTAATATCCTTAATCTCCACACGGGTCATTTTAATGCCCCATGAATGTGCTGCATCATCAACCACATGCAGCAAGCGATCATTGATCGTGTCACGATTGGATAATAATTCATCCAGATCCATAGAGCCCATGACAGTACGAATATTGGTCATGGTCAGATTTAAAATTGCATATTCCAGATTGTGCACTTCATATGCAGCCTGAGCAGCATTCAACACCTGAAAAAAAGCAACGCCATCAACGGCAACGGTCGCGTTGTCGCGGGTAATGACCTCTTGCGTTGGCACATCAAGCACCTGTTCCATCATATTCAGCTTAGCGCCGACACGATCAAAATACGGAACAATTATATTGAGCCCCGGTGCGAGCGTGCGTGTATATCTGCCAAAGCGTAATACGGTGTAGTTAAAACCTTGAGGCACAGTTTTTACACCCGCCAGCAAGGTAATAATCACAAGAATAGCCAGTATTAATAATGTAAGTTCAAAACCGCCCATGACAGTGACCTCATAAATCTTCTCGTATAATTATAGCATAGTCATCGCAAAAAAAAGCCAGCGCATTTAATCGCCGGCTCTTATTAAGCAGAAGCTAATATTGAGTATTACACCCAACCTTGTAGTTCTCTTCTAACCATAGCCTCAATCACTTTCATACCCTCGTCGCTA